>JANQHG010000113.1 GCA_028277115.1 Azospirillaceae bacterium
GGCGATCGCGAGCATGCTGACCCCGCAGCCGATCGCGGCGACCGGCTTGCCGGCATCCAGGAAGTGGCTGACGATCCGCTTGCCGTGCGGGTTGTCGGACAACTTCGCGATGCTGCGCTCGCCGCCCGGGATCAGCAGCATGTCAAAATCGGCACCGAGCACCGAGCCGATCTGCTTGTCAACCGGGAAGAAATGCCCCCAGGCCTTGCCGTGCCAACCGTTGACCAGCCCTTGGTCGGGCGACACGATCTTCGGAGCGCCTCCTTCCTTCAACAAAGCGCGCTGCGGCTCGGTCATTTCGGTCTCTTCGAAGCCCGAAGCGACCATGATGGCGATCGAGAGGCCGGTGAGGGCCTGGCTTGCGGCGTCTTTTTGCATGTGCATGGGGCTCCTTGTCCTCTTTGGTTCAAGTCGACCGAGGCGCGATCCCGAGCGATCGCGGACCATCCGATTCGGCCGGCGTCCGGTGACGCCTCAGCCGCCAGCGCGCCGGCCGGCTGCGACCAACCGGTCGGACGCACAGCGCGCGCCGCACCGTTGACACGGGCAACCGGGGGAGGGGCCGTTCGGGGTGGCATCTCCTCGAAGACCGCCGTCGTTCGCACGCGAAACCCGTTCCGTCGGCTCCCTGTCCCGAGAACCGCCGCGAACACGCCCGAACAAGCTGATCCGGGAGAAGTCAGATCGACAGCAGGCCATGAATGCGCGTTAACCTGGGGCTCGGTCGCGACCAAGTCAATCCCCGTTTTTGCAGTGCAGCAACTCGCGCGTGTCGACTCTGCGATCGGTTGTCTTGGTGCCACAGCAGATCTACCCGGATCGACCATCGGCCGTTCGTCCACGCGACTCCCTGTTCGATTGAGACCAGGGTGCAACCCGGCCGCCTGGCCGACTGCCGGTCGAAACATTGGATAGGCTTTGCCAAACGGGCTAAGGTCCCGAGGTCGCCCACCGACCTGGGGAGGGGGCGCGGACCCAGCCGGTGGACCCGCCGATATGCTCACAGAATTGAAACAGATCGACGACTACCGCATCCTCGATGTCCTCGGCGCCGGCGGCTTCGGCATTACCTATCTTGCCCGCGATGAGACCCTGGAAGTCGAGGTCGCGATCAAGGAGTTTATGCCCGGTCATTTGGCCCGCCGCGAAGGGACCACGGTCATGCCGCTGACCGACCATCTCAGCGATGATTATGACCGCCAGCTTGAAAGTTTCATCAATGAGGCGCGTGCGGTTGCCCGGCTCCAGCACGACAGTGTCGTCCGAGTTCGGCGATGTTTTAAGGCCAACGGCACCGCCTATATGGTCATGGACTATGAAAATGGCCAGGACTTCGGCGCCTGGCTCGGCAGCCTCGGCCGGCCGCCGACCGAACGGGAGCTGAAACGGTTCTTGGTGCCGTTCCTCGACGGGCTCGAGGCCGTGCATGAGAAGGGCTTGGTCCACCGCGACATCAAGCCGTCGAACATTATCGTCCGGCACAAGGACCAAAGCCCGGTTCTGATCGATTTCGGCGCGGCGCGGCGCACCGACGCCGCGCATTTCACGGCGATCCTGACCGCCGGCTATGCGCCCTATGAACAGTACGAGGAAAGCGCGGCCCAGGGGCCGTGGACCGACATCTATGGCGTTGCGGCGGTGCTTTATCGTGCCGCAACCGGGATCAAGCCGCTGGCGGCGCCGTACCGGATGGCGCGCGAAAGCTTGGTGCCGGCAGTCAACGCCGCGATCGACCACTATTCGAGGCCGTTCCTGCAGGCGATCGACCGCGGCTTGGCGCTGATGCCGGCGGCCCGGCCACAATCGGTCGCGGCGTGGCGGACCGCGTTGATCCCACCCGAAACGACCGCACCGGCCCCGGCGCCGCCCCCGCCGGTGGAGACCCCGGCCGGCCGCGATCCCGCGGACGAGACCCTGTCGGAGGCGACCCGCTCGATCGTCGCGTCCCTGCCGCCGAGCGACCGTTCGGCGGGCGAGCCGGCCGCCGCCGACCACCCGGCGCCGCCGTCGGCGCCACCGGTCGCGGCCGATCTCGAGGCCGAGGCCTGGGGCCTTGCGTCGACCGCCGACAGCTTGGCCGGCTACCGCACCTATCTGCAGGCCCACCCGAACGGCGCCCATGCCGACCGAGCGCGGGCCAAGGTGGCTGAACTTGAGGCGGCCGACCGCGAACGCCGCGCCGCCGCGGCCGCGGCGGCGGCGGCGCGTGCTGCCACCCCGCCACCGGCGGCCCCGACGACCGGCGCGGCCCGACCATCGGCACCGGCCTACGCCGTGGCGATCGACGACGAGCCCGACGAGTACGACGCGGTGCGGCCGGGCGATCTGGTGGTGCCGCAACCGGTGACGCTGGCGGTGCTCGGCTTTCTCGGCCTGATCGTCATGATCCTCGGCACGATCGTGATCCGCAGCGTGATCGGTCCCGGGATCGGCGGCTTTGCCGGCGCCACCGTGCTCACCTTCGGCGCGGCGACCGCGTATGCGCTGTTCAGCGGCGAGGTCAACACGGTCTCGGCGCTCGCCGCCGGCGCCGCGACCGCGGTCGGCTGCGCCTTTGCCCTGTTGTTGATGATGATGTTCATGTTCTGATCGGTGTCGCGGACGGGCAGGGCGTCGCCCGGAAAAGGGCTGGTCAGCATTTGACAGTCCCGGGGCGGATCAGGATAGTGCAGGTTGGGGGTCGCGGTCCGCCGGTTCGGCCGACCGTCGCACCGGACGGTGCGGGCCTGACGCCACCGGTGCCGAGACCCCGCGACTGGCCGGCTCCGCGCGGGTGCGGCGCACCATCGGTGGCGGCCGCACGCGCCGGCCCACCGGAACGGCAACAAGGGTGTCCCGCAACAAGGGTGTCCCCATGACAACGGCAAAGAGTGCTGAGCCCGGGCTCGCCCGGGACGAAGGCGCGCGTCTCGCGCGCACCCACCCGGCCCTGCCCGCGCTCGCGGACGGTCTGGCCGACGGACGGGTCGATCGGCGCGATTTCCTGCGCACCGCGACCTTGCTCGGCCTGTCGGCCTCGGCCGCCTATGCGCTCGCCGGGCGGCTCGACGGCGGTGCGGGCGCGGGCCCCGCTGCCGCGGCCGAGACCCCGGTGGCCGGCGGCCGCCTGCGCTGCTCGATGAACGTCAAGGAGATCACCGATCCCGCGACCTTCGACTGGCCGGAAAAGGCCAATGTCGCGCGCCACATCGTCGAACCCTTGTGCACCACCGGCCCCGACAACGTGACCCGGCCGTGGCTCGCCGAGCGCTGGGAGGCGTCGGACGACCTCAAGACCTGGACCTTTCATCTGCGCCGCGGCGTCACCTGGTCGAACGGCGACCGGTTCACCGCCGAGGACGTGGTCGCCAACGTCACCCGCTGGCTCGACCCCGCGACCGGGTCGTCCAACCTCGGGCGCTTTGCCTCGATGACGGTGACCGAGGGCGGCACCACCCGGATGGCGCCGGGCGCGGTCGAGGCGGTCGACGACCACACGGTCCGCTTCCACCTTCGGGTCCCCGATCTGGCGATCCCAGAGGGGCTTGGCGACTATCCGGCGCTGATCGTCCACCGCCGGTTTGCCGACGAGGGCGGCGATCTGTTGGCCAACCCGGTCGGCACCGGCCCGTACGCGCTCGAGACCTTCAAGGTCGGCGAGGTCGCGCGCCTGCACCGGCGCGACGCGCCGTACTGGGGCCGCGCGCCGCTTGCCGACCGCATCACCTTCATCGATCACGGTGACGATCAGGCGGCCTGGCTGGCGGCGCTGGTGTCGGGCCAGGTCGATCTGCTTTACCGCGTGTTCGTCGAGCAGGTGCCGCTGGTCCGGCGGATGCCCAACCTGGTGCTGCATGAGGCCAAGAGCGGCCAGACCGGCGTCGCGCGCATGAAGGTGACCGAGCCGCCGTTCGACAACCCGAAGGTCCGCCAGGCGGTCCAGGCGGCGATCGACCCGGCGCGCGCGCTCCAGCTCGCCTATCAGGGCCTGGGCGTGCCGGCGGAACACCACCATGTCGGCCCGATGCACCCCGAGTATGCGCCGCTGCCGGCGCCGCGCCAGGACCACGCGCGGGCCCGCCGGCTGTTGGCCGAGGCCGGCTATCCGGACGGGCTGACCTTGACGATCGACTGCGTCGCCCAGCCGACCTGGGAGCCCAACACCTGCCAGGTGTTGGCGGAGATGCTGCGCCCGGCCGGGATCGACCTCAAGATCAACATTCTGCCCGGCGGCACCTATTGGGACCGCTGGATGACCACGCCGTTCGGCTTTACCTCGTGGGCGCACCGGCCGCTCGGGGTTCAGACCTTGAACCTGGCCTATCGCTCGGGCGCCGACTGGAACGAGACCTCGTACGCCAACCCGGCGTTCGACGCGCTGCTCGACCGCGCGCTCGGCCTGGTCGACCCGGTCGAACGCCGGGCGACGATGGCCGAGTTGGAGCGCACGCTCCAGGCCGACGCGGTGATCGCGCAACCGTTTTGGGTCTCCGAGTTCACCGCGAGCAGCGTGCGTCTACGGGGCTTCACCTTCAACCCATCAAAGCAGCTCGACCTCGACACCGCCTGGCTCGCCTGATCGTCCCCTGATCGTCCGTTGTGGAGGGGGCGCGTCCCGCGCCCCTTCCGCACAGAAATTTTACAAAGAGCCTTATACAAAGAAAAGGCCGATGACCTGTCGCATCAGATCATCGGCCCCGCGTAAACTCCCCGACCCGCTACCGCATCTTGCGAAACGCCAGCGTCACCTCGCCGATCGTGATCCCCCATTTGCGCACCCGCGCCCGATTGATCAGAACGCCGTCCGGCTGCAGGAACATCCAGTCGTCGAAGTGGACCCGCCAGCTGCCGCCCTCCACCTTCAGGTCCATCGTGTACTGCCAGTTCAACGCATTTCCGTACGCCCGGCCCCGTGCGACCCCGACAATGTCGTCCGCCCGGCCCTCGTAGCGGTGCTCGTCGACCCGGCGGATGCGCCAAACCCGCTGGTCGCGCTCGCCGTCGCGGTACTCGAAATGCTCGTCAAGCACGATGCCTTCGTTGTTGCGCGTGCCCGTGATGTCGACCACGAATTGGCGGCGCAAGTTGCCGAACAGGTCTTCAAAAATTCCCCACGCCCTGGTCTTGCCTGCGAAAAAGTCCTCAAGCACGAACCGCGGCTCGGTGCCGGCGAAGCTCTCGACCTTTTGAGATTGACAGCCGAACAACAGTGTCACTCCTATGATAAGACCAAGGACACGTATCGCCATGATCATTGCTCCCGGCTGTGCGGTTATCCGGGTCGGATCGTCAGCGGTCGACGCCTGATCGCAATGCGCGGTCGCGCCGCAACGACCCTTGCCCCCCCCGTGTCCAATCGCGCCCGGTACGACCGCAACGCAACCGTTGGATCACCCGATCTCGATCACCACGACGGCGGCCGGCCCCGCGGACCCCACGGTGCGTCGTCCGGATCGCTCAACCCGAAGTCGTCGTGCCACGGCTCGTC
>JANQHG010000136.1 GCA_028277115.1 Azospirillaceae bacterium
ACGCCATGCTCAAGACGCATACCTCCTGGCAGCCAAAAACCACCTAAGACGGTTGCTACGAAACATCGTGTCCAAACGTAGGTCGGTGCGCGGGCCGGACCGCGGTCGAACGGGAGCCCCGATGTCGCAAGCCCGCGCGCCGACGGCGCCGGTGCCGCGAGCCGCACCGCCGCTGTCGGGGCGATCGGCCGCAACCGGCGGGGAAAGCCGATCGGTCGTGCCGGCCGATCGCCCCGACCTACGAAACATCGCGTCCACACGTAGGTCGGTGCGCGGGCCGGACCGCGGTCGAACGGAAGCCCCAATGTCGCAAGCCCGCGCGCCGACGGATTGCTTGGACGAACGACCGGTCGATCGCAAGGATGCGGTGGCTGCCGAGGAAGCTGTTGAGCGCGTCGGCCGCGTGGTCGCCGCCGTGGACCAGGATGGTGAAGAACCGTATCTGCATTGGATCTCCGTTGCCGGACACCTGGCGATCGTCGGCCGCAGTATCCCATGGGCGACGCCGGTCGTACCCCGCCCCCAATCGTCGCGGTCGGTCGGTCGTATCGCGACACTCGAGCGGGCATCACGCTGACCAAGGCGACGGCTGCCCGTTTTCCCATTACCCCCCGCGGTGTGGTTCGGCCCCGAGGCCGCCCCGGCGCTGACGCCTGCCGTGGCGGCCCCGGGACCTCATCACCACACCGCTCCCGCCTTGCTTGCTTGGCCCACGACTGAACTCGGGCACAGCGGAAGCCGAGGAGGCTGCCGCGGTCGCCGGGCGGGACCTGGCCGCGGTAGGCCGCGCGCACGAGCCGCGCGCCGCTGCTCCACGACCCGCCCCGGATGCAGCGCTCCGCGCCGGCTTCCAACGGGCCGGTCGGGTCGATCTCGGCTTTGTCCTGATAAGTCCGCCTGCCGTCGCGGCACCATTCCCAAACATTCCCTAACATGTCGAACAGGCCGTAGGAATTGGGTTGCTTAAGACCGACCCGCCGAGTTCCTGCCCGCTCGTGCGGGTACTGTTTGTCCGGCCAAGTCTTGCTACTCCCGCCATGGTCCAGGTCGAATTCGACCCCGCTGTTGCCGCCATACCAGGCGATCGGATCAAGCGCCGGCGCGTTGTTCTCGCCGATGATCTCAATCTCGCCCGTGTAAAGCGCCGTGGTGGTTCCGGCCCGGCACGCGTATTCCCACTCGGCCTCGGTCGGAAGGGTCAGGGCCAGCCCGGGAACCCGCTCGTTGATCCGGGCGAGGAAGGTCTGGACCTGGTCCCAGCTCACCTGTTCCACGGATCGGTCCGGCGACTGGAAGCGACTCGGGTTGTCCCCCATCACCGCCTGCCACAGCGCCTGGGTGCAAGGGGTGTCCATCAGCCAGAAGCCGCGGCTGATCGTCACCGGGTGCAGCGGTCCCTCCCAGTCGTTTCGGCCCGGCTCGTTATCCGGCGAGCCCATCAGGAACCGGCCCGGCGGAATCCAGCGCAGGCGCTGGGTCACCGGTGCGGGGCCGTCGGTTGCGAGCGCGACTCGGAACCACAGGCCGAAGCGATCGCGGCCGATCGCGTCGGCCCATGGGGGACAGGTCAGGCGGCTCAGGTGCAGGTGTTCGCGGTCGGTGCGCAGCTCGATCGTGCCGGCCGGCAGCAACGGACCGCGGTCCGCTGCCGCGCCGTCCCCAAGCTGGAGCACCGCGTCGCTCGGCTGCACCTGCGCGGTCCGGCGCTCCGCCGCTCGGACTCGCGCCGGGGCCGCCGGCTCCGCTTCCCCCTGGCCTGCTTGGCTCACGACCTGAACTCGGGCACACCGGAAGCCGAGGTAGTCGCTACGGCCGCCGGGGCGGAACCGGTGGCGGTACGCCGCGCGCACGAACCGCGCGATGCCGTCCCACGACCCGCCCCGGATGCAGCGCACCACGCCGGCTTCCAACGGGCCGGTCGGGTCGGTTTCCGCCCTCGCCCGATAGTCCCGCAGTCCGTCGCGGCACCATTCATCGACATTGCCGAGCATGTCGAACAGGCCCCACGGGTTGGCCTGCTTTTCGCCGACCCGCCGGGGTCCGGCCCGCTCATGGGCGTGTTGTTTCTCCGGCCAGCCGCTGCTGCCCTCACCCTCCTTCAGATCGAAGTCGACCCCGCTATTGCCGCCATACCAGGCGATCGCATCGAGCGCCGGTGCGTTGCGCGCGCCGAGGATGTCGATCTCACCGGTGTACAGCGCGGAGGTGGTCCCGGCGCGGCAGGCATATTCCCATTCGGCCTCGGTCGGCAGGGTCAGGTCGAGCCCCGGGATCCGCCGGTTGATCGTGTTCAAAAACCCCTGGACATCGTCCCAGCTCACGGTCTCGACCGGGCGAAGTAGGTCTTTGAACTGGCTCGGGTTCTTGCCCGTCACCGCCTGCCACAGCGCCTGGGTGCAGGGGGTATCCATCAGCCAGAAGCCGCGCGAGATCGTGACCGGATGCTGCGGTCCCTCGACGTCGTCTCGGCCCGGCTCGGTCTCCGGCGACCCCATCCGGAAGGTGCCGGGCGGGATCCAGCGCAGGCGCTGCGACACCGGGGCCGCCGTCTTCGCCCGCCGAAGCCCGGACGGGGTCACCGAAAAGGTCACCCAGGCGCCGAACTCGTCCCAGCCCCAGTCGTCGGCCCAGGGCGGTGGGGCGCCCGAGGCCCAGAACGCGGCGCGAGCGATCGGCGCGGCCGCGACCACGGCGATCACGCCGTTGGCGGTGCGGATGGTGGCAAGCGGGCTGCCCGCGGTCGGGGGCGGCGCGGCGGTCTCGGCCGCGACCAGGGTGTCGCCGACCTGGCGCAGGTCGATCGAGCGTTCGCGCGCCGGGTCGGCCGCGATGTGCGCGGGGTCGAACCCGGGCGGCGGCGGCGGCCGGTCCGGCAGGTCGCGCCAGGCGGCGTGATTGAGCCGGGCGTGAGCCCGGCGCAACGCGGGGTCGGCGGGGTCGAACCGTTGCGGCGCGGCGCGTTCGAAGAGGCGCCGGGCATACGCGCCGCCGTGCTGCCCGTGAGCCAAGGTCTCGGCCAGCGCGATCATCCGCCGGCGGGACAGCGGCAGGTCGTTGTCGCGGATCGCCGCCGGCAAGGCGGCGCGGGTCTCGGGGTCGAGGTTCTGGAGCTCGTCGTCCCAGACCTCGTCGGCGATCCCGGCGCGCCAGGCCTTGATCCGCGCGACCACCGCGGCACGCAGCTCGGGGGGGTCGGTGCGGCACGCCTCGGCGCGCAGGCGGCGGATCGCCTCGGGCGCCAGGGTGGCGGCGACGCTGGAGCGGTCGATCAGCGCGGGGTCGGTCCACACCAAGGCCTCGACCCCGGCGTCGGCGCCGAGCAGCAGCCGGACCTCGCGCAGCAGGCCGGGCTCGATGCGCACGGCGAGCGCCAGCAGCCGCAGCAGGGCCGCGACGCTCGCCGGTCCCGCCGGCGCGGCGGTCGCCGGCCGCTCCCACGCCACCCGGGTCCAGGCGCGGCCGGCGTCGGCGCGCCAGCGCGCCGGCGGACAGGGCAGCAACGCGACCGGCCGGCAGCCGGCGGCGACCAGGCGGGCGCCGAGCCTCGCCCACATCGCCGCCGCGGCCGGGGTGCCGGCAAGACAGCCAAGGTCGCTCAGTGCCACCACCAGGGTGCCGGCGGGCGGCAGCTGATAGTCGCGAAACCGGCCGTCCGGCCCGTCCAGGAGCGGCTGGTCGAGGCCGTCGGTCACGAACGCCGACTGGATCGCATGGCGCGGGAACAACGCGGCCAGGCGCGCGGCGACCAGGTCTTGGTCGTGGTAGTACGGGATCAGACGTTCGCTGCGGTCGACGACGATCTGGACCGCCCGCCCCCAGCGCCGCCGGCGCAGGCGCGGCAGCCGGTCGAGCTGGCGCCCCTTGCCGAGCCGGCGGATCATCCGGTCGAGGTCGGGCGCCCGGCCCTCGACCCGATCGGCGAACGCGGCGCGCGCGCGCGGCACCAGCGCGCTCCACCGGCCGAGCGGGACGACCGGCGGCGGCGCGGCCGGCCGGGTGTCGCGATAATCGGTCTCCGGCGGCGGTTCGTCGTCCTCGACCAAAGGTTGGACATAGGTGCGCGCGACCGGTTGCCAGAACACGGCGTCGTCGAGCGCCCGGCGCTCGAGCGTCGGGGCCTCGACCCTGTCCGGTGCGGGCTCGGTCGGCGGGGGCGGTTCCGGCTCGCCCCGCGGCGCGACCGGCCGCTGCGGCACCGCCTGGTAGCCGAGCAGCGCGGCCGCAGCCGCCAGCTGGCCCGGCCCGCCGGTCTTGTGGGCGAGCACGAGATCGGCGTAGCCGCCGCAGCCCCGCGGGTGAAAGGGCCGGGGATCGATCGGTTGGTCGTCGGCCATCCGCGCGGGTCCCCCTTGGTTACGCCGGCAAACCGGCGTGCTTTTTCAGCGCGAAGCCGGCCACGGTCTCGAGCAAGGCGATCTGGGCCTCGGGGTCATCGGCGGGGGCCAACCCGCGCACGGCGCGCACAAGGTCGAGATACTCCGCCTGCCCGGGGCGCGGTTGCAGCTGCGCCTCGGTCGCCGCCCGGCGGTCGCGCACCAGCATGCGGGCCGCCTTTTCCAGCACCGGCGCGGCGACGTCCGAGAAATGGGCCCGGCCACGCGCGACCAGGAAGGCGATCAGGTCGTCCTCGGCCTCCGGCAGGCGCAGCCACAGCACCAGGCAGCGGCGCAGAAACGCGTCGGGCAGCGCGCGTTCCTCGTTGGTCGTGATCACCACCAGCGGCGGCGTGTCGATCGCCCGGACCGGCGCGCAGTGACCGAACGGCGTGAACGCCCGCGCGCCCAGGGCCTCGAGCAAGCCGTTCGGCACCTCGGACTCCGCCTTGTCGATCTCGTCGATCAACAGAACGCAGCCGTTTTCGTGGTGGCAGCCGTCCGGTAGCGGTGGATGCGGGGCGCCGACACAGGTTGCCTGTTCGGCCGCGCCGGCCCAGTGAAACGCCCACCACAACGGGCCGGGACGCAAGTATTTGGCGACCGCGAGCTCGGTCTTGAGGGTGGCCCGGTCCTCCCCCAGCGCGCCCGCGATCTGCGCATCGGCCAGACGCTGCACCGCATCGAAGGTCCACATCAGGTCGCGGGATTCGGCGTGATAGTCGATCACCTCTTGGACCAGGGCGCGGTGCAGCTTCATGGCCGCGGCGCGCGCCAGCTGGCTCTTGCCGGTCCCCGGTTCGCCGCGCACCAACAAGGGCCGGCCGGCGGCGATCGCCGCGTTGACCGCGTGGATCTCGGTCGCGCCCAGCAGGTGGACGCGGTCGCCGGCGCCGCCGTCGGGCTTCAAATCGACAGTGACGACGCCGTCGGCCGTGGTCGGGAGATCGATCCGGTCCATCGCGGCGTCAGTCCGTCCGGTTGGGTTCAAGCAGGTGGCGGATGTCGTCGAACAGCTTCTGATGGTCCAAGGCCAAGGCACCGTCGAGCTGGACCAAAACCAAGAACCGATAACGCCGGGCGATCCGCGCCAGCATTTCGCGATGATCGGTAATCTCGCCGGGACCGCCGATCGGGGTCGGGCAGATCACATAAAAACGGATGCCTTTTCTCTTGACGAAATGTTCCAGGCGCGCGTCGATCGCCTGGTCCTTATCGTCGTCGCTACGGGTCTTGAACTCCGGCGCCGGGTCCAGGCGCCGGAACAGGTCGTGCCTCAGGTTCGCCTCGGTGGCGTCCTTGATCCCGCTTTCCGGCCCGCCCAGCCGCAGGGCGAATCTGCTCCGCGGCCAGTTGGTGTCGGTGATCGCCTGATAAGCGACCTCGCGCCGGTCCAAGCCGGCCATGACCAGCTCGGCAAAGGTCTCGATCCCTGCCGGGAGCTGCAGGAGATCGCCAAGGCCGACCGACTCCCACTGTTCATCAAAAATATTGTTGCTGGCGACATAGAGCCACGGGATCAACAAACGGCCGACCGTCCGGATCGCCGCGACCCCGGGCTGGTTCCGGGCGAGCATCATCTGGACATGCGCTTCGGTCAAAGCCGTCGTGCCGCGGTCGAACGGCAGGTCGATGAGATGATCGACCAACGCCGCCAGCGCGTCCGGATCGGACGCGGTCCCGGGCCGGCCGAGCGTGCGGGCGACCGCCCCGGTTGCCGCGTGGGACTTGGCGAGCGCCTCGCCGACCTGGCCCTTCAGAACCCGGAACCGAATCTCGGTGTCGAAGCGAAACCGCCCGGCGTCGCTCCCGGTCGGCCTCGGCGGGTCCGTTGTGGCCCGGACCGCACCGGGCGCTCCCGGCGTCGCCAACCGCGGCAGCGGCAGGACGCCTTCATAGTTTGGTTCGAACGGGAAACAGCCGGTGTCGAGCACCCAAGCGGCCCGCGGGCTGTCGACATAGTGGATCGGGAAAATCCTGGCCGCCCCGTCCGCCACGGTTACGTAGAGCGCGCGATTGGGGTACTTTCGGGTCTGATACGTTGCGCCGGCCGCGAGCGCCAGGGTGGTGCCGCCGACGGTGGTTGAGCTCTCGGCGTCGGGTTTGTGCAGGTGCCCGCGCAGCACGACATCGACCGCGTCGAACAGCGTTGCCTTGATCGTGTCCTGCTCGGTCTCGCACAGCCAGTCGAGCGGGTGGTGGATGAGAGCGACCGTCAGATCGGGCGCAAGCCCCTTGGCCTCGGCGAGCGCGGCCTCGAGGCAGCGCCGGCCGAGCCACAGCTTGCCCTGGTCGTCGTCGGCGCAGCAGAACAGGGCGCTGTTGAGCGGCAGAACCGCGATCTTAAGCGCGTTGATCGTCACCGCCTCGACCGGACCGCAGCTGGAGCGGTCGGGGAACGTTCGGATCCCGTCGAAAAAGGCGTCGTACCAGGCGGCGAACGCGCCGAGCTTTTCGGTGATATGGTGCTTCTGCCTGGCCGGATCGAAAAATTTATCCGGATCTTCCCCCGAACCGAGCGTTCTGGAGAGACCGATACTCTTATCCCGGTCGACGTCATGGTTGCCGGGCACGACGAAGAAATGGCGCTTATCGACCCCCGCGGCCGCCAACAGGTGGTCGAAGAAGGCGCCGGCCGCGGCATAGTCCTCGGGCTTGCCCGCGTGCGCGATGTCGCCGGTCGCGAAGATCAGGTCCGGTTTGCGGCCCTGGTCGCGGAACCGCGCGACCGCTTCGACCAGCGCCTTCAGCACCTGGTTGCGGTCGTAGGCGTCGGCTTTGCGGAAATGAAAGTCCGACACATGCAGCCAGGTCACGGCCATGGCGCGTCTCCCGGCAGCGGGCGGGCAGGGTCGGCGGGGCCGGCGGCGGCGCGCGGGGCCGGATCGACGCCGAGACCGCCGAGGAACGCGCGCGCCGTGTCGGCCCAGGTGCAGCCGAGCTCCTCGTCGATCAGCCGATACAGGCCCGAATGGGTGCCGACGATCAACGGCACCCCGGACGCGATCGCCTCCCAGCCGGTCAGGCCGAAGCCCTCGTGCCACGACAGCATCAAGGACAGGTTGGCGCCCGCCAGACGCTGCATCAGCGCCTGGCGTTCCTCGTCATAGGGCAGCGCGATCAGATTGACCGCGCGCTCGGCCATGGTGTCGACGAACGCCTGCGCTTCGGCCGCCTCGGCCGCGCAGTCCGCACCGATCCCGATCAGGTAGAGCCGCGGCGCGTCGAGCCGCCGCATCGGGAACGGATAGCCCGCCTTGGTCTTGAGCGCGCGGCCGAACCCTGCGACCGCGAGCCGGCCCTGCTTGATCCGGTCCGATGTGCGGTCCATCCGCCCGAAGGTGATCGCGACCAAACTCTTGTCCGGCGGCGTGCCCGCCGGCCGGTCGGGAAACCCCGGCACCAGCATGATCGGCTGCCGGCCGGCCAACTCCTCGCACGCGTCGCGCAACAGAGGGCCGACCGCGAACACGCATGCCTGCGGGTCCTGGAACAGGGTCGCTTGGCGGCGGTGTTTGGCGTC
>JANQHG010000141.1 GCA_028277115.1 Azospirillaceae bacterium
CGGGACCCGGGTGGTCTCGGTCTCCTCGCCGCGGTCGGGCGCCCGACATGGCCGGCCGCGGCATCGCGCGACTTGGGCGCGGCTCAGGTGCCGGCGCCGAGCCGGGCGGCGATCACGGTGCTGTGCTCGACGATCTTGGCAAGGCCGATCCCGACAATGTAGTTGCCGGCCAAGTGCAGGTTGGGCGGGAGATCGAGGGTCGCAAGGAATTTTTCGAGAGCCGGGGTGTAATAAGGCACGGCGTCGGGCCAGCGCTGGATCGCGGTCCCGATCGGCGCCGCCGGCGTCCCGGTTAACCGAGCCCGGTCGGCGCGCACGAGATCGAGCAGCGCCGGGTCGTCCATCTGCGCGGTCTCGGGGCTGCGGTCGCCGCCGTAGATCCAGGTCTCCGACCGGTAGCTCTGGTCGCGCGGGAACAAGACGTCGTTGAAGATGACGCCGAGCGCCCTGACCCCCTGATCGGCCGGGAACAGACAGCCGAACCCCTTCAGATCCTTGGCGTCGTGCGGGTACCAGGCGCAGACCACGGTGAGCGACAGCATCTCGGTCCGGGCCAGCTGGTCGGCGAGCGCCGGCGCCACCGCCTCGACCACCGGCGCGGCCTGGCGGGCCGAGGTCGCGACGATGCACGGGTGGTCGAGATCCTCGGGCGCGAGCCGGCGCGGGGTGCCGAGATGGATCGCGACCCTGCGGGCCCGCAGATAGGCTTCGGTCTTCTTGATCAGGTCGGAAAAGCCGGCCTCGGGCGTGACGGTGCGGGCTTTCAGCCGGGTCGGCGTGCGCTTGGCCTTGGGGTCGAGCATGCGCCCGAGGATCAGGCTCGCGCTCAACCGTTCGACATCGCCGGCATAGATGCCGCCGAGCGCCGGCGCCAACAGATAGCGGGTCGCGCCCGGGCCGATCTGGCGGTCGCCCCAGGCGGCCACGGTCTCGCCCGGATAGGGGCGCAGGGCCGCGCGGTCGGTCACGAAGCGCCGGCCGGCGCCGGTGAGGATCGGCACCAACTCACCGACGCCGAGCGGCATCTTGCGCGGCCGGCCGCGGAAGATGTAGCGGTTGCGGCTGTGGCGCGACGCCGGCAGGATCTTGGCGCCGACGGTCTCGCACAGGTCTTCCCACTCGGCTTGGTGGATCACCGCGCGCGCGGCGAGCTCGGCCATGCCCCACGGCGTGTAGGCGGTCTGCAAAAGGCCGCCGAGCCGATCGGCCGCCTCGAACAGCTCGACCGTCCAGCCGGGTCGGCGGGCGAATTGAAAAGCGCACGACAACCCGGCGATCCCGCCGCCGATCACGGTTACCCTTGCCATCGCGGTTACGTCCGGTCTCCTTGGGAGGGGGCGGTCGGGGGGGACACCCGGCCCCGACGCGCGCTCTCACGAGCGCCTTTTTTTTCGGGGATCAGCCGGAAGGTTGATCCAGTGGCCCGAAGGTCGCCCGTGGCGACGCCGCCGTCAAGAGCCGGCCGCGTCCGGTCGCCGATGGTTCATGATCCGCGCGCGGTGACGGCCGACGTACCTCCGGCTGGGGGCGGCGGGACGCCGCCCCGGGGTCACCCGGCGGCGCCGACCAGGCGGTGGAACGCGGCCTCGGGCCCGGCCACGAGTTCGAACAGCTTGAACAGACCGCCGGCCGCGGTCAGGCGATCGCCGAGCCCGCCGGCGGCGGCATGGCGGTCGAGCGCCGCCCCGAGCGCGGCCGCGAACCCCGCGCGGTCGGACCGGGCCTGCGCGTCGATCTCGGGCCCGATCGCGCCGGCGTCGAGACTGTCGTAGACCCCGAACAGCCGTTCCAGCGCCGCCTGTTCGGCGGTCGCGATCCGGCCGGCGTCCGCCGCGACCACCGCGTCGAGGCGCGCGGCGATCGCCTCGGCGAGGCGCGGCAGCACCGCACCGACCACGAAATGGCTGAGGGCGCGCGCGAACAGGTCCGCCTGGCCCGACAGCCAGCGGTCGCCGGACCCTCGGGCGAGCTGCCACATCAGGCCGTGCAGCGCCAACAGCTGATCGAGCTCGCGGCGGGCAAACCAGTCGAACAGCCTGGGATCGCGGCCGCACGCGCGCAGCGCGTCCGCGAGGTCGCGCACCAGGGTGTCGATCACGCGGCGGGCGCTCTCGGCCGCGCGGTCGCGGCCGCCAAGCTCGATCCCGCAGCCCAACACCCGGACCACGCCCGCAGGCCCGCCGACCAGCGGCGTCGCGAGACGGCACAACCGTTCCGACCCGGCCGGGTCGGAACGGTTGTGCTCGCCGAACAAGTCGAGGAACAGCTCCTCAAGGGTGCACCGCGACCCCGGGCTGGCGTCCCGATGTTCGGCGGCCAACCTCAGGATCGGGTGGTGGAGGGTGAGACACTCGACGATGATCGCGCCCGAGCGCGCCGCGTCGTCGTCGTCGGGATGGTCGCCGGCCAGCCGGGGCAGGCCGTCACGCACCGCCCGGGTGCAGGCGGACCAGTGGGTGTCGGGAATCAGGTCGGGATCGCTGCGGATTTGGCACAGTCGCGCCGACGCCGGGTCGAGTTCGATCCGGTGAAAGGCGCAGGTGACCGGGTCCGCGATCAGCGGCCACAGGCGGGCCATCGCGGGCCGCGGCACCTCCGGGGTGCCGAACCGTGCCGGCGAGCGATGGTTGACCAACAGATGCTCGAACGGCAGACAGAACAACCGCTGCGGCGTCAACGGCCGGTCGGGCCTCAGCATCCGTAGCCGGGGCCGGATCACCGCCTGCAGGGTCCGGCGCGCGGCCTCTTGCTCCAACCGGCCGACCAGGGAGGCCAAGCGGAGCACGTCGGGCGTGTCGATCTCGGTGACCCGGTGGGCGAGCGACCGGGTCAAGGCGTCGAACTCGTCGGTCATTGGCCGGCCCAGCCGGTGCGGGACGGATCGGTCCGCGATTTTTCGATCAGGCTCAAGAGCGCGGTGTCCTCGCGGCCGGTGCGCCAGTCCTCGTACAAGCGCACGAACCGGCGTTGGCGCCGGAGCGGCTCGCTCGGGTCGAGCGTCTCGTCGACCTGTCGATACTCGGTACTGGGCAGGATCGGCAGATGGCGCACCATCTTGTCCAGGGTCTCGGCGGGCACCGCGTCGGGCCCGGTGGTGGCCTCATCCCACAGCGCGATCACCGGTTCCCAGCCGTCGAGCAGCCAGGAGATCCGGTCGATGTCGTCGGTGATGTCGGCGCGTCGGCGGACCCACCCGTCAACCAACGCCTCGACGTCGCGGACCTGGTCGTCGAGCCTGGCAAGCGGCGCCTGCACCTGCGCCCGGGTGTGCTCGGCGACCTCGATAATGAACGCGACCAGCGCGCGAAGTTCACCGGTCACCGTGGTCGACCAATCGCGCAGCAATCGTTGAAATTGTGACAGATCGCGGAGCAGCTGTCGAAACCGCGCCGGCGGATCGCTGTTGGCGAGTCCAACCGGTGCCAGCGCTTCGCCCAGGTTGGTCACGCTGTGATACCAGGCGGGCGGGTTGAGACCGAAGACTTCCTGCAGCGCGTCGGCGACCACCCGGTCACGCAGCAGGCCCGGGATCTGGTCGAGCCGGTGGAACGACAGAGCTTCGGGCGATCGGCCGATCAGGCGCAGGGATGCAACGACCAAGGCCAAGCTCACCGTCAGGTGTTGGGTCCGGTCGACCACGAGTGCCGCCTCGGCGCGTTCGCGTGCGTCGGCACCGGCGGCGCCGCTTTCGGCGATCGTGAGCCAGAGACGGCGCACGGCAAAGGGGGTGGTCGCGTTCTCCCGGATCACCTCGCGATGGAGCAGGCGATCGGCGAGCGTCAACCCGCCGAGGTCCGGGATCGCCGTCCAGGGCACGACGTAAAGGGCATTGGTGTCGGCGAAGTTGGGCAGAACCATCTCGAGCTGGCCGCGATCGGTCCGCCGGACCCGCGCCAATTGGAGCCTCTCGGACGCAAACGGCAGACCGACGCCGCGTTCCTCGAAGGTTGCAGGGATATTGCGAAGGGGGACGTCCCCCGGTTTGTCTGCCATCTCCGCCGTTCTTCCTGTGATCGCTATTCGAAATCTACTTCGAACAAACCGATTGGTCTTGAGCGTTGCCGGTGTCTTCGAGTGCCTCGCGGTCTCCGAACGCCGCTTCGGAGAGGTCGCAGCCGTCGACCGTGGCACCGGTGAGGTCGGTGTCGAGGAGGCACGCGCCGGTGACCCTGGCATCACCGAGGTTGGCGCCGCGCAGGTCGCTGTCGGTGAGATCGACATTGACCAGGATCGCTGCGGTGAGGTTGGTCGGCATTGTGCGCCCGGTCGGCCGGCCATCGGCGCCGACCAGGTCGATCGCGACCAGGCTGGCCTGGCGGATCGAGGCGCCGCTCAAGTCGCAGCGCGAGAGATTGGCCCCGCTCAGACACGCCTCGTCGAGCACGGCGTTGCGCAGGACCGCGCCGGCGAAGTCGGCGAGCGTCAGGTTGGCGCCGTTGAACCGGGTGCCGATCAACCGGGCGTTGCGGAACGAGCCGCCGCTGAGGTCGCGACCGGACAGGGAAAGACCGGACAGGGTGCGGCCGTCGAACCGGGCGCGGGCGCCGGCCTTGCCGGAACTCGTGATCCACTGGCGATGGGCGGCGACGATGTCGTCGAGATCGAGCCGTCCGGCCTCGTCCTCGCGTTTGCTGCCGTCCAGCCGCGCCCCGTTCAGCGTCGCGGTTGCGAGATCGACGTTGAGCAGCGACGCATCGCGCAAGTCGGCCGCGGTGAAGTCGGTGCCGTCGAGATTGGCACCGTCGAGGATCGCGTGGTTGAGCTTGGCACCGCGAAACTTTGCGCCCGACAGATTGGCGCCCGACAGGTTGACCGAGGCCATGTCGGAGCCGTCGAACGCCGCCGAGGCGACGTCGGCATTGGTGAATTCGGCTTGGGTCAGCGTGGCGTTGGTCAGTTGGGCCCCGCGCATTTTGGCGTGACTGAAGTCGGCCGAGCGCGCGGTCTCGAGACCGCCGTCGAGCCCGACCGTCGCCATCATTCCGGGTTGAAGGTTGGCTTGGTCGAAGCAGGCATCGATCAGGATCGCGCCGCGGAAATTGGCGCCGCGCAGGTCGGCGCGCCGAAAGCTGGCGCGTGTCAGCTCGGTCTTGATGAAGCTGGCGCCGAACAGGTCGGCGTGATCGAACCGACACTTGCTGTAGTCGCCGCGGCCGAAGTTGCAGGCCGCCAGGGCGGCGAACTCGAAGGTGATCCCGGACATCCGCATCTGGGACAGATCGGCGCGGTTGAGGGCGAGGCGGGCGCCGCCGGTGCGGCCGCCGACGAAAGCCTGATGGGCGCGGATCGCGCTCAACACCCGGGTGGTTCGTGCGTCGGTTGCAACACGCGTCCCGCTCATGCCCGGGCACCCGTTCGGTCGGCACCGCAGCGCCGATCGTCGGTCCACCGTCGCGCCATGTCAATAAAGCCGGCCGCCGACAGCGGTCGCGCGAAGACAAACCCTTGGGCCAAGTCACAGCCCGCCTGTCGAACCGCGGCGACCTGGCCTTCGGTCTCGACCCCTTCGGCGACCACCTCGAGCTCGAGCGCATGGGCCATCGACACGATCGCTCGCACCAGCGCGGCGGATTTGCGATCGCGGTCGATGTTGCTGAGCAGCGATCGATCTATTTTCAGCACGTTGACCGGAAACTGCCGCAGATAGCTGAGCGACGAATAGCCGGTCCCGAAATCGTCGATGGCAAGCCGGATGCCGCGGCTGGCGAGCCGCTCCAAGGTCGCAACCGTGGTCGGCGAGTCATCGACGATCACCCGTTCGGTGATCTCGAGCTCGAGGCTGGACGGTGCCATCCCGGTGGTCGCCAGGGCCTGTTCGACCGCCTGAACCAGCGCGGGCCCGCGAAACTGGCGCGACGACACGTTGACCGAAACCCGAAGCGGCAGCCCGAGCGCGACCTCGATCGCCCGGATCTGCCGGCAGGCTTGATCGAGCACGAATTCTCCCATTTCGATGATCAATCCGCTCTGCTCCGCGATAAAGATGAAATCATTTGGGGCGACCAGTCCAAGTTTGTTGTTTCGCCACCGCAACAACGCCTCGGCGCCAATGATGCGCTCGTTGGCACTCTCTATGATTGGCTGAAACTCGAGGAAAAGTTCAAGATTGGCAATTGCAGTTCTAAGATTGCATTCAATTTGAAGTCGCCTGGCCGCCTGCTCATCCATTTCTTTGGCAAAAAACTGAAATGAGTTGCGTCCACCTTCTTTAGCCCGGTACATCGCCATATCGGCATTGCGCATCAGAACATTCGGGTCCGTGCCATCTGATGGGAACGAAGCAATCCCGATACTGGTGCTCAATACCAGAGATTGATTATTGAAAAAGAATGGTTCTGAGAATGCTGTAATGACTTTGTGGGCAACGATTTGTGCGTTGGTGATGTCCTGCTGGTCGGGCAACACGATCAGGAACTCGTCGCCGCCGAGCCGTCCGACGGTGTCGCTGGCCCGAACGAGGCGGCGCAGCCGCTGCGCCGCCTCGATCAGGAGTTGATCGCCGACCGCATGGCCAAGCGTGTCGTTGACCTTCTTGAAGTCGTCGAGATCGATGAACAGCAGCGCGACCGCGCACCGTTCGCGACGGGCATGATTGATCGCCTGCGTCAGTCGATCCAGCGTCAACAGGCGGTTCGGTAATGTGGTCAATTCATCGTAATTGGCCTGGAACAACAGGCGTCGCTCATACTCTTTGCGCTGGGTGATATCCTCTTTGACAATCAAGGCGTGTGTCGTGGTCCGGTCCGGGGCCCGGATCGGCGATATACTGATGCTCTCCCAGTAATGCTCACCGGACTTCTTGATGTTCTTGACCTCACCACGCCAAGGCTGACCCTTGGTCAAAGCAAGATCGACCCCGCGCAAGGTTTCCGAAGTGGCGGTATCGTGCTCGATCCGGTTCCAATCGAACCCGATCACTTCGTCCGGGCGATAACCGGTCATCGTAACGAAGTGGGGATTGACATACTCGATCATCCGATTGACATCGATGATCGCCACCGCAGCCGGGCTTTGTTCGACCGCCTGCGACAGCTTTCGGACCTCTTGGTCGCGCCACTCTCGTTCGGTATGGTCGATGTAGGCGACCAACAATCGATTCCCGCCGTTGGGAAAAGCATGAATCTCAAGGCATAACCTGTCATTAACTAGCTCAACCATAATATAATCAAAACGCATAGAAATTCCGGTCCTGACCACATTGCACAGGTCGTTCCGAATTTTCTGTTTTTGCAAAATTGGCAATTCGTCCAGCAAAGGTCTAAAAATATACTCACTATGGTCAATTCGAAAAATTCTGTCTGCAAATTTGTTCGATGAGATCAAAGTGATGATGTCATCTGATCCGATCGAAAAAAGTTGAATCCCGATTGGAATAAGATCAAGAATATCTCGCAGTTTTTCTTCGGAGTCACGCAGTTCGGCAGCAAGACCTTTCCAGTAGCATAGTTCCTGATCCGGGGTCCGTCGGTCTGATTCCAAAAGATTGACCAGCTCCTGAAAAAGATGTGGTGGAGCCAGTTTGTCATCATTGCTGTCATTATGTGAGTGTGCCATGATCAGATCGTGTTCCATCCACGGCCGCCTGTGGTGGGCAGCGCTCCCCGCAGTGATCAAAGAAAACCATTAAAACACGACCGTCGATACCCATCCATTTTGGGTCGATACCCATCCATTTTGGAAGGTCCGGCGTGTTTACCAGTGTTTCTAAATATTGCAGCAGCCAACCGTCATGTCAGCCCCTGGATTCTCGCGCCACGTTTCAGTAAGACACAGGGCACCGGGTCTTGCAATCCCCAATGCGGTGAATTCAAAAGTAGTAGTCAACGAGTACATTCATCCAATTAAACACCTAACTAAACAAGATGTTTGTTGCAGATGCTCGGTGATTGGTCTGAGCAGGTATCGAATAAGAATTTCCCGAGTCCAGTTGTGCGCCCGACTGGCCTGACCGGACCATCGGATCAAGGCACATTTTTAAAGTCGAGACTCCTGACAGCAATGATCGCTTGGGGTGAGGCGTCGACCGCGGGTGATGTCCGGAGAAAGACAATCAAGAGTTACGAATCGTGCGCCCACCTGTCCAAATCGGAACCGGCGGATCAAGGCACATTATGAAGCCGAGACTCTTGACAGCAGCGATCGCTCTGGGTGATGCGCTAACCGCGGGTGGTGTCCAAAGAAAAACAATCCAGAGTTACGACTCGGGCGACCGCGCCTGGGCACGCCGCCGCCGTCACCGGCTGACCCGACCCCGCTCCGCTTTGGGCGACGCTTGTGCCCGGTCGGGAGGGGGCCTCGTCATCAGTTTCGAACAGCAAGGCCCGCCACCAGGCATAAAGCGGATTGGGGTGAACGCCGTGACGCCGCGCGACCGCCGAAACGCTCTCGTGCCCTTGACGGCTCTCCGCAACGATCCGCGCCTTTTGAGCCGGCAACCAACGCCGCCGACGGTGACGCGGCCGCCCTTTTCGATTGTCAGCCGCCCCGAGACCGCTCGTGATGGTAGTAAACCCCAGAAAACAGGCATAGTGATCCGACATCGATGACAGAGACGGCCGAATTGCTCACGGTGGGGACGAGACGACGCTTACGATAGACTTGGTCCGTGGCTTTTTTCGCCCCACCTCGAAGCTTGTGCGCCGTTCCGACACCGCGCTACGGGGCACACGCCAAGACGCTTCCGTCCGGCGGCGAGGAGTTCATCCCTATCCGCCGCCTCAGGACGGCCGAGACCACAGCCTTTGACGGGCTTTCTCCAGCGAGATACCGAAGGATTCGCAATAGAGTTCCATGATCCGAGTCCGCGATAGATGGTTGGTTTGGGAGACTGGTTCTCGGTTCTTGTCGAAAATTTCTGGGTCGGTTGTCAGGATGTCTAGCCCGAGTGCTCCAGGATCTGTCCAGGCAGGAGTACCGACATAGGGAGTGAAAATGTGGAAGGCGACGTTTGGGGTGTCGATGCGCCGGGCCAGCTCGAAGCTGGCCCGCACGTCTGTCTCGGTCTCAAAGGGATTGCCGACGATGAAAGAGGCGGTGACCTCGATCCCGGCCGATCGGCAGCGATCGACGACCTGTGTGACGTCGGCGGCAGTGTAATGGCGCTCCATCTGGGCAAGCACCGTGTCGCTGCCGGACTCGACACCAATGAAGATCTGGTCGCAACCAGCCGCAGCCATCGCCCGTAACAACTTTTCATCGCGAATGAATTCGACCCGCGATAGGCAAGACCAGTGCGCTTCTGGACAACGGCGGGTGAGTTCGGCGCAGATTTCCAGCACACGACGGCGGTTAACCGTGAAGTTGTCATCGGCAAAATAGAAGCGCGGAAACCCCAGTTCGGCGATTTCGACGATCTCATTGACGACATTGGTGGCGCCACGCGAGCGCCAACGGAACTTCTGCATGACCGATGCAGCGCAATAGACGCATCTGAACACGCATCCCCGGCTCGACAGGACATGGCGGCGCTGATAGATCTCCGGCGACGGTAGCAGGTCACGAGCGGGGAACGGCAGCGACTCCAACTCGGCCGGCAACGGCCGCGCCGGCGTCTCGACCACCAGACCATCGACCCGCAACACCAGTCCGGCGACATCGGTCAGCGGCCGACCAGCCAGGATCTCGGCGAAGGCACCCTCGCCGTCATGCAGCACGACGGCATCGATCTCGTCGCGTGCCGCCAACTCGGTTGCACAGAAGGTGGCGTGAGTGCCGCCTGCGATCACGACCGTCCGCGAGTCCCACTGCTTGACCCGGCGGGCCAAGGCGCGAGCAAAGGGCGCGGTCGGACTCATAGTCAAGCTCAGCCCGACCAAGTCCGGCCGGAACACCAACAGCTCGGCCCACGCCTCCTCCAGGCCGAGGTCGCGGTTGAAGGCGTCGATGATGCACACATCATGCTCGGAGCGGGCGAGCGCCGCTAAGTAGAGTACGCCCAACGGCTCGAAGGTCTCGGCGTGCAGGTGCCGCGCAACATTGGGGACGACCAGCGCGATTCTCATGGGACCTTCCTCGCGAAACGCGCGCAATGGGCCGCCTTGGCCTCGAGCTCGGGCAGCCAGGCCTCGGCGGCGGCCGCTAGCAGCCCCTCGAAGGGCGGACAATTTGGCTGGCCGTCCGCTCCGGCCAACGCTCGGCAGCCACCCCCGCAAGCAAGCAGAAACCGGCAGTTGCGACAGGCGTCACCCAACGAGCCCGAGAGGTTCTCGTCGGTGCGCGGGCAGGAGCGATGGTGACCATCGCTCTCGATCACCACGAGGCCGGCTCCAGCAGAGCAGAAGCGCAGGCCGGGCCGCGGTAGGCGGCCCTGCCAGATCAGGGCGTGCACCGCCGCCAGGCCAGCCCAGCCATCAAGGCCGAAGAACTGGCACTGCGGGGCATTCACAAAGGCAGCGAGAACGCGCCGGGCCAACTCATGCCCGTTCGGATGGCAGCGGCCGAAGCGGCATCCGGCCCCTTCTGCCGGCACCAGGCGGCCGTTGAAATTGGACTGGATCGGCCAGCCGCGCAGGATCAGTTCGTTCGCGATCGTCGGCAGCTTCTCGACGCTTCGCTCATCGATCGCAAGTTCCAGGGTGACCGAGAAGCGCTGATAAACCAGCCGGTCAACCGGCCCATCGAGCCGCGCGGCGAACGCGGCCGCCGTTTCGCCGGCGGCGAGTTCGGCTGGTATGATGATGCGCTCAAACAGCCTGGCCGCGATTGCGGGCATAAGGGCGGTCAGTGCCTCAGGCGCGGCCGACAGCCCCAGCGGCACCCCGCGGTCGTGCCAACTGCGAAGCCGGCCGGCAAGGGCCTCCAGCAGTGCCGGGGGCAGCGGAGCGTCAACGATCAGCATCAGCGAGGCTGCCGTCCTGCCAGCCAGGGCGATCGCGACTGCCCGCTCAACCGCGGCCAGATCCGTGTCCTGGGTCAGCCGTGCGCCAATCATCTCCCGTCGTTGGGCATCCTCCCAGCGAGCGAGCCGCTCGACCAGCGCCGCCTCGTCATGTTCACCGGCATAGCCGCGCGAGGCCAGGGCGGCGCGTTCCTCAGCCGGCAGCGCGGCCAATCCCTCGCCCGCGGTGAACAGACCGGCGTCGGCATCGGCGATCAAGTCGGCCGAGCCGGCCAGGAAGTTCAGCAACAGGCACCGCCCGGCCGGTGTCGGCGGCGACACCCAGTTGAACGCGCTCACGCGCATGGCGTCCCCGCTACGATGGTGTCGAAATAATGGTCTAGAATGACCTGCATATTGCCCAGCACCTCGGGGCAGACCGGTTGGCGACCACCGTGTTTGAGCCGGGACTGGAGCGTGCAGCCGCCACCGCACAGCGGGCCCGCAGGACATTGCCGACACGATTTCGAATCGGTGAAGCGCCGTCGGCGCCAATCGCCCAGTCGGGCCGGGTCGAGATCGAGGTCGGGGTGGTAACGGCCGACGGCATTGTCCGGATCGCCGGCCGCGGTTGCGCAGGCGTAGATCGCGCCGCTGGCGTCGAAGGCGAAGCGGCCGTAGCTCGAGATGCAATAAGCCAACCGCGGCCCGGGCAGGCGACCGGTGCGCAGATAGTGCTGCACGTAATCCATTCCCGGCCAGCCGAGCGTCTTGATCAGGGCGAGGCTCGGATGCCGGTCGCGCAGCTCAAACAACCGAGCCAGCATCGCCGGCTCGGGCAATTGCAGGGCATAGCTACGGCAGAGCAGGTCGCGGTAGGGACCGACAAACAGAACGAGATCCGGTCGGTCCCATCCGGCTTCGTGGGCGAACGCGCAGAAAGCGGGCAGTGACTCGATGGTCTCGGCGTCCAGATTGACCCGCACATAAACCGTGACACCGGTACCTCGCAAGGCCTCGGCGCCAGCGACGATGGCGTCGAAACTGCCGCTGCCGTTGCGGAACGGCCGACGACGGTCATGGGTGTCGCGCGGGCCATCGAGCGTGACCTGGACGAACTCGACCCCGCCGGTGGCCAGGGTGGCGGCAAAGTCGAGCAGGGTCGCCCCGTTGGTGATCACGCCGACCCGCAGGCCCAAGCCGCGTGCCCGCGCCAAAGCCAGTCGGACGACCTGTTCGGGACGACGTCCGCGGAGCAGCGGTTCGCCGCCGAACAGGTAGAGGACCGGCACAGCTGCCGGTCTGAGCCGATCGACGATGCGCGTCATGCCGGCGAACGCAGCTTCGACATGCTCGGTGTCGATCAGCAGGCGATCGGGCGGCCGTTCGCCCTGGAAGCAATAACTGCATTTGAGATTGCACGCGAAGGTTGGAAAGAGCAGGAAGTCAACCGGATAGTCGTCGTGATCGTCGATCACGGTCAGCGCGGCCAACCGGTGTTCTTCTTCGCGCGGATCGGCGACCAGATAGCCGCGTGCGAACAAAGCTTCGGTGTCCTGGGATGCCAGTCCTCCGGGCGGTGCTATTCCCTCGATCACGTCAAGCAGGTCATGTTCCGCCGCCGGCACGACATCCATCGTGCCGGCCAGCGGATTGAGGACCAACGCGCTGCTACGTCGCTTGAAACGGAAGACCAAATTGTATCGGCTGGCGCGCATCTCACAACACCTCGATCGATCCAGCCTGGTTCGGCTTGTTCTCAGGTCTTCGGCTGGTCCGTCTGCGCCACCGCTTCCCGGGAGGTGTCAAGTACGGTCTGCTGCGATGGCAAGGTGGCACAGAACGACTTCGCCACATCGGTCGGTTCCGGCGCCGGCCCCGGCAAGGTCGCGCAGAAGGCCTTGGCCGCAGCGAGGACTTCCTTTTCACCTGGCAGAGTGGCACAGAACGACTTGGTGAAGTTCTGTGCGGTCGCTTCCTGAACGCTGGTCAGTGGTGTCAGTTTCTCGCTCATGACGCCCTCACTTGTCTTTGGCTGCCACACTCTTATCATAATACGAGCAATTTCTCGTATTCTACTCGATAGTATCGGGCAACTCATCAGCGACGTCAAGGCACAGGTAGAATCATACGACAAAATGTCTCACATCATTTGGTAAGAGATTGAATCAGCAGAAAATTATGGAATTCTCAAATACTATCTCGAATTTGCTAATTAACCTCAGCCGATAGCGCGCTTCCGTCATGCGGATGGCGATACTCGATGAGCCATTTTCTGGTTAAGCGCCGCCGTTTGGAGCGGAAGAAAAGTCGATGTAACTCGGCAGATTTTATAAAAATAAAGGGAATATATGAGTATGTCATGATCTAATTTTTATGTCGGGTGACGGTTCGGAGTAGGGGGCTGCGTCGACCAGTGTGATGCCGGGGAATGGGTCCGTCAGCGGCTGCGGCACCGCAACTTTGACTGAAGTCCTTCAGGCTGACGTTATACCTATTTCGACGGCACAGTCCCGACCACGGTCCTCAACCGGTGCCATTCGGGAGTTGCCATGTCGATCCTGTCCCCCACCGCCGCGGCCGCCGAGGCGGTCACTGCCGGCACCACACTGGTCGATTGGACGCCGCTGGCCGCCGTTGCGATCGCTGCGCTCACCGGCGTGGTCGCCGCGCTCGGCCGCGCCGCGCTCACGCTGGTCGAGCGCCATCTCGCCCGTCGGTTCGACCTCGTGCTCGACGACAGCACCCGCGCCTATCTCGAGGCCTGTTTCGCCCAGGCGCTCGCCTACGGCAGCCAGCGCGCGCACGAACGGGTCGCGCGCGACGGCGCGACCACCGACCTGCGCTCGGCCGTACTCGCCGAGGCCGCGCAATATGTGATCGACAGCGTGCCCGATGCGGTCGCCCGGTTCGGTCTCGACCGCGCCGGGATCGAGCGCCGGCTGCGCGCGCGTCTCGGCGACGCGCAGGGGTGACCCGCGATGACCGTGATCCCGTTCTCCCCGCGCACCGGGGCCGGCGAGGCCGGCCCCGACGACCGCACCCTGCAGATCCTCGCCCGGACGCTCTATGGCGAGGCCCGTGGCGAGGGCCGCCGCGGCCTCGAGGCGGTCGCCGCGGTGATCCTCAACCGGGTCGCCCGGGCCGCGGCGCGCGGCGGCTACTGGTGGGGCACCACCGTCGCCGAGGTCTGCCAAAAGCCCTGGCAGTTCTCCTGCTGGAACCGCGGCGACCCCAACCGCCGCCGGATCGAGCGGGTGACCGACGCCGACCCGGCGTTCCGTCTGTGCCTCGAGGTCGCGCGCGCGGCGCTGGCCGGCGCGCTGGCCGACCCGACCGGTGGCGCCTGCCACTACCACGCCGCCGCGATCCGCCCGGGCTGGGCCCGCGGCCGCACCCCCTCGGCGCGGATCGGTCGTCACCTGTTCTACGCCGGGCTCGGCTGACGCGAGGGCTGTTTCCATGCTGTTTCGCGATTGGGGCACGGTCGCCCTTCTGGTCGGCGCGGTGGTCACCGTGATGACCGCGGTCAACACCGCCGCCTGGTTCGTCCTGCGTGCGGTGTTCGTCAGCCGCACCGACATGACCGACGCGCTCGACCGCTTGGCCGCCGAGCTGACCCGGGCCCGCGAGGCCCGGATCGGCGAGGCCGAGGCCCGGCTCGATGCCCGGGTCGGCGCGATGGCGAGCGCGGACGAGCTCGGCGAGGTCAAGCTCTCGATCGCCCGGGTCGAGGGCACGGTCGGCGCCCTCGCCGGCAAGATCGACGGCTTGGCCGCGGTGATCGCGCGCCTGGAAAACCCGCTCAATCTCCTGGTCCAGCACCACCTCTCCGAGGATTGAGGTCTCAAAAGACAAAGGACCCCGCTCATGGGCTTCGGTGATTTGTTGCGCGAGCATCAGCGGTTGATCCTGCTTAGGGTGCTCGCCGCCCAGCCGCGCTACCGCGCCAACGACAGTTACCTGAAGGGTGTGCTCGACGCCTTCGGCCTGCCGGCCGGCCACGACCAGGTGCGCGCGCTGATCGCCTGGCTCGAGGGCCAGGGGCTGGTCGCGGTCGAGCTCGCCGCCGACAGCTGGGTGCCGCGCGCGACCGAGACCGGGCTCGACGTCGCCGCGGGCCGGCTGACCCTGCCGGGGGTCCAGCGGCCCGGCCCCGGGGCCGACACCGCGGCCCAGGCGGTCGCCGCGGCGGTCGGGACGCCGCCGCCGGTGCGCGGAGGGTGAACCGATGGCCTATCCCGCCGAAGCCCGCACCACCCTGCGTGCCGCCTATGTCGATGAGCGCCGCGCGATCGAGGATGCGGCCGCCCGCGCCGCTGTGCCGCTCGGCACCGCCCAGCGCTGGAAGCGCGAGGCCCGCCAGGACGGCGACGACTGGGACAAATGCCGCGCCGCCGCCCAGCTCGCCGGCGACTCGCGCGGTCTGTTGGTCCAGACCTTGCTTGAGGACTACATCCAGTTGCACCAAACGACCCAGCGTGCGCTCGGCAGCGAGATCGAAAACGATCCGTTAAAGGCCGCCGAGGCGCTGTCGCGGCTCGCCGACGCGTTCACCAAGGTGATGGCCGCGGTCGGCAAGGCGTCGCCCGAGTTGTCGGCGCTCGCCCTGATGGCCGATTTCATCGCCGAGTTGATCCGGTTCACCAACAACCACCACCCGGCCGAGAGCGCCGCGCTGCTGACGGTGCTCGAGCCGTTCGGCGATCATTTGGCGAAGAAGTATGCCTGAGCGCTCGGCCCGTCCTAGCGAGAAATTCCCCGTCCCCCGCCCCAAGGCGGGGGAAGCGACTGTGCTCACGCAGCGAAGCGGTAGCACGGAGATACAAGCGACTGTGCTCATGCAGCGAAGCGGTAGCACGGAGATACAAGGTGGCCGCGCAGCGGTCGGCAAGGCCGCGGTTTTGGGGGCTGGCGCCCCCAAGGTCAGGGGGTTTCACCCCCCGACACCCCCTGACCAGGGGTTGCCCCCTGGACCCCATTAAGTGGGGTCAAG
>JANQHG010000144.1 GCA_028277115.1 Azospirillaceae bacterium
GGGGCTTCGCCCCCAGGTCAGGGGGTTTCACCCCCCGACACCCCCCGACCAGGGGTTGCCCCCTGGACCCCATTTGGTGGGGGGCAAAGGGGGGGGGGCCTTGCGGGGGTCGAGGGGGCAGCGGCCCCGGTACGGCCGACGGCCGCATTCGGCGCCACCACGTCGCGATCCGGTCAGCCGGCGCCGAGGAACTGGATCAAAAAGCCGTGGACCGCGGTCAGCCAGTGGCGCAACATCGCGCCCAGTGTCAACCCAAACAAGAACAGACCAAGACCGGTCTTTGACGACATGAAGACGAAAAACACCTGAATTTGCGGCGCCATCCGGTTGACCAAACCGATCGAAAACGAAAACAACAAACCGATCACCAAGAACGGGCCGGCCATTTCGACCCCGATCAAGAAACTGCGCGAGGTCAACAGCGCCATCGTCTCGGCAAAGTCGCCGACCGGCCAGGGCGCGCCCGGCGGAAACATCTCATAACTGTCGACCACCGACAAGATCAACAGATGATGCAAGTCGGACACGAACAACAACAACAGCCCGGCCCAGCCGAGCAACGCACCAGGCAGCGACGCCTGGGTCGCAAGGGCCGGATTGAACACCGCCGCCATCGCCAGCTGCGACTGCACCGCGATGATCATGCCGGCAACCTCGAGCGCGCTCATCAGCATGCGCCCGACCGAGCCGAGGAACGCCCCGACCAACGCCTCGCCCAACATCAAAACGAACAACGCCAACACGCTGTCGGGTTGGGGCGGCAATCGATCGCCGAGCGCCGGCGTCACCAGGGCGGTGATGATCAGCGCGATCACCAGGCGCGACTGGGTCGGGACAAACCCCTCCCCGATCGTCGGCAGGTTGATGAAGGCGGTGCCGAGCCGCACGAAGATCAACAGGTAGGCATAGAGCTGGTCGGCAACCAGTTCGGTCAACAGGCTGTCCACGGCGGCCGGCCCGACCGGACGCCTAACCGGTGCCGAGCGAGATGATCCGGTCGGCGATCACCTCCATGAACGCTGTCAGGTGCTGGAGGAAATAGGGCGCCAGGAACAAGGTCGCCAGGAACACGGTGACCATCTTGGGCACGAAGGTCAGGGTCATTTCCTGGATATGGGTCACGGTCTGGAACAGCGACACCACCAAACCGACGCCGAGCGTCAGCGCCAGGATCGGCCCGGCGAGCCAGAGCATCACGCTGATCGCCTCGCGGCTGATCTCGATCACGTCTGTTTCGGTCATCGGCCGTGTCAGTCCGGACCTGCGGTCGGGGCACGCGTCAGATCGGCGTGCGCAGGATTTCCTGATACGCCGTGATCACCTTGTCGCGGATCGCGGTGACCGTGCGCAAGGTGACCTCGGCATTGTTGACCGCGGCGACCACGTCGTTGAGGTCGGCCTGGCCGACCAGCGCCTGGGCGGTGGTGACTTCGCTCGCCTTTAACCGGTCGGTCGCCTGGCGCGTCGCCTCTTGAAGCATCTCGCCGAACGAGACGCCGTCGTCGCGCGCCGCCATCCCCGGCCGGTTGGCCTGGCTCGCGGCCGCGGCATAGGCGTCGAGGACGTTGTTGATCGAGGTGACCATCGCACGCGCTCCTTGTTCTCGAGATCCGGGACGCGGACCTGCCCGGTCAGGCGGGCCCAGGGTCAGGCGCGCAGCAGGTCGATGGTCTGCGAGACCATGCGCCGGACCGAATCGATCACCGAGAGATTGGCTTCATAGCTGCGCTGGGCCTGACGCATGTCCATCACCTCGACCAGCGAGTTGACGTTGGGCATCAGGACATAGCCGTCGGCATCCGCGCTCGGGTGGTTGGGGTCGAAGCGGCGCTTGAAGTCGCTGTCGTCGACCCCGATCTGGGCGACCCGGACCAAGCGGGTGTCGGTCTCGCGGTCGAGCTCGTTGCGGAACGTCACGACCTTGCGCCGGTACGGCAGATCGCCCGGGGTCTCGCCGGTCGATTGGGCGTTCGCGACATTCTCCGCGATCACCTTCATCCGGGTTCCCTGCGCCTTCATCCCGGCCGCAGAGATCGCGATCGCATCGCTCAGGTCCATGGGTCGCGCCCCTTTCGAGAAGGATCAAGGCCCCCGAACGCCGTTACCGGCCGCCGCCGCCGCCGCTCAACGCCATCATGATCATCGACAGATTCTTGCGATAGAGATTGGTCACCAACTTGTGGTCGGCCTGGTCCGCCGCCATTTTCAACATTTGTTCCTCAAGAACCACCGAATTGCCGTCCGGCTTGGTTTCATAGGGCCGCTGTTCCTGGCGCCGCGCCCCCGGCCCGGGGTCGCGCACCCGGCCGCCCAGATGGGCGGCGTGGGTGGTCGCGGTCGGCAACGACTGGCGCTCGGCAAGCGCGGTGCGGAAGTCGAACGGCACCAGATCGTTCGGTCGATAGTCCGGGGTATCGACGTTGGCGATGTTCTCGGCGATCACACCCTGACGTTGGGCGAGATAGTCCATCTTCTTCGCGACCAGCCGAAACAGGCCGAGGTTTGTCAGATCCATCGCGGACACTCCCGCACCAAGGGCCCGCCGCACGCGGCCGCACCACCCCAATCAATCGCCGACGACACTTGACCATTCCTTAAAAAAGGTGGCCGATTGCGCCGCGACCATCAAGGACTTTCGTGCAAGACGCGGCAACCGGACCGACCGTCCCCTTGTCGATCCCTGAGCCGCGCCGATGATCCGCGCAACCATGATTGCATGACGCGACAAGCGCGCTATGCTGCGGCGCGATTGCGGCGCGGGGCCGCCTGATTTCTCGCGAAAAAAACGGACGTGGCGGACAGGATGGACGACAAGCACTGGCGCCTCGAGGACATCCCGTGGGACCGGCTCGAGCCGGCGCGGGCCGGTGAGGACCTGATCAAGGTGGTCAAGACGGCGGCCCTGGTCGAGTACAATGCCGAGGATTATACCCACTACCTCAAGGCCGTGTTCGCCGACGACCCCGGGTTTTGCGCCGCCGCCGATGCCTGGCGCGACGAGGAGGTCCAGCACGGTCGGGCGCTTGGCGCCTGGGCCGAACGGATCGACCCCGCCTTCGACCTCGAGCGCGCGATCGCGCGCTTTCGGGCCGGCTACCGCCTGCCCCACCTGGAGGCGACCAACTCGGTGCGCGGCTCGCGCACCGGCGAGATGATCGCGCGCTGCATGGTCGAGACCGGGACCAGCTCTTACTATACCGCGATCGCCGACGCGACCGACGAGCCGGTGCTGCGGTTCATCTGTCGCAAGATCGCCGGCGACGAGTACCGGCACTACAAGCTGTTTTACATTTATCTGAAACGCTACCTCGAACGCGAGGGGCTCGGCCGATTCACCCGGATCAAGATCGGTCTGGCGCGGATCGTCGAGACCGAGGACGACGAGCTCGCCTATGCCCATTACGCCGCAACCGCTGCACCGGACGCGGTCTACGACCGCAAGCGCTACAACCGGTCTTACATGCGCCGCGCCTACAGCTTTTATCGACCGGGTCACATCGACCGCGCGGTCGCGATGATCTTCAAGGCGTGCGGCCTCAAGCCCGGGACCTGGCTTTATCGCACGGCTGCGACCGCGATGTGGCGGGTGATGGACGGCCGCGCCCGCCGTCTTGCCGCAGCCGACGCGTGACCCCGACCGCGGCCCGCCCGCGGGATCAGACCGCCTGGAGCAAGCGGTCCACATAGGCCGGCACCACCTCGGTGGCGCGACCGTGGATGTGATCGGCGAACAGAGTGGCGCCGGCGGACGCCTCGAGGTTGAGCTCGACCGTGTGGGCCCCGGCGGTGCGCGCGATGCTGACGAACCCGGCCGCCGGGTAGACATGGCCCGAGGTGCCGATCGACAAGAAGAGCGCGCACGCCTCGAGCGCGGCATAGATCCGCTCCATTTCGAGCGGCACCTCGCCGAACCACACGACATGGGGGCGAAGCCCGCCGGTCCGCCCGCAGGCGTCGCAGGTCATGTCGGTGGCAAGGTCGCCCGGGCACGGCGCAACCGCGCCACAGTGGGCGCACCGCGACTTCAGCAACTCCCCATGCATGTGGATCAGGGTGCGGCTGCCGGCGCGCTCGTGCAGGTCGTCGATGTTCTGGGTGACCACCAGGACCGGGCCGGGCCAGCGCGCCTCGAGCGTCGCGAGCGCGTGGTGCGCGGCGTTGGGCGCGATCCCCGGCTCGGCAAGGCCGCGCCGCCGCGCGTTGTAGAACGCATGCACCCCGTCGGGATCGCGCTGGAACGCGTCCGGGGTCGCGACATCCTCGATCCGAACCTTCGCCCAGATGCCGTCGGCTTCGCGAAAGGTCGCAATACCGGATTCCTGCGAGATGCCGGCACCGGTCAGGATCACGACGGCGTCGGTCGGGTTCGGCGTCATGGCGGCTCCGCACGGGCAGGTGTTGGCAGGCCGCAGAGGATACGCGACGGCCGGCGAAAACGCGACCCTCGCCGCGAACGTGCGGCGCCGCGGCGGGCGGACCGGGCGGCGACGGCGGATTGCTGACGGCGTCGCGGATCGCGTGGATTTGTTGCTTCAGATGAGGCCGCGCCTCGAAGTCCAGACTGACACCCGACGCGGCCCGCGGTCGCTTGACAACCCGTCCGCCATTCGCCATCTTCTCGCTACTGCGGTCGTGCGGTCCGGACGGCTGCGCGGTGGATGTGGGGCCGTAGCTCAGCTGGGAGAGCGACGCGTTCGCAATGCGTAGGTCGGGAGTTCGATCCTCCTCGGCTCCACCAATTCCCCGTCTTTTGATCCATCCAAATCAACAGAAAACAGTCTGGTCATCGGCGTGATGATATGCGCGCCGGGTCGACTCACGCGTTGTCTGACGCCCGCCGCGGCCGCGGCGCCGTCGATCGGCCGGAGACCTGGACCTCAAGGCTCTTTCGGGGGCGATCGGCAGCAAAGGCCGTCGGATCCTGCATCGTCCGGCGCGCGTGGTGCTTTGTGCTTGTCTGATCGGTTATCGAGGATTTATTTATTTGGCAACAAAGTCCTGCGACGGGATCTCCATGGCCCTAACGATCGCGATGATCAACCAGAAGGGCGGTGTTGGCAAGACGACCACCGCGGTCAACCTGTCGGCGGCATTGGCGGCGGCGGGCTGGCGGACACTTCTGGTTGATCTCGATCCGCATGCCGGCGCGACCGCGGCGGTCGGGCTGCGCGGCAGCGACCGTGCGTTCGGCAGCTATGCGCTGGTTTTGCACAGTCGGCCGTTGGAAGAGGTGATCGTGCCGACCGTGGTCCCGGGTCTGTTCCTGGTTCCCGGAACCATCCACTTGACCTCGGCGGAGTGGGAACTGGCCGCGGTCGCCGAACCCAGGTTCCAGTTGCGCGGTTCGGTGCAACGGCTCAACGGCGACTTCGATATCGTCTTGATCGACAGCCCGCCGGCGCTCGGCTATCTGTCGCTGAACGCGCTCAACGCGGCCGATCGGGTTCTGGTGCCGGTCCAGGCCGAATTCCTGTCGGTCGAGGGACTGACCTTGCTGTCCCACACCTTGAAGCGACTTGAGGGCACGCCCGCGACCCGGCCGGAGAATGTCGCGATCCTGTTGACCATGGTGCACAATTGGAGCCGCTATGCCGCTCAGGTGGTCACCGACATTCGCCACCATTTCGGCCGGCGGGTGCTCGCGACCGAAATCCCGCGCGACGACGCGGTCAGCGAGGCCGCGACCCACGGCCTGCCCGCGGTGTTGTATCGGCCGGGCAGCGCCGGTGCCGCGGCCTATCTCGACCTCACGGTCGAGTTGATCGACCGCTATACGACCCGCCCGGTCTACCACCGCGACATCACCCTGCCCCAAGCCGCGGCGACCCGGCTTGCCGAGTTGCACCATCGGCGCACCCTGATCGCTGAACGGTTGCACCAGTGGCTCGAAGACACCTCGCTGCCGTTCCACGACGCCTTGAACGGCGACCACAGCCACCGGCGCGCCGGGGCCGCAGCGGCGGTGCTGGCGACCGGCGACGGGGCCGCGCTCGCCCCGCAGGCGCGGTTGGACGATGGCCGCATGGTCCGGCCGGCGCGCGAGCAGGTCTTGGCGATCCTGGTGGTGATGCTCGCGGGTGCCTTGATCTCGGCCCTGTCGCTCGGCGCGACCTGGCCGACGCTGCTCGCCGCCGGCCTGGCCGCGCTCAACTGACCGTACCGCCGTGATGGACAGGGTCATCCCAATCCGTTAGCCTATTTCCTGAACCTATTTCAGGTCCAATACGGACCGTGACGACATCATGCTTGTGCCGAAGGTGAACAAAATGAAAACAACTCGCTTGGCCTGCGCCTTGGTGACCCTCGCGGTGTTGGTCGGTGTTGCGACCAAGATCGATCGAGCCGCGGCCGATCAATATGACCGTCGGGTCGAGATCGAGAATAATACCTCGTACACCATCGTGCGGTTTTACGCCTCCAGCGTCGGGCAGTCGAGTTGGCAGGAGGATATTCTGGGCCAAAGCGTGATCCCGCCGTACTCGTCGGTGGTGATCAACATCGACGATGGCACCGGTTACTGCCTTTATGATTTCCGCGCCGAGTTCGACGACGGCGAGGCGGTCGAAGATCGCCGCGTCAACGTGTGCGAACTCGGGGTGTTCAGCTACGACGAGTGAGCCGGGACGGTCGTCGGTACCTGCGGCGCCGGAGTTCAGCCTGACGGCCCTTGCTAACGGGCGGGGCCGCAAAGCTGAACCGCCGATGTTGGGGCGATCGGCCCCCACCGGCGATGCAAACAGGCAGACCGTGCCGGCCGATCGCCCCAACCTACATGATCTGTGAGCAGTTTTCTCAGGCGCGGATAACCGGAACCAAACAATCGGATTTGGGATCACACCGTCGCGGCCTGGACGAACCCGACCGGTCCCGGGTCGGCACCAGCGCCACGGTTCACAGCGGTGACCCGGGCGGCCGGCGGCCCCTCATGGCACAGCGCAACCAAGGCCTCGACCGCGGCCGCGGGACCGGCGACCAGCGCCTCGACGCTGCCGTCGGCGCGGTTGCGCACCCAGCCGTCGAGCCCGCGCGCCTGCGCCTGCTCGACGGTCCAGCCGCGGTACCACACACCCTGAACCCGCCCGGTGATCGTCAGGCGCACGGCGATCCTGCCGTCGTCGTCAGCCATCGGGTCTCTCCCCTGCCCTCAGCCCCAACAGACCGCAACCGGTCAGGCGGCCGGCGCCTCGAACTCCAGGATCACCTCGTCGACCGCGAGGCTGGCGCCCGGGGCGACCCGGACCTCCTTGATCTGGCCATCATGCTCGGCGCGCAGGATGTTTTCCATCTTCATCGCCTCGACCACGCACAGCTCCTGGCCGGCCTTGACCTCCTGGCCGGCGACCACCGCAACCGACACCAAGAGGCCCGGCATCGGCGACATCAGATAGCGCGACAGATCGGCGACCTGGCGCACCGGCATCAGGTCGGCAAGCTCGGCCGCGCGCGGCGCCAACACCTCGACATCGAGCTCGGCGCCGCCGTGGAACAGGCGATAGCCGTCGGGCGGCGCCAGATCGACCTGGATCACCATCCGGACCGTGTCTACTTTGCCGACCCACAACGGGTCGCCGAGCTTCCAGGCGCTGGTCAGGGTGAACAGCTGGCCGCCGACCCGGACGTCGGTGCCCTCGGCGGTTTCGTGCACGAACACCGGCGTGTTGGTCCGCTCAAGGCGGACCAGCCAGTAATGCTGGGGCCGCGGCTCATAGCCGGGCATCTGGCCGCTGATCCGGCGATTGCGCTCGGCATAGCGGTTGTGGATCGTCGCGACCACCGCGAACATCCGGTCGCGCACCATGGGGTCGAGCGTCAGCCCGACCGTGCCGTCGGGGAACTCCTCGGCGATGAAGTTGGTCGAAAGATCGCCGGCGCGAAAGCGCGGCGTCTTCATCACCGCGGCCAGAAAGCCGATGTTGTGCCCAATCCCACGGATCTGGAAGGCGTCGAGCGCGTCGATCATATGGTCGATCGCGTCGGCCCGATCGATCCCGCGCGTGCACAGCTTGGCGATCATCGGGTCGTAGAACATGCTGATCTCGCCGCCCTCGTAGATGCCGGTGTCTACGCGGACGAACTGGTCTTCGACCGGCGGGCGGTAGCGGGTGACCCGGCCGATCGACGGCAGGAAGTTGCGCTTGGGGTCTTCGGCATAGATGCGTGCCTCGAGCGCCCAGCCGCCGATCCGGACCTCGTCCTGGCCGAGCGGCAGCGCCTCCCCGGCCGCGACCCGGATCATCAGCTCGACCAGGTCGAGCCCGGTGATCAGCTCGGTCACCGGATGTTCGACCTGCAGCCGGGTGTTCATCTCCAAAAAGTAGAAGTTGCGTTCCTGGTCTACTATGAACTCGACCGTTCCGGCCGAGCGATAGCCGACCGCCTTGGTCAACGCGACCGCCTGTTCGCCCATCTCGCGCCGGACCCGGCCGGTCAGGAACGGGCTCGGTGCCTCCTCGATCACCTTTTGGTGACGGCGTTGGATCGAACATTCGCGCTCGCCGAGGTAGATCGTGTTGCCGAACTGGTCGGCGAGCACCTGGATTTCGATGTGGCGCGGCTGGACGATGTATTTTTCGATGAAGATGCGCTCGTCGCCGAAACTGGCGCGCGCCTCGTTGCGGGCCGAGCGGAAGCCGTCCTTCAGTTCGTCGGCGGCATAGGCGACCCGCATGCCCTTGCCGCCGCCGCCGGCCGACGCCTTGATCATCACCGGGTAGCCGATCTCGGCCGCGATCTCGGCGGCTTCGGTCTCGTCGGCGATCTCGCCGAGATAGCCGGGCACGGTGCTGACCCCGGCCTCGCGCGCGAGCCGCTTCGATTCGATCTTGTCGCCCATCGCGGCGATCGCGCGGACATTGGGGCCGATGAAGGTGATCCCGGCGGCTTCCAGGGCCTCGCAGAAGGCCGGACGCTCGGACAGAAAGCCGTAGCCGGGGTGGACCGCCTCGGCGCCGGTTTTTTGCGCGGCCTCGATGATCTTGTCGATCACGAGATAGCTGGCGGACGACGGCGGCGGCCCGATCGGCACCGCCTCGTCGGCGATCCCGACGTGGAGCGCGGTCGCGTCGGCCTCGGAGTAGACCGCGACCGACCGGATGTCCATCCGCCGGGCGGTCCGAATGATCCGGCAGGCGATCTCGCCCCGGTTGGCGATCAGGATTTTGGAAAACATCGGTCAGGCGCCATCGGCCAAGGGACTGAAGACCGCCGGGAGTGACGCAAGCGGCGGCGTGCCGTCGGCGCCCGGCCGGCCACCGACTATATTGCACTGCACATACGGGTTTGTGTCAACCGCGCGACGTCGGGGCCGCGCCTCCGGGCTCGGCCTCATCGGCGTCGGCACCGAACAACTCATCCATCAAGCAAAGCTCGTCGGCATAGAGCCGACGCAGGCGGTCGATCGTGGCCGGCCACGGCTCGGGCACCGGCGCGGCGCGGTCGGCGTGCGCCGGTCCGCCCGCCGGTACCGGCGGCGCCACCGCGAGGAACCGGGTCAGCTGCGCGAAAAAGGCCTCGGGATCCTTGACCAGCCGGGCGTACGGCAGGATCGCCAACCGGTCCGCAGGCAGGACCGCCCGCCATTGGGTCAGGTGGCGGCGATAGAGGCTCTGGTACACGATCGCCGACGGCGCCGCGCCGTCGAGCGACACCCGCGCCGCGGCGACCGCCGCCGCGCCTTCGGCGACCCGGGCGTCGAGCGCCGCCGGGTCGACGACGCCCGCGTGGCGGAACGCCGAAAGCGTGCGCGCCACCGGGTCGCGCAGGCACACGAACGCCCGGACCCGCGGCAGGCTGGTCGCGATCTCCTCGGGCGCGGTCGGGAACCACAGGTAACTGGGCGAGAGTTCGCCGCACGGCTGGTCGGGCCGGGCGGCCGCGAACAGCCCGCGGTACCAGGCCTTTTTGGCTGCCAACACCTCGGCGCGGCCGCGGCAGCCGAACCGGAGATAACTGAAGTAGTGCACCTCCGTCGGCTCCGGCACGAACAGCGCCGGATGGCCGCGCAGCACCCGACAGATCGACGTGGTGCCGGCCCGCGGCGCGCCGAGACCGAGAAAATCGGGCCACCGCCCCGCGGCCGCGGCCGCCGCCGGGACCGGCGTCACCGGCACCGCCCGCGCCCCGGCCGCGGCGGCGAGCCGGTCCGCGACCTCGTCGAAGTCGTAGCCGAACCGCGCGATGTCACGGGCATAAAGCTCGGCGATCCGCGCGCGGCATTCGGGATCGATCAACGCCCGCACCTGGCCGCGATAGTCGACCGGCGCGCGGTTGGCGCGCGGCAGCGGTGCCGGGGCAAAGCCGATCCGGTCACAGACGTGGCGGAAGTCCTGGTCGAGCCGTTCGTATCGGCCGACGAAATCGACCAACAGCCGGTCGTGATCGTCGACCAGGAAGCGGGTCTGCGGTACCACGTGGCGGTGGCGGTCGTCAAAAATGAGGTAATCGTCATCGGCCGGGGTCGGGAACTCGTCGAACAGGAAGGTGCGGAAATCCATCCTGCGGTGATAATCGCGGAAGAAAAACTCCGACAACAGCCGTGTCCACGGGTCGCGTACGAACGAGAATTTGAAATAGCACCGAAAGGTCTCCGGATCGACATGGCCGCACCGGATGTACTCGGCTGCGGTCAGGTGGGCCAACCTCGGCGGTCCGTCGTTCGGCCGCGGGTTCGGACGCAACAACAGCGCACCGCGCTCGGCCCAGGTGAGGCCGCGCCGCTCGAGGAACAGGTCCTGGATGCTTCGGCCGCCGGTCTTCGGGATGTGGACGAACAGGCAGCGGTGGCGATGGCACAGCATGGACCCGACGCTACGCCGACGGCCCCCGCCTGGGAAGGGGCGACCAGTGAGGGCTCTCGACGGTCTCGCGACGGCGGACGTCGGGTTAGATGAAATCCGGTTGAACCGTTCCGTTTGGTCGGAGCAACGCCGGTCGGTCGGGGCCGCAAAGCTGAACCGCCGATGTTAGGGCGATCGGCCCCCACCGGCGATGCAAACAGGCAGACCGTGCCGGCCGATCGCCCCAACCTACATGATCGGTGAATAGCTTCCTCAGGCGTGGATAACCGGAACCAAACAATCGGATTTGGTATTAGCCGAGCTGGGCCGGGGCGTTCCAGGGGTCGAATTGGTCGAGCGTCCCGGTCAGCGGATTGAAGCGGTGTAGGGCCGCGCGCCGCCCGATCGACCTTTTGCGCGCCCGTTCGCGGTGCGGTAGGGTTCGGTGGTCACCGGTCCGGCGCTCGCCGGCCGTTTTCAAGGGCGGTCCTGACGGGCCGATCGCTCGACCCTCTCGACGACGCACCGCTCGACTTGGCCGGTCTCGGCGCGCGCCGCTTTGCGCGGCACCGGTGCCGGCCGTCACCCGATCACGGCCGGGTTGGCCGGGAGGCTGTCATGCTCACTCGCCGCGACGCGCTCAAAGGCTCGGTCGCCACGGTTGCCCTGGCCGGGGGCTTGGCCGGCGCCGGCTGCGACGACGTCGACACCACGCCGCAAATCCTGGTCGATCTCGACGCTCCGCGCGCGCCGATCAGCGACAAGGTTTACGGGTCGAACGAGATCGGCACGCTGGACGGCGGGCCGCAGTCGGGCCAGCTCGACCGGCTCGCCGGGGTCACCGCGCGCCGGCTCGGCGGCAATCTGATGACCACCTACAACTGGACCAACAATTTCGCCAATGCCGGCGAGGACTGGGAGCACACCAGCGGCCTGATCCTGCCAGACCTGCTCGGCATTCCCAAGGCCGAGCGCGGCGAACCGGCGCGGGTGATCACCTGGTTCCACGAGACATCGCGCGAATTCGGTGCCGAGTCGCTGGTCACCCTGCCCTTGGCGGGCTTCGTCGCCGCCGACGGCGACGGGCCGGTGCGCGCGTCGGAGCGGGCGCCGTCGCCGCGCTGGACCCCGGTGGTCTGGGCACCGCCCGGCCGCGGCGCCGGGCGCCCCGGCGCGGCCGAGATCGGCCGGCTGGTGCGGCTTTTGGTCGACCGCTTCGGCGGTGCGCGTGCGCCCGACGGCATCCGGGCCTATGCGCTCGACAATGAACCCTCCTTGTGGCCGGAAACCCATCCGCGCATCCACACGACCAAGCCGACCTGCCGGACCGTGATCGAGCGCGCGCTCACCGCGGCGGCGATCGTCAAACAACTCGATCCCGACGCCGAGGTGACCGGGCCGGTCAGCTTCGGCATCACTGCAATGGACAATTTCCACGACGCGCCGGACTGGCCGTCCTACATGAGCTACGGCAGCTTTCTTGCGGCCTATCTCGATGCGTTCCGCCGGGAGTCGGAGCGGGCCGGACGGCGGCTGCTGGATGTGCTTGATGTCCACTGGTATCCGGAGTCCGACCTGGGTCGGCTGCTCGGAACCGAGGACCCGGCGTTGGCGCCGGCGGTGTTGGCGGCACCGCGCTCCTTGTGGGACCCGTGGTTCCAGGAAGCGAGCTGGGTCGGGCGCAAGTATTTCGGCACGCCCGACGGCAACCGGATCGGGGTGCCGCTGGTGCCGCATCTGGCCGCGATCATCGAACGACACTTTCCGGGCACCCAAATCGCGATCACCGAATACAACTTCGGTGGCGCCGGCGCGATCGCAAGCGGGCTTGCACTGGCCGACGCGCTGGGCGCGTTCGGGCGGAGCGGGGTCGATCGGGCGTATCATTGGGGCGCGCTCGACGACATGCTCGCGGCGGCGTTCGCGCTCTATCGCAACTATGACGATCTGGGATCGACGTTCGGGTCGGTCACGGTGCCGGCGACCAGCTCGCTGCCGGACCAGGTGACCGCGCACGCCGCCCTGTCGGACGACGCCGCGCCACGGCTTCACGTGATCGCGATCAACAAGAGCGCCGCGGTGCAGGAGTTGCGCCTTGCGATCAACGGTGAGGCGCCGTGGCGGACCCGGGCCGAGTACGGCTTCGATGCGCAGGTGCCGTTGATGCTTGAGGTGGCGGCGCCGCGGCCGGTCGACCCGGCGCGCGAGACCGTTCGCCTGCCGCCGCAGTCGGCGCGCCATCTGGTGTTGAGCTGAGCGGCGACGCCGCCAAACCTTCGCCGCCCGCGTCACACCTCCCGATACGCCGCGACCAACTCGGCCAACTTGGGCACGTCCTTGACGTAGAGCGTGCCCGGCGCTTTGCGCAACAGCCCCTGCCGGGTCAGATCGCCGAACACCCGGGCGACCGTTTCCCGGGTCGTGCTGACCCGGCTTGCGATGTCGGAATGGACCGGCGCCGGCGACAGCATCGCGGTCTGTTCGTTGACCATCGCCGTGCGCGCCAGGCGCAACAGCTCGGTCTGGACCCGATAGGGCGCGCCGTGGATGCTGAGCTCGACGATCCGTTCGTTCGACACCCGGATGATCCGCCCGAACTCGCCGAGCAGGGTCATGGTCACCGACGGGTGCTGCTCGAGCGTGCTGGAAAAGACCTCGGGCGCCATCGACGCGATCAGGCTGTCGGTCGCCGCGACCACGCTCGCCGACCGCGGCAGTCCGTCGATCGCGGCGATCGCCCCGAAGTATTGCCCGGTGGTCAGGTCGTCAAAGCAGATGTACCGGCCGGAGCGCGCGAAGATCACCACCTGGCACCGGCCGGATACAATAAAGAACACCTCCCGGCCCGGACTTTGGTGGTCGATCACCTGTTCGTCCTCGCGGTAGGTGCGCCATCGGCAGCGCTGTTCGAGGTTGCGCAAGTCGTCCGGGTCGAGCCCGCGAAACAGGCTGACGCCACTCAGCGAATAGCGCGACGATCCCTGCATTGCGCACCACCTCCCGCCCCGCGCCCCCCGCCCCGGGCCGGCGCCCCCTTCATGACCCTTGACGATATCACAGCGTTGGTGTCGGCGGGACCCGCGGTGCAGCCAACCCCGCGGCGCACCCGCCGGGGCAGCACAAGACCCGTGTCGGACCACCGGTTCGGCCGGCGCTGAAGGCGGAGGCGGCGCCGGCCCGGGCCGGTGCGGCGCCACCCGGGCGCCGGAGGAACCGGACCACACCGGGTCGAGACCGCCGAGACTCGAGCGCACCGATTTTGTGATCCAGGTCACGCGGCGCCCGCACGGCGCTCCCCATCTGCGGGTTGAGCGGTGCGAGACCGGCCCGCGCCGACCATCAACGCCCAACCGCGGAGGACACGGGGGATGACCAACAGGATCATGCAGCGGATCGATCTGCGCGCGCTTTCGGCAATCGGACTCGCCGCCCTGGTGGTGTGGTGGGCATCCGTCTCGGCCGGGTTGGCGTTCGAGCGCACCCACGGGCCGACCGGGTCGGTCAGCCGACAGCTCGGCCGGCACGGCGGCACCAGCCTGTCCGGCAGCCGTCAGGTCGACGGCGCAGACGCGTCGTCTTCGGCCACCGTCACCGGACCCCTGGGCCGCTGGGCGAGCGGTGAGGCCAGCTCCACCCTCGGCCCCGGTCAGGCGAGCGGCAGCGCTTCGGTTTCGACCGGCGGCGGCCGTGGCGCCGCCGCGACCTTTCAGGGCGGCCGCACCGCGACCGGCGCCCAAGGCAGCGCCACCGTGACCACCGAAAGCGGCCAAGGTGCCACCGCGACCGGCCGGCGGGTGCGCGACGGCGACGCCGTGACCGGCACCGGCGAGCTCACAACCACCGGTGGCCGACGCCTCACCGGCGTCCGCACCACCACCCAAACCGAGGGCGGGCAGACCAGCTCGGGCCGTTGGGAAACCGGCGGCGGCTACGGCGCAACCACCAGCTCCAGCATCAGCCGCACCGACGACGGCTATGACGGGTCGGCGGAGCTCGCCACCGACGCCGGCCGCACCGCCTCGGCCTCGGCGACCGGCAGCGGCACGGCCGGCGAGGTCACGGTGACCACCGACCAGGGCAGCCGGAGCCACAGCTACGACCGAGCGAGCCGCGCGCGCCGGTTCGGGCGGCAGTGATCGCCGCGGCGGCCGCGACCGGCTGTACCGGCCACAACCTGGTACAGCACGGCTCAAATCCTGATCTGGTCAGGATTTGAGCCGAAAAGCTATACGCCAAGATGAAGAGTGCACTGCGGCGGGCCACTGACGGCATGACATTGTTTCCGCCGCGGCGTGCCAGATAAAGGATAAACCGTAACCATCCTCTCAATCCGGGGTGGGGCGACCATAGACCGGTGGGGACCTGACTGGGCCGTGCGGCGACGCCCGCACCCCCGCGCATGCCACGCATGCGGGTTTCGCCGAGCCCAGCGATCTTACGTCGCAATCCCGTGGCAGACTTTGATAATTTACACCTGTCACCAGAGACGGCCGCCACCATGCCAGGCACCGGGACGGCGTGTCCGGGCGGCTCTCGCCCAACCGCATCTTGCGGTTGTCCTTGCCGATCCCCCTAAATCGGTTTCGGCCCCCTCTCGCGATTGACGGCCGACATGTGCCAGTCCGACCGACCGCCCGCCGACTCTGCTCAATGATACGAATCCTTAACGATTTCAGCCTTAGCAGACAATTGCTCAAGATCAGCCCAATGACGCCTGAAAATACAACTGTCCGCACAGCAACCGAACCAGGCCCGATCGCCGGGCCGGCCGAAGTCCGGCCGCAGTCCGGCCGAAGTCTTGACCGCCTTCACGTCAGCAGGGTCGTCTTGGCCCCCTCACCCGGGAGACCGCGACATGTTCGTACGATCGCTTGGTATTCGCAATCGCCTGTCAATCACGATTCTCGGCACCGCGGCATTGACGTTGGTTCTCGCCGCCACCTTGTCGTTTGTCATGACCAAGGCGATCGTCGAGGACGATGGGCGCCAAATCGCCGAATTGGTTGGCACCCTCACGGCACGCGAGATCGAGACCTCGCTCGACGTCGCGATCGGGGTCGCCCGCGACCTTGCCCACAGCTTCGAGGCGCTGAAGGCGCGCGGCAGCACCAATCGCGACGATCTGAACGCCATGCTGCACCACGCGCTGGCGCGCGCGCCTGAGCTGTTGGGGGTGTGGACGGCGTGGGAACCCGACGCGCTCGACGGGCGCGACGCCGACTTCGCCGGAGCGGCGCCGGGGCACGACGACACCGGACGCTTCGTGCCCTATTGGTATCGCGACGGCGACCGCATCGAGCTCGACCCGCTGGTCGATTACCAGGTGCCGGGCGCCGGCGATTACTACCTGCTCGCCCGCAACAGCGGCGAGGAAACCGTGCTCGACCCCTATCTCTACGAGGTCGGCGGGGTCGAGACCTTGTTGACCTCGCTGGTCGTGCCGATCCGGGTCGAGGGGCAGGTTCTCGGGGTCGCCGGCGTCGATCTCGCGATGTTGGACGTCCAGGCACGGCTCGCCGAGGTCCGACCGTTCGGCGACGGCTACGTCTCGCTGGTCAGCAACACCGGCTCGCTGATCGCCCATCGCGACCCGTCGTTGCTCGGCACCGACGCCGCGCAGGCCGGGTTCGATCCGGCCCTGTTGCGCGCAGCGGCCGAGGGGCGCACCGCCCTGGTCGAACAGACCGACGACGGGCACCGGCTGATCCGTGCCGCGGCGCCGGTGGTGATCGGCGATGCGACCACGCCATGGTCGGTGATCGTCACCGGCAATGAAGAGACGATCATGGCCTCCGCCGATCTGCTGTTGATCCGTATCTGCCTGATCGGCCTCGGGCTCGGTGTGCTCGCGCTCGCGATCGCCTGGTGGCAGGGCGCCGCGGTCGCCCGCCCGCTGGTCGCGATGACCGCGGCGATGCGCGCGCTCGCCGCCGGCGACACCGCGACCGAGATCCCGGCGCGCGACCGGCGCGACGAGATCGGCGCCATGGCCGCCGCGGTCCAGGTGTTCAAGGACAATGCGATCCGGATGGCCGAAATGCAGGCCGACCAGGCCGCGGCCGAGCGCCGCGCCGCCGAGGAAGAACGCACAAACCTGCATCAGCTGGCCAATGAGTTCGAGGCGAGCATCGGCGAGGTCGTGCACTCGGTATCGTCGGCTTCGACCGAGATGCAGGCGACCGCCCAATCGATGTCGGCGATCGCCGAGGAAACCTCGAGCCAGGCCGCCACCGTCGCGTCGGCGGCCGAGCAGGCCTCGGCCAATGTCCAGACCGTCGCCGCGGCGGTCGAGGAGCTGAGCGGCTCGATCACCGAAATCAGCCGCCAAATGACCGTCCAGACCGGTGCCGCCGACGACGCGGTGTCCTCGGCCAGTGAGAGCAACACCGAGATCAAAGGGCTCGCCGACCGGGTCGCGGCGATCGGCACGGTGGTGAGCTTGATCACCAGCATCGCCGAAAAAACCAACCTGCTCGCGCTCAACGCGACGATCGAGGCGGCGCGCGCCGGCGACGCCGGCCGCGGCTTTGCCGTGGTGGCAAGCGAGGTCAAGTCGCTCGCGACCCAGACCGCCCAGGCAACCGAGGAGATCTCGTCCCAGATCAAGGACATCCAGGACAAGACCGGCACCGCGGTCGCGGCGATCGCGGGCATCAACGCCAAGATCGAGACGATCCGCGAGATCTCGTCGTCGGTCGCGGCGGCGATCGAACAGCAGAACGCGGCGGCCTCGGAGATCGGACGCAACGCCCACGAGGCCTCGGCCGGGACCCGGCAGGTCTCCTCGGCGATCACCTCGGTGACCGAGGCGTCGGCGCAGTCGGGTGCCAGCGCCAACACGGTCCTGACCGCGGCCGAAGCCCTGTCGCGTCAGTCCGAGCAGCTGACCGCCCAGGTCGCCGGCTTCGTCCGCCGCGTACGCGCGGCATGACGGATGCCGCAGCCGACCCTCCGGGGACCAGCGCACGCTCTCTCATGAGGGTGCGGGGATGAGAAACGCTCCCCCACTTTCTGCCCGCAGAGCGGGCTCGAATTCATCTGAAGGCCAGTTCACCCGCGGCCCGGCCGTAAGGCGGGGTCGGGCTCTCGCCGCGTCCCCGGAACCCGACATCCCGGTGGCATTGATTGCGGCCGCTGTGCCATAGTCCGCGCCGTTGTCTACTGTCCCGCGCGCCCGCACGGGCGACAACGACCGATGGTCGGCGGCGCATCTGCCGCGACCGTCCAATTCCAACGGGAGGAAGCCATCGTGCGTCTTCTTCAATCCGTGTCTGCCGTCGTCGTTGCGGCGGCGCTCGCCGCGGCTGGCCTGGTCGCCGTCTCGACCGCCGCCGAGGCGCAAAGCCGGGTGCGCTGGCGCGTGCCGATCGCCTTCCCGTCGAGCCTGCCCGCGCTCGGCGACAATATGCCGTGGGTCGCCGAACAGATCGGCATTGCCAGCGGCAACCGCATCCAGCTGCGGGTGATCGAACCGGGCGAAATGGTCCCGGCGCTCGAGTTGTCCGAAGCGGTCGGTCAGCGCCAAGTGGTCGCCGGCTACAACTGGCTCGGTTACGACCAGGGCCGCATCCCGTCGTCGCCGCTCTTGTCCGCCGTGCCGTTCGGCATGGAGCCGTGGGAATACACCGCTTGGTGGTACTACGGCGGCGGCGCCGATCTTGCCCGCGGCATCTACGGCAAGATCAATGTCGAACCGATCCTGTGCGGCGTGATCGGGCCCGAGACCGCCGGTTGGTTCAAGACCCAGATCACCGGGCTCGACGATCTGAACGGCCTCAAGATCCGCTTTGCCGGGCTCGGCGGCAGTGTGCTGCAGGAGCTCGGCGCCTCGGTGTCGCTGATCGCCGGCGGCGAGATTTTCCAAGCGCTCGAGCGCGGCGTGATCGATGCCAGCGAGTTCTCGCTGCCGGTGGTCGACCAGCGCCTCGGCTTCGACCAAATCGCCAAGTTCAACTACTTCCCCGGCTGGCACCAGACCTTCACCGCGTTCCACCTGATCGTCAACAAGGACGAGTGGAACGGGTTGAGCGACGCCGATCGCGGCCTGTTCAACCTGGCCTGCCAGGCCGGTGTCACCAACAACATCGCCAAGTCGGAAGCGCTCCAGGGCCCGGTGATCGCCGGCTTCCCGGATAAGGGCGTCACCCCGACCCGCCTGCCGCTCGAGGTTCTGCGCCAGCTCGAAACGGTGACCAAGCAGGTGTTGGACGCCAAGGCGGCCGAGGATGAAGACTTCGCCGAAGTCTACGCCAGCCAGCAAGAGTTCAAGGAACACTATCAGCTGTGGAAAGAGTTCGGCTACCTGCCGCGCGACTTCTAAAGTCCGACCCTACCTCAAGAGAAGGCCGCCGGCGTCCGGGCCGGCGGCCCGATCTTCTCCCGATCTTCTATTGATACCTTGACAAGAAAAGACCAGAGAGGACGTCCGAGGTGGCGAACAGCACAACGGGCGCCGACGCGGCGGCGCCGGACGAAGGACTGCCCGAGACCGCGATCTCCCGGGTGTTCGACGGCGTGATCAATGCGATCGGGGCCGTGGTGTCGTGGCTGTGGCTGGTGATCCTGATCGCGATCGTCGGCAACGTCATCTGGCGCTACGTGCTGGAAAACAACCTGGGTCAGCTGGAAGAGCTGCAGTGGCACCTCTATTCGGTCGCCTTCCTGGTCGGCATGTCCTATTGCGTGGTCTCGGACCAGCATGTCCGGATCGACCTGTTGCACGGGCTGTTCGGGCGCAAGACCAAGGCGGTGATCGACTTGGTCGGCATTCTGGTGTTCGCGCTCCCCTTCGTCTTTGTCATTATTCGCTACGGCATCCCGTTTGCCGAACAGTCCTTTGCGATCGGTGAGCGGTCGCCCAACCCGTCGGGCCTGCCCCACCGCTGGCTGGTCAAGAGTTCGCTGATCGTCGGGTTTGGCTTGATCGCGGTCGCGCTGGTGTCGCGGCTGACCCGTCTGGTCGCCTGCCTGCTCGGCTGGCCGGCGCCCGCCCAGACCGCGACCCAGGAGTGAGCCTGCGATGGAATTCAACGAAATCCTGTCGCTGGTGCTGTTCGGCGGCTTTATTGTGCTGTTGTTCACCGGCTTTCCGATCCCATGGCTGCTCGGCGGTATGTCGATCTTGATCGCCGGGGTTGCGATTTACGTCGATACCTATCAAGGCGACTGGCTTTACGATAATTTCCCCAACACCTGGCTTGACATTAGCTGGCCGTACATTTCGGCGATCGTGCGCAACATCTGGGTGCAGACCATGCAGAACCAGGTGCTGGTCGCGCTGCCGATGTTCGTGTTCATGGGGTTGATGCTCGACCGCTCGGGCATCGCCGAGCGATTGATGAGCTCGTTCGCCCAGGTGTTCGGGCGCCTGCGTGGCGGCTATGCGATCACCGTGATCCTGATTGGGGTGTTGCTGGCGGCGTCGACCGGGATCGTCGGAGCGTCGGTGGTGTTGCTGGCACTGCTCGGCCTGCCGGTGATGCTGAACAACAACTATGAAAAGGAGCTGGCGGTCGGCACGGTGACTGCGGTCGGTACGCTCGGGATCTTGATCCCGCCGTCGATCATGCTGGTGCTGATGGCCGACAAGCTGTCGATCCCGGTCGGCAACCTGTTCCTGGGCGCCGTGTTCCCGGGGTTGATCCTGGGCGGGCTTTACATCGTGTACATCGTGACCAACGGCGTGATCCGGCCGGCGAGCTCGCCGCCGCCGATCGACCCGCCGCCGGTCAGCGTCGGCATGGTGCTCGGGCTGTTGTGGGCGGTGATCCCGCCGGCGGCGCTGATCCTGGCGGTGCTTGGGACGATTTTCATGGGCGTCGCGACCCCGACCGAGGCGTCGGGGGTCGGCGCGCTCGGCGCCACTTTGTTGGCGCTGGTCAACGGGCGGCTGTCGTTGTCGGTGATGAACGCCGTGGTCCGCGACACCTCCAAGACGACCGCGTTCATCTTCGCGATCGTGGTCGGCGCGATCGCGTTCGCCCATGTGCTGCGCGGGCTCGAGGGCGATGTGTTGATCCGCAACTGGTTGGTCGGGCTCAATCTCGGGGAAGCACTGACCATTGTCGTGATCTTGGCGATCGTGTTCGTGCTTGGCTTCGTGCTCGACTGGATTCAGATCGTGTTGATCGTTCTGCCGCTCGGCGGTGCGTTGATCGGTGATCCCAGCAACCTGTCGCAGGGGATGTGGGCCGATATGGGCTTTGCCAGCCCGGTCGATGCGTTGACCTGGTTCACCGTGTTGTTCGCGATCGTGCTGCAGACCTCGTTCCTGACGCCGCCGGTCGGATATTCGTTGTTCTATGTCAAGGGAGTGGCACCCGAGGGGGTGACCTTGACGACGATCTATCGCGGGGTGATCCCGTTCATCGTGATCCAGTTGACTGCGGTGTTGATCGTGTTCTTCTGGCGTGATCTGACGCTGTGGCTGCCGCAGCAGGCGTATTCTATGTAGGGCGGGCACGCCTTCGCGTGCCGGTCGTCCGGCGGCGCCGTCGCACCCCGACGGGAACCGGGGGTGCGGGCGACGCCAGCGGCGTGCATGCGGTGACGCATGCACGCCCTACGTGTCGTGGTCCCCAATTTGTGGGGTCAAGGCGGCGAGCCCCCTTCTCGGCGGTCGAGGGGGCAGCGCCCCTCCCGCAACGACCGACAGGCCGCATACGGCGCCGCGTCTGGCCACGCCATTTGGCGGCCGAAGCGATGTCGGGGCGTCCCGACCCGACGGCCATCGCGGCAGCTCCGCCGTGGACCGTTCTTCGAGGTTGGACACCGCCGCCCGTCGGTGTTAGACTCGAACTATGAAGAAAGAGTCTAACAGTTCCGACATGGCGTCGGGCGCGATACCGACCCGAACGGGCGGGGTGTCGACCCCGGCGCGGCCGGAAGAGACCTTTCTTGACCAGGAGCCCGCTGTGACTGCCCACGCGCACGCCATGACCGACACCGAAAAGCTGGCCGACCTGCAGGCCCGTGTGCGAAAGGGCATCGAGGAACTCGATCGCGGAGAAGGCATTGAGCTTGATACCGATGCGTACCTAGAGGAACTCCTACGCAAGCATCGATAAGCCTTAGAATGCCGCGCGTCCTATATTCACCGCGGGCGAGACTGGATTTGCGGGATATAGTGGACTATATTGCGCCGGAGAATCCGAACGCCGCGCAGCGAATTTATTCTCGAATCGTGACGCAGTGTCGGCACCTGGCGGCGACGCCGTTGATCGGCCGAGGACGGGAAGATTTAGGTCCGCACGTCCGAAGTTTTGTGGTGTGGCCCTATCTCATTTTCTTTCGTCCAATCGCGGACGGTGTGGAGATCATCCGAATCCTTCACGGCAAACGAGATATGCCGAGCGTCTTCTTAGCCGAGGGCGCAGGGTAGGCTGGAATTCATTCGCATGCTAGGCGGATGGAGGCACTACCACACCGCAACAATCGTCTTCGACACGAACGGCGATGCCGCGCCCCCCATTCTCTGGAGCTTTCAGGCCGCAGCACTTTCGCTGGTGTATCAAGATTCCCTTACACCACGCACGTAGATACCGCTACGTTGGGGGAGCTTACGGGCAGACTTTAAGGCTTGAAATGGCGCGCGTTCGTGATCGACCGAGCGTCCTTTAAAGCCGAAGACGAGGATTAGGGCCGGCGGCGCCGGTTTTTTGGGGGCTTCGCCCCCAGGTCAGGGGGTTTCACCCCCCGACACCCCCCGACCAGGGGTTGCCCCCTGGACCCCGCTTATTGGTGGGGTCGAGGGGGCAGCGCCCCCCGCAACGGCCGTCAGGCCGAAATCCGGCACCGCAGGTGGCGCACACGCCCAATGTCTTGACATCGGCACGGACCACGGGCCGAGTGTGCGCGACCGCGCCCACGCCCGGGCGGGACCGAAGGGGAGACAACAGTGCGCCAAGACACTGCCGCCGCACCCGCCATGAGCCGGTCGCAGCGTTTGGTCAAGGCCGTTCTCGGCACAGCCTTGCGCTGGCTGTTCCGAATCGAGGTCAAAGGCCTGGAAAACTACTGGGCCGCCAGTGGTCCGACCATCATTGTCTGCAACCACCAGTCGTTCCTTGACGCGCCGATCCTCGCGTCGCTGCTACCCGAACGGGTCGCGTTTGCGATCAACCCCAACATCGCCGACGCCTGGTGGGTCCGGCCGTGGCTCTCGCTCGTCAAAGTGTATCGGATCGACCCGGCCCACCCCTATGCCGCGGCTTCGCTGGTCAAGGCGCTCCGGCGCGGCGGCGGCAAATGCGTGATCTTCCCGGAAGGCCGGATCACCGAAACCGGCGCGCTGATGAAGGTCTACGACGGCCCGGCGATGGTCGCCGACCGCACCGGTGCCCAGGTGCTGCCAGCCCATCTTGAGGGTGCCCAGTTCAGCCTGGTGTCGCGGCTCGGCGGCAAGGTGCGGCGGCGTCTCGCGCCCAAGATCACGCTGACCCTGCTGCCGCCGCGCCGGCTCGACGTGCCCGAACTGATCAAGGGCCGGGCCCGCCGGCGCGCCGCGGGCGCGCTGCTCTACGATCTGATGTCCGAGACCGTTTTCGAGACCGCGCCCCAGGACCTGACCGTGTTCGAGGCGTTGCTCGCCGCACGCCGGCGCTATGGCGGTCGCACGGGGATCGTGGACGATGTCGACCGCAACGCGCTGACCTACAACCGGTTGGTGCTCGGTGCGCTGGTGCTCGGCCGCAAGCTCGCCGACCTGACCCGAGCGGGCGAGAGCGTCGGCGTGTTCCTGCCCAACGCCAGCGGCTCGGCGGTCGCGTGGCTCGGCCTGGTCGCGTTCGGCCGGGTGCCGGCGATGCTCAACGTCACCGCCGGCCCCGCCGCGTTGACCAGCGCGCTCTCGGTCGCCGGCGTCAAGCTGGTGATCACCGCGCGCCGATTTATCGAAAAGGCCCGGCTCGAGGCGACGGCAGACGCGCTGGCCGAGATCGCGACCGTGGTCTATCTCGACGACCTCCGCGCCACCATCGGCCTCGGGGACAAGCTGCGTGGTCTGATTGACCTTCGGCGTGCCCGCGCGGTCCACCGCGCCGCGCGCGGGGCCGCCGGGCCGGACGACCGCGCGGTGATCCTGTTCACCTCGGGCTCCGAGGGGCCGCCCAAAGGGGTCGCGCTCAGCCACCGCAACATCGTCGCCAATTGCCGCCAAGCGGCCGCGCGGGTCGATTTCACCCCAAGCGACACCGTGCTCAACGTGCTGCCGCTGTTCCACGCCTTCGGCCTGACCGCGGGATTTGTCCTGCCCCTGGTCTATGGCGTGCGTTGCGTGCTCTACCCCTCGCCGCTGCACTATCGCCTGGTGCCCGAGGTCGCCTATCACACCAACGCGACCATCCTGTTCGGCACCGACACCTTCCTGTTCGGCTACGGCCGGGTCGCACACCCGTACGACTTTCGGGCGTTGCGCTATGTGTTCGCCGGGGCCGAGCGGCTGCGCGCGCCGACCCGGAGCCTGTGGAACGACAAGTTCGGCATCCGGATTCTCGAAGGCTACGGGGTCACCGAGACCTCGCCGGTGCTCGCGCTCAACACCCCGATTCATTGCCGGGCCGGCACGGTCGGCCGCCTGATCCCCGGCGTTCAGTACCGGCTCGAGCCGGTCGAGGGGATCGCCAGCGGCGGCCGGCTGGTGGTCAAGGGGCCGAACATCATGATGGGCTATCTGGCCGAGGGCGACCCGAACCGGGTGATCGCGCCGCCCGACGGCTGGTACGACACCGGCGACGTCGTCGAGGTCGATCGCACCGGCTTCGTGACCATCGTCGGTCGGCTGAAACGTTTTGCCAAGGTCGGCGGCGAAATGGTGCCGCTGGCCGCGATCGAAGGCGTGATCGCCGAGTTGTGGCCCGACGACCGCCACGGCGCGATCGCAATCGCCGACCCGCGCAAGGGTGAGCGGATCGTGCTTGCGACCACCCATGCCGGCGCAACCCGCGCCGAGGTGGTCGAGGCGGCGCGCGCCGCCGGCCTCGCCGAGGTCGCCAGCCCGCGCGATGTGGTCCCTCTTCCCGAATGGCCGTTGCTCGCGTCGGGCAAGACCGACTACCCGCAGTTGAAACGGGTGGTGGCGGACGCGCTCGGGCTCGGCGCGCCGTCGGCCTGACCGGCCCGTCCGCGCCCCGCCCGGCCGGCCGGCGAGGCGGCCCCGGCGGCCTTACGATTACTCTTTCTTCATATCGAACCTTCGGTCAATGTGATATGAAAGCTGTCGGACTTTCAATCCTCTGGCCGGCAGGGCGCGGGCGGCGGCGTGGATGCCGTCGCGGGCGGACAGGCCGATGCACCAGCGCCCGGCGGTTGGCGACGATCGACATCGGGTAAGGAGGGCCGTTCATGCACATCTCGGACATCCTTCGCGACAAGGGCCGCGAAGTCGTCACGATTGTCCAGACCGAGACCATCCAGGCCGCGGCCAAGTTGCTCCGCGAACGTAAATTCGGCTCTCTAGTGGTGCGCAACAGCCACGGCAAGGCCGCAGGGATCATCACCGAGCGCGACATCATCCGTGCGATCGCGGACAAGGGCCCGACCGTGCTGACGTTCAAGGTCGAGGATTTCATGACCTCCGACCTTAAGACCTGCGGTCCGGACGATCTGGTCAAAGACGTGATGGAAATGATGTCGCGCCGGCGCATCCGCCACGTGCCGGTGATGGAGAACGGTGAGCTGGTCGGGATCATCAGCAGCACCGACATCGTCAAGTATCGCCTGGACGAGCGGTCGAGCGAGGTCGAGGTCCTGCGCGACCTGTCGCGTTCACGGGTGTAAGGGCGCACGCGTCCCGAGATCGCGGCCGGCCCGAGGCCCAACCGGGCCCTGCCGGCCGCGCACGACAGCCATGCACCGCGGCGTCGGTCCGGTCCGGGCGGCCAAGTTTCCTTGCCAGCGGCGGGGCCGCGCAATAGGGTTCGCGACGTCCGCAAGATTGGTCCCCCTTCGCTGGTTTGTCGGGTGTCAGAGGCTTTTCCACTCGCCGATCGCCGGGTGCTCCTGATCATCGGGGGCGGTATCGCGGCGTACAAATCGCTGGACCTGATCCGCCGCTTGCGCGAGCGGGGGTCGAGGGTCCGCGGCATCCTGACCCGCGCCGGCGCCGAGTTCGTCACCCCGCTGTCGGTCGCCGCCTTGTCCGAGGACAAGGTCTACCAGGACCTGTGGTCGCTGACCGACGAGTCGGAGATGGGTCACATCCGCCTGTCGCGCGAAGCCGATCTTCTGGTGGTCGCACCGGCGACCGCCAACCTGCTGGCCCGGATGGCGGCAGGGTTGGCCGACGAGCTTGCGACCACCACCCTGCTTGCGACCGACAAGCCGGTGTTGGTGGCACCGGCGATGAACGTGATGATGTGGCTTAACCCGGCGACCCAGGACAATCTGGCGCTGCTGCGCCGGCGCGGCATCCGCACCGTCGGCCCGAACGCCGGCGAGCTTGCCTGCAACGAAACCGGCCCCGGCCGGATGGCCGAACCGCTCGAGATCGTCGCCGCGATCACCGCGATCCTGGCGCCGGGCGGCGGCGCGCTCGCCGGGCGCCGGGCGTTGGTGACCAGTGGACCAACCCACGAGCCGATCGACCCGGTGCGCTATATCGCCAACCGCTCGTCCGGCCGCCAGGGCCACGCGATCGCCGCGGCGCTGGCGACCGCGGGCGCCGAGGTCACCTTGGTCACCGGCCCGACCCGGCTCGCCGATCCGGTCGGGGTCACGGTGCGGCCGGTCGAGAGCGCGCGCGACATGTTGGCGGCGTGCCGGGCGGCGTTGCCGGTCGATGTCGCGGTGTGCGCCGCCGCGGTCGCCGATTGGCGGGTCAAAGAGGCCGGGACCGGCAAATTGAAGAAAGAGCCGGGCGGCCCGCCGACGCTCGAGCTGGTCGAGACCCCCGATATCCTGGCGACCCTGGCCGGGCTGCCGGCGAGCGGCGCGGCCGCCGAGCGGCGTCCGGCGCTGGTGGTCGGCTTTGCCGCCGAGACCGAGCGGGTGGTCGAGCAGGCGGTGGCCAAGCGGCGGCGCAAGGGCTGCGACTGGATCCTCGCCAACGACGTCTCGCCGGCAAGCGGCACCTTCGGCGGCGACCACAACACGGTTCACCTGATCCGGGACGAGCACGCCGAGACTTGGCCGACCCTGACCAAGGCCGAGGTCGCCGACCGGCTGACCGCCGCGATCGCGGCTTGGTTCGACACCGCGGCCGACGTGCGATGACGGCGGTTTCGCTCCCGCTGGTCCGGCTCGCCCACGGCGCCGACCTGCCGGTCCCCACCTATGCGACCGCAGGCGCGGCCGGGGTCGATCTGTTGGCGGCGGTGGCGGCGCCGGTGACGCTCGCGCCCGGTGGACGTGCGTTGATCCCGACCGCGATCGCAATTGCGGTGCCCGAGGGGTTCGAGGCGCAGATCCGGCCGCGCTCCGGCTTGGCGCTCAGCGCCGGTCTGACCGTGCTCAATGCGCCGGGAACGATCGACGCCGACTACCGCGGGGAGATTGGCGTGATCTTGATCAACCTGGGCGATCAGCCGGTGACGATCGCGCGGGGGGACCGGATCGCCCAGTTGGTGGTCGCGCCGGTGGTGCGCGTCGTTTGGGCGCCGCACGACCAATTGCCCCCGACCAGCCGCGGCGCCGGCGGGTTCGGGTCGACCGGGCGCCGGAGCCAGGACGAGACCTGATGTTTCGTGTGTCGAAGAAGCTGATCTTCGCGGTCGCTGCCGTGCTCGACATCGCCTACAACGCCGGCAACGAGCCGGTCCAGAGCGGCGAGATCACCCGGCGCCAGGGCATCCCCAAGCGCTATCTCGAGCAGGTTCTCCAGCAATTGGTACGCGACGGCGTGCTGGCCGGGGTGCGCGGTCCGCGCGGCGGCTATCGCTTGGCACGCGAGCGCCGCCGGATCACGATCGGCGAGATCGTGCGGATCGTTCGCGCAATGGAGACCGCAAGCGATCCGCTTGAGGACACTACCGGCTCGATGCTCGGCAATCATGTGGTGCGGCCGTTGTGGCAGGAGATCCAGGACGAGTGCATGAGCCGGCTTAATCACCTGACGATCGAGGATTTGTGTTTGCGGGCGCGGACCGCCGGGGTCGCCAGTGAATCAAGCGACCGTATCGATTACAGCATCTAGGTCAGGGCGCTTTTCCCCCTTGACCCCCTGAAGCGGGGGTCAAGGGGAGCACCCCCCTTGCGGGGGTTCGGGGGCAACGCCCCCAATTACGGCCGCAAGACCGCACACCGACCGTTGAGCTCGCCCCGCCGTCTCTTTAGGATCGCGCTCGGGGTTTGGCAAAATTTCACAAACTATCTCGGGACAATGGCGCGCAACCCGCGCCGCAAGAGGGGAGACTTCGATGACGCCGGCAGTCCGCGGCCGTATTTACGACAGCATCATCGACACGATCGGCGCGACCCCGCTGGTCCGGGTCACGCGCTTGGCGGCCGAGATCGGCAGCGACGTCCAGGTGCTGGGCAAGTGCGAGTTTTTCAACCCGCTCGCCAGCGTCAAGGACCGGATCGGGGTTGCGATGATCACGGCGGCCGAGCGCGACGGCCGGCTCGCGCCGGGCGCGACCTTGGTCGAACCGACCTCTGGCAACACCGGGATCGCGTTGGCGTTCGCCGCGGCGGCCAAGGGCTATCGCCTGATCCTGACCATGCCGGAAAGCATGTCGCTGGAGCGGCGCAAGATGCTGAAGCTGCTCGGCGCCCAGCTCGAGCTGACCCCGGCGTCGGAGGGCATGAAGGGTGCGATCCGCCGCGCCGAGGAGTTGGTCGCGAGCCTGCCCGGCGCCTGCATGCTCCAGCAGTTCGCCAACCCGGCCAACCCGGAGATCCACCGCCACACCACCGCCGAGGAGATCTGGCAGGACACCGCGGGCGCGGTCGACATGGTGGTCTCTGGGGTCGGCACCGGCGGCACCCTGACCGGGGTCGGCGAGGTCTTGAAACACCGCAAGCCGGGCCTGCAGATGATCGCGGTCGAGCCCGAGGACAGCCCGGTGTTGTCGGGCGGCATGCCGGGCCCGCACAAGATCCAGGGGATCGGCGCCGGCTTCGTGCCGGAGATTCTCGACACCGGCCTGATCGACGAGGTGGTGGCGATCTCCAACGACCGCGCGTTCGCGATGGCGCGCACCGCGGCCCGGGTCGAGGGGCTGCCGGCCGGCATCTCGAGCGGCGCCGCGCTGGCCGCGGCGTTCGAGATCGGCAGCCGTCCGGCCAACGCCGGCAAGCTGATCGTCGCCATCCTGCCGTCGTTTGCCGAGCGCTATCTCTCGACCGCGCTGTTCGACGGGCTGGAATAGCGCGCACCCGGGATCCCGCACGGGCGGCGCCCGCAACGCGGCGCCCCGTCCGTGCCGTTTGCGTCGCGCCGCCTTCTCGGTCACTCTGGACGCAGGACAACTGGACCAAAGGATCGGGGAGGCGGGGCGATGGAGATCGAACACGCGGCGGTGCTGGGCGCCGGCACCATGGGCAGCGGCATTGCCGCGCATCTCGCCAATGCCGGCCTGCCGGTGGTTCTGCTCGACATCGTGCCGGGTGCCGCGAAGGCGGCGGTCGAGCGAATGCGCAAGGCGGACCCACCCCCCCTGATGTCGCCCGAGGCGGCCAAGCGGATCACTGCCGGCGACCTGCCAACCGACCTCCCCCGGGTCGGCGACGCCGACTGGCTGGTCGAGGCGGTGATCGAACGGCTCGACGCCAAACAGGCGCTCTATGCGAAGCTCGAGACCGTGCGCAAACCCGGGTCGGTGGTGTCGTCGAACACCTCGACCATCCCGCTTGCCCACTTGATCGACGGCCGCTCGGCCGCGTTCGCGGCCGATTTTCTGATCACCCACTTCTTCAACCCGCCGCGGTTCATGCGCCTGCTCGAGGTGGTGGCGGGCCCGAGCACGCGCGCCGACGCGCTCGCCGCGGTGTCGGATTTCGCCGACCGGCGGCTCGGCAAGGGCGTGGTCCGGTGCAAGGACACCCCCGGCTTTATCGCGAACCGGATCGGCACCTTTTGGATCCAGTCGGCGATCAACGCGGCGCTCGACCTCGGGCTCACGGTCGAAGAGGCCGACGCAATCGCCGGCCGGCCGATGGGCATCCCCAAGACCGGGGTGTTCGGCCTGCTCGACCTGGTCGGGCTCGACGTGATGCCGCACGTCACCGCGAGCATGCTCGCGACCCTGCCGGCGGACGATCCGTACTGCGTGCAGTCGCGCGACTGGCCGCTTTTGACCCGTCTGATCGCCGACGGCTACACCGGGCGCAAGGGCAAGGGCGGCTTCTACCGGCTCGCCAAGCGCGACGACGGCAGCAAGGTCAAGGAAGCGCTGAACCTCACAACCGGCAGCTATTCCCCGGCCGAGCGGCCGCGCATGGAGGCGGTCGAAGCCGGCAAGGCGGGCCTGCGCGCGCTCGCCGAGCATCCGGACAAGGGCGGGCGGTTCGCGCGCCGGGTGCTGGTGTCGACGCTCGGCTATGCCGCCGCACTGGTGCCGGAGATCTGCGACGACATCGCGGGCGTCGATCAGGCGATGCGCCTTGGCTACAACTGGCGCGACGGGCCGTTCGAGATGATCGACCGGGTCGGCGCCGACTGGCTCGCCGAGCAGATTTGCGCCGACGGCGGCACCGTGCCGCCCGTGCTGGAACGCGCGGCCGGGCGGCGATTCTATGAGGTCGCCGACGGCGCCCTGATGGCGCTGGCCCCCGACGGCGCCCGGGCGCCGGTGGTGCGGCCCGCGGGCGTGCTGCTGCTGTCCGACGTCAAACGCCGCGGCCCGCCGGTCAAGCGCAACGGCTCGGCGAGCCTGTGGGACATCGGCGACGGAGTTCTGTGTTTCGAGTTCACCTCGAAGATGAACGCGCTCGACCTTGAAATCCTTACGCTGTTTCGCGAGACCATCGAGCTGATCGGCGCGCCCGACAACGCCTGGCGCGCGCTGGTGGTCTACAATGAGGGCGACAATTTCTCGGTCGGCGCCAACCTGGGTCTGGCGCTGTTCGCCGCCAACGTCGCGGCCTGGGACCAGATCGAGACGCTGGTCGCCGAGGGCCAGACCGTCTTCCAGGCGTTGCGCCGCGCACCGTTCCCCGTGGTCGGCGCGCCGAGCGGCATGGCGCTCGGCGGCGGCTGTGAGATCCTGCTGCACTGCGACGCGATCCAGGCCCATGCCGAAAGCTACATCGGGCTGGTCGAAGCCGGGGTCGGGGTGGTGCCGGCGTGGGGCGGCTGCCGCAGCCTGCTCGCCCGCCACGCCGCGACCGCCGGGACGCCGGGCGGCATCCCGTTCGGCCCGATGCCGCCGGTCGCCAAAGCGTTCGAGACGATCAGCCTCGCCAAGGTCGGCAAATCGGCGGCCGAGGCGCGCGCGTTGGGTTTCTTGCGTGCGGGCGACGGCATCACGATGAACCGCGACCGCCTGCTCGCCGACGCCAAGGCGCGCGCGCTCGAAATGGTCGCGGGCTATCGGCCGCCCGAGCCGGTGACGCTGACCCTGCCCGGCCCGTCCGGGCGCACCGCGCTCGGGCTGTTCGTCGAGAGCTTCCGGCTCCAGGGCAAGACCATGCCGCACGATCTGGTGGTCGCCGACGCGCTCGCCGAGGTGTTGACCGGCGGCGCCACCGACCCGACCGAGACGGTGGACGAGGACGCGCTGTTGGCATTGGAGCGGCAAGCGTTCATGCGGTTGATCCGCACCGGCGCGACGCTGGACCGGGTCGAGCACATGCTGAACACCGGCAAGCCGCTGCGCAATTAACGAGACGCCGACGCCTGTTGCGAAATTTTGGGGGCTTCGCCCCCAAGTCAGGGGGTTTCACCCCCCGACACCCCCCGACCAGGGGGTGCCCCCTGGACCCCGTTTAAGGAGTGGGGTCAAGGGGGGCCACCCCTTGCGGGGGTGTCGGGGGCAGCGCCCCTGACAACGGCCGTCAGGCCGCATACGGCGTTTCATCAAGGCGAGCCGCCGCCCACAACGATCGACCGAGGGTCCGCGCCATGCCCAGCTACCAGGCCCCGCTCACCGACCTGCGCTTCCTCTTGCACGACGTGTTCGACGCCGACACCCTTGCCGAGTTGCCGGGCTACGCCGAGGCGACCCCCGACCTGATCGACCAAATCCTCGAGGAGGCCGGCAAATTCGTCGAAACCGTGCTGGCGCCGCTCAACCAACCGGGCGACCAACACGGCTGCACCCTGGCCAACGGCACGGTCACCACGCCGCCGGGCTTCGCCGACGCCTGGCGCGCCTATGTCGAGGCCGGCTGGCACGGCCTTGCGGCCGAACCGGCGTACGGCGGCCAGGGCCTGCCCCATGTGCTCCAGTTCGTACTGGAGGAAATGGTGTCCTCGGCCAACCTGTCGTTCGGCACCTATCCGGGCCTGACGATCGGCGCCACCAACGCGATCCTGCAGCACGGCACCGAGGCACTGAAACAGCGCTACCTGCCCAAGCTGGTCGAGGGCCGCTGGTCGGGCACCATGTGCCTGACCGAACCGCAATGCGGCACCGACTTGGGCCTGACCCGCGCCCGGGTCGAGCCGGTCCCGGACGGCGACCCGGGCGCCGACGGCGACGACCTCCTGGACGCCGACGGCCCGCGCTATCGCCTGACCGGGACCAAGATCTTCATCACCGCGGGCGACCACGACCTGACCGAGAACATCGTCCACCTGGTGCTGGCGCGCCTGCCCGACGCGCCGGCGGGCATCCGCGGCATCAGCCTGTTCCTGGTGCCGAAACGGCTGCCGCACGCCGACGGCTCGGCCGGCGCGCCCAACGGCGTGACCACCGGGTCGATCGAGCACAAGATGGGGATCGCAGGCTCCAGCACCTGCGTGCTCAACTTCGACGGCTCGATCGCCTGGCTGGTCGGCACGCCGCACAAGGGCATGCGCGCGATGTTCACGATGATGAACGCCGCCCGCCTGGCGGTCGGGGTCCAGGGCCTCGGGATCGCCGAGATCGCGACCCAGAACGCGGTCGCTTATGCCCGTGAGCGCCTGCAGGGCCGGCGCCTGAAAGGCGGCCCGGCCACGCCGGACAAGCCGGCCGACCCGCTCCTGGTCCACCCCGACGTTCGGCGCATGCTGATGACGATGAAGGCGTGGACCGAGGGCGCGCGGGCGTTGATCATCTGGATCGGGGTCGCGCTCGACCGTGAGGCCAAGCATCCGGACCCGGCGGTGCGGCGCGAGGCGGGCGAATTCGTCGCGCTGATGACCCCGGTCGCCAAGGCGTTCATCACCGATCAAGGGGTCGAGGTCGCCAATCTGGCGATCCAGGTCTGGGGCGGCCACGGCTACATCCGCGAGAACGGCATCGAGCAGTTCGCGCGCGACGCCCGGATCACCCAGATCTACGAGGGCGCCAACGGCATCCAGGCGCTCGACCTGGTCGGCCGCAAGCTCGGCCAGGACACCGGTCGGCTGCTGCGCCGCTTCTTCCACCCGGCGGCGGCCGAGCTCGCGGCCGCGGCGGCCGACCCTGCCCTGGCCGACCTCGCCAAGCCGCTGGCCAAGATGTTCGGCCGGCTCCAGCAGGTAACGCTCTTGATCGCGACCCGCGGCCTCGCCGACCCCAACGAGGCGGCGGCGGTCGCGCACGACTATCTGCGCCTGTTCGGCCTGGTCGCGCTGGGCGTCGCCTGGCTCAAGATGGCCGCCGCCGCCGGACGGCGCACCCCCCCGGACGGGTTCGCCGCCGCCAAACGCGCGCTGGCGCAATTCTACATGGACAAGCTGTTGCCCCAGGGCTACGGCCACGCCGCGGCGATCGCCGCAGGCGCGAAGGGTGTGATGGCATTCGACGACGAGATGTTCTAACCCGGAGATCCGATGATTTGCTTACGGCTATCGACCGCGGGTGAAATCTCAACCAATCTCGTCGGGGCGATCGGCCGGCACGGCACACCGGTTTGCCCCGCAGGTGGCGGCCGATCGCCCCGACATCGGCGGTGCCGGCTCGCGGGCATGGTCCTGCCTTTGCATACTTGGGCTTGGCCAAGTACCGACCCAGTGCCGAGACCTGGAAAGGTCTCGACCTTGACCGCCCGCTCGGGCGCGGGTAACCTCCATTCGGCTGCTTGCCATAGTGTTCGGGGAGGTCGGCACGGCAATGGTCTCTGCCAACTGGTCCATCCAGGACGCGACAGACGGGTTCCACCGATTGGTCGATGCGGCCCTTGCCGGCGAACCGCAGCTTGTGACCTGGAATGGTCAACCGGCCGTGGTCGTGGTTGCTGCCGAGGCTTTCGCCCGCCTGACCAAGCGCGATCGCGTCGCCCCCCCCTTCGTTCGTGGCGCTGTTGTTGGAAATGCCGCATGACGGTGGCACCTTCGAGCCCTCAGACCTGCAACCCCGGGATACCGCATTTTGATGGTGCTGCTTGACACCATGGTTCTATCGGAGCTTCGCAAGCGCAGTCGCAATCCGGGCCTGATCTCGTGGATCGCCTCGCTTCCCACCAATGACCTCTTCGTCAGCGTTGTCTCGATCGGTGAAATCCAGCGCGGTATCGAAATGAAACGCAACCAGGATCCTGCATTCGCACGGTCGCTTGCAGACTGGCTTGACCGTGTCCTCATGTCCTACCAAGAGCGCAGTCTTCCGATCGATCTTTCGACGGTGCGCCGCTGGGGGCGGTTGGGCGCCGCACTTGGGCACAGAGGCGCAGATTTGATGGTCGCCGCGACCGCCCTGCAACGTGCTCTGACGGTCGCCACCCGGAACCTACGGGGCACAAACTGGAAAAGACTGGCAAGGTCAAGGAGTTATACAATCGCCGCAGTATCAGAGCCATGATGAGAGAGTTATGCTGGTAACCTCGATGATGATAGATTGTCGCTTCCTTTGCAGGTGCGAGTGTTGGGTCTTCCGACCTCACGCCATGGTGCCACCTCGGGATAGGCCGTCAATATGGAGGAACTTTCATGGCTCATATGATCAGCCTGTTCAACCACAAAGGTGGCGCCGCAAAGACCACGACCACATTCAATCTTGGATGGATGCTTGCCATTAAAGGGAAAAATGTTCTGCTTGTAGATTTGGATCCCCAATGCAACCTGACGGGTATGGTGCTGAGATTTGAACATGAGGAAAACACCAATCGAATAGAGGGCAACAGAAACGAGTCGCCCAAGAATATTAGAGATGGACTATCACCCGCGTTCGAATCCAGACCCTCACCTATTGTTGCTGCAGACTGCATTCCCATCGATGGTACGCAGCGACTTTTCCTATTACCCGGTCACATAGGCCTCGCAGAATATGAAGTTACACTTGGCATTGCTCAGGAGCTTTCAGGAAGCCTTGTGACTCTTCGCAATCTACCAGGATCGATTCGCCATCTCATCGACCGAACCGCCGAAAGATACGGCATTGATGTGGTTGTTGCTGACACCAATCCCAGCCTTGGCCCACTGAACCAAAATATCTTGATGACAAGCGATTATTTCATCGTCCCAATGTTTCCAGATTATTTTGCAACTATGGCTATTAGGTCGTTGACTTCGGTTCTACCGAAATGGAAAAAGTGGGCTGATGCTGCCAAGACCCACCCAGTCCTTCAAGAAGCTGAATATGCTTTTCCGGTGCACACCCCACGCTTCCTTGGGTATGTAGTACAGAACTATCGACTTTACGGTGATGGCCCGACTAAAGCGTTTCAGCGTTGGGTAGACCAAATAGGCGATGGAATTCGCAATGAACTGGTCCCAGCTCTTGAGAAAAATGGGATGACACTCCTCGCAGAAAAGGTTGGTGACAACAAAGAATATCCCTACAAGCCAATACTGAAAATGCCGAATTTTAACTCACTCATCGCAAAATCTCAAGAGCAAATGGTTCCCGTTTTTCAATTACGCGATGATCAGCTTCAGCAAGGCGGAGTGGTTCTAAAGAATACAAGAGAGTCTATGGAAAAATTTCGAAAACTTTTCTCAGATACTGCAGATTTTGTAATCCGCGTTCTTGGCTGAGAAAAAAATGATGACAAATCCAATCGATATCTTTAGAGAAAATCTTAATCGAGTTCGGGCAATTCACCAATTGTACATTGGGATTACAGCCAAGTTAACATCGATAGTCGATGCAAGTGACTTGCTTCGTGCAGAGATTGTCCTCATTTTGAGCGCCCTTGACCAGTTCATTCATGAAACTGCACGACGCGGAATGATGGAAACATGGCGCGGCGAGCGCCCACCGACTCAGGCATTTGTCAAGTTTCAAGTGCCGCTTAGCGTAGTCAGGCAGATACAGTTTGACTCTGTAGTCATTGAAGGTCAGCTTGAGGCAGCAATCTTGGAGCGCCACAGTTATCTTTCGTTCCAACACCCTGACAAAATCGCCGATGCGATACGGTTGGTATCTGAGATTCAGCTGTGGGCGAGCGTAGCAAACATAATGAACGAACAGGCATCATTCGTCAAAACAACGTTAAAGTTATTGGTTGACCGCCGCAACAAGATCGCGCATGAAGCTGATATTGACCCCTCCTATCCAGGACAGAGATGGCCCATTGGTCGAGAGGATGCCGAGGAGGCCCTCGAATTCGTCGAGAGAGTTGGCGATGCCATTCATGGAGTATTGGCACAGGAGCGAGTTAACGACATCGACAAAAAATCTGTATCGAAGCTTGGCATGGAAAATCATAGAGACCACTTTGTATCATCCGGGGACGAGACGGCAGGAGATTGATCCGCAGAATTAGTGTGTTTTCTTGTGAGCCAAGCTGGTTTGCCGGTCACAACCGGCATCACCCCCCGAACAACGCCCACCGCTTCGCGACCAACCGCGCCCCGAGTACAACAGACAAAGCCCCGGTCACCCACGCGTCCCAGCGCCGGACGCCCGCCAGCACCGCGGCGATCGGGCAGTGGCTTGCCACGAGCGCGATCGCGGCCGCCACCAAGAGGCCGCGACGGGGCAACGCCGGGATCGCCGGGCAGGCGGTCGCAAGAAAGAAAGTCCCGACCCGGGCTGGCCACCCGGCCCAACGATTGCCCCGGGGCCGGTGGTCGAACGGTCCCTACCCGTCCGCGCCCAGCCACGCCGCAAGCCGCGCCGGGTTCTGCGCGATCCAGGCCCGCGCGGTGTCGGCCGGGAAGGCGTCGCCGCGCTGGTTGCGCACCAGCAGGATCTCCATCTCGTCCGGCGTCCAGGCAAAGCGGTCGAGCGCCGCGAACAAAGCCGGCGGCAGGTCGTCGGCCAAGCCCCGGCGCGCGATCGTGTGGATCGCTTCCGCGCCGCCGAACACCCCTTCGGGGTCGTCGAGGTAGCGCAGGTTCCACTGGCCGAACATCCAGTGCGGCTGCCAGCCGGTCACCACCACCCAGCGGCGGCGGCGGATCGCTTCGCCGAGGGCCGCGGTCATCGCGTCCTCGCTGCCCGCGATCAACTCGATGCCGTCGAGGCCGTACGCCTCGATCGCGCGCGCGGCCGCCGCCATGATCCCGGCCTCGGGGTCGATGCCGATGATCCGGTTGCCGACCCGCGACGCCGCGGTCTTCAAGTCCGCGATGCTCTCGACCGTGATGTGGCGCCGGTTGGTCAGGCCGCTGCCCGCGGTCTGGCGCCCGCTCGCCACGTTCGGCACCACCAGCCCGGTGCGGGTCCCGACCAGGTTGGGGCCGAGGTCGTCGACGGAACCGCGAAACCGTTCGAGATAATGGGCGTGCAGGCTCGGCAGCCACGCCGACAGCATCACGTCCGCCCGGCCTTCGGCGACCGACCGCCACATCGTCTCGGCCGAGACCGGGATCAGGTCGGCGCGGTGGCCGAGCCCGTCCTCGATCATCACCTTGACCACGTTGGCGGTCGCGATCGCCGACGACCAGGTGACATAGGCGATCCGCACGGTCTCCGCCCGCGCCGCGCCGGTCGCGCCGGTCGCGCCGGCGAGCGCGAGTGCCGCCCCGAGCACCACCCCAAGCCCCCAGGCCGGCGCGGCCCGGCGGCGGGCGTGACAGCTGAAGCTGGTCATGATCGTCCGTCCTCCCCGCTCAGTCGGCCGCGGCCGGCTGGGCCACCGGCGCCTCGGCGGCGCGCGTCTCGATCGGCTCCGGTGCGTCCTGGTGGAACGCCCGGTTGAGCGACCAGCACATGAACAGCAACACGATCGCAAACGGCAGGCCGGTGGTGATCGCCGCGGTCTGAAGTGCGACCAGGCCGCCGCCGACCAACAGCGCCGCCGCGACCACGCCCTCCAACACCGCCCAGAAAATCCGCTGGATCACCGGCGGTTCGAGCGAGCCGCCCGCGGTGATGATGTCGATCACCAAGGACCCGGAGTCCGACGAGGTGACGAAGAAGGTCACCACCACCACCACCGCCAGGATGCTGGTGAAGAACGACAGCGGGAAGTTCTCCAGGAACACGAACAGCGACACCGGGATATTTTCCTGGACCGCCTTGGCCATGCCGCCGGCGCCGAACATCTCGATATACAGCGCGCCGTCGCCGAAAATGGTCAGCCAGCAGAAGGTCACCGCCACCGGCACCAGCATCACGCCCAGCACGAACTCGCGGATCGAGCGGCCTTTCGACACCCGGGCGATGAACATGCCGACGAACGGCGACCAGGCGATCCACCAGCCCCAATAAAACACCGTCCAGGCGTTCTGCCAGCTGGTCGCGGTATAGGTCTCGTTCCAGGTCGCAAGCCCGGCGAAGTTCTGCAGATAGTGGCCGATGTTCTCGATCAGCCCGTTGAAAATGAACAGGGTCGGGCCCAACACCAGCACGAACACCAAAAGGACCGCCGCCAGCACGATGTTGAGCTCGGACAGGCGCCGGATGCCGCCGTCCAATCCCATCACCACCGACACGGTCGCGATGCCGGTGATCCCGGCGATCAGCAGCATCTGGACGATCCCGGTCTGCGGCAGCCCGAACAGGTGGTTCAAACCGGCATTGACCTGCTGCACCCCAAGCCCGAGCGAGGTCGCGACCCCGAACAAGGTCGCGACCACCGCCAGGATATCGATGGTGTGACCCATCCAGCCGTGAATCCGATCCCCCAGCAACGGGTAGAACACGGTCCGGATGGTCAGCGGGTAGCCGCGGTTGAACGAGAAATAGGCAAGCGCCAACGCAACCATGGTGTAGACCGCCCACGGGTGGAAGCCCCAGTGGAGGAAGGTGATCCCCATCGCGTCCTTGGCCGCCTGGACCGAACCCGGCTCGTCGATCGGCGGCACCACGAAGTGGTAGAGCGGCTCAGCGACCGCGTAGAACAACAAGCCGATGCCCATGCCGGCGCTGAACAGCATGGTGAACCAGCCGAAGGTCGAGAACTCGGGCACCGCGTTCGGCCCGCCCAGACGGATCTTGCCGAACCGGCTGAACAAAACATACACGACAAAGCCGAGGATCACGTTCATGGTCAAGACATAGAACCAGCCACCGTAGTTGGCGATCGCGGCCTGAATTTGCCCAAACAGATTGTCAACCGAGCTCTGGAACACGATTCCTGAGACCGAAAAGAGGACAATCAGAATTGCCGAAATAATGAATACCGGCCCGTTCATTTCGAGCCGGTACCAGGGTTTTGGGGTCGCTGTGGACGCGGCCTCGGTCATGATCAACTCCCCTTTAACTTCGGTCAGCCGCCCGACATGGCGGCGCCCTCGGTGCTGCCGGGTCCGCGGCACCGATCCGGCGAAGTAACGGATTTGTTACCTTGCCGCCAAAGGGGTGTCAACCGACGCCGCCCGGCGCGGGGGCGCGGGGGCGCTCCTGCGCCGGGCCGCGGCATCACTTGGGAATGCTGCCCTGTACGCCCTCGACGTACGCGTCCATGCGCAGCAGTGCGTCATCGCTCAAGGTCTCGCCCTCGGCCACCATCACGCTGCCGTCCTGGGCCCGGATCGGGCCGGTGAACGGATGGCGGGTTCCGGCGATGATCTCCCGGCGCGCGGTCTCGGCCATCTCGACCAACTCCGGGGCCAGACTGGGATTGTAGTCGGCCAGATAGACCATCTCGTCGGCAAAGCCGCCCCAGACATCGCCCGACTGCCAGGTGCCGTCCAGCACCTCTTGGGTCCGCCGGACGTAATAGGCGTCCCAGATGTCGACGATCGAGGTGATGTGCGCGGTCGGCCCGAACCGCGACATGTCGGACGCCTGGCCGACCGCCCAGACCCCGCGCTGCTCGGCGACCGTCATCGGCGCCGGGCTGTCGGTATGTTGCAGCAGGACGTCGGCGCCCTGGTCGATCAGCGCCTTGGCGGCCTCGGCTTCCTTGCCCGGGTCGTACCAGCTGTTGACCCAGATCACCCGCACCTCGGCGTCCGGGTTGACCCGGCGCAGCGCGATCGTAAAGGCATTGATGCCCCGGATCACCTCGGGGATCGGGTGCGAGCCGATGTAGCCGATGATGTTGGTTTCGGTCAGCGCGCCCGCGAGCAGCCCGACCACATGCCGGCCCTCGTAGAACCGCGCCATGTAGGTCGCGACATTGTCGGCGCGCTTGTAACCGGTGCAATGCTCGAACCGGACCTCGGGGTGGCGCCGCGCCACCCGGATCACCGAGTTCATGAAGCCGAACGAGGTCGCAAAGATCAGCCGATGGCCGCTCGCCGCCAGACCGTCGAGCACGCGGGCCGAGTCCGCACCCTCTTGCACACTCTCGACGATCCGGGTCTCGACCCGGTCGCCGAACGCGTTCACCACCGCCTGGCGGCCCTGGTCATGCTGGTAGCTCCAGCCGTGGTCGGAGACCGGCCCGACATAGACGAACCCGACCTTGAGCGGCCCGTCGTCGGCCGACACGGCCGCACTCGCCATGCCCAGCCCGACGGCGAGCGCCGCCCCCATCATCGCTTTTGTTTTCACGGTGTTGGCTCCTTGATCAAGAATTGCAACAATTTGCCCAGAAAAGGCTATCGTTCGGGCGTATACAACTTGCCAAGGCTGGCCGGCGCATTCAAACGGATCACCACCGGATCGCGCGAGATCACGACCAGGACCACGATGGTCGCAAGATACGGCAAGGTCGCCAACAGCTGCGCCGGCACCGCGACCCCGTGCCCCTGCAGGTGCAGCTGGACCAGGGTCGCGCCGCCGAACAACCACGCCCCGAGCACCAGCCGCCCCGGCCGCCAGGTCGCGAACACCACCAGCGCCAGCGCGATCCAGCCGCGCCCGGCGGTCATCTCCTCGGCCCACATCGGGCTGTAGACCAGCGAGAGGTAGGCGCCGCCGAGCCCGCTCATCGCGCCGCCGAACAAGACCGCGCCGAGCCGGATCAGCCGCACCGGATGGCCGAGCGCCGCCGCCGCGGTCGGGTTCTCGCCGACCGCCTTCAACACCGTGCCGAGCCGGGTGTGCTTGAAGCCAACCGCGATCGCGACCGCGGCAGCCAGCCCCAGATAAACCATCGGGTCATGGCCGAACACCAGAACCCCGACCACCGGCAGCTCGGCCAACCCGAATGGCCAGGCCACCGGCCCCAACCCGTCGAGCGGGATGCCGACATACCCGCGCCCGACCATCGCGCTCAAACCGATCCCGAAGATCGTCAGCGACAGGCCGGTCGCGACCTGGTTGGCGAACAGGTACAGCGTCAACACCCCGAACAGCGCCGCCAAGGCCGCCGCCGCCGCGGCAGCCGCCAGAAACCCGACAAATGGCGTGCCGGTCGCCGCGGCCGCGGCAAAGCCGGCGACCGCGCCGACCAGCATCATGCCCTCGACCCCAAGGTTGAGCATCCCGGTCTTCTCGCCGACCAACTCGCCCAGGCTCGCGAACACCAGCGGGGTCGCCGCCGCCAAGGTGCCGGCCAGCACCACGGCAACCGTCGCAAGACCGTCCGCCATCACGCGCCCGCCTCGGCCGGGCGGGTCCGCCGCCAGCGCACCCGCAGATGGGCAAGCCCGTCGGTCGCGAGCAAAAAGAACAAGACCATCCCCTGGAACACCCCGGTCACCGCCTCGGGCAGGCCGAGCGTGATCTTGGCCTGCTCGGCGCCCAGGTAGGTCAGCGCCATGACCAGCCCTGCAAGCACGATGCCGAGCGGGTGCAAGCGGCCGAGAAACGCGACGATGATCGCGGTGAAGCCGTAGCCCGGCGAGAACTCGGGCGTCAGCTGGCCGATCGGGCCCGCGACCTCGCACACCCCGGCGAGACCGGCGAGGCCGCCAGAGACCAGGAACCCGATCCAGACCGCGCGCCGCGGCGAGAAGCCGGCATAGGTCGCGGCATGCGGCGCCACCCCGATCACCTTAAGCTCGAACCCGATCAGGCTGCGCGCCATCGCCAGCCACGCGACCGCCGCGACGCCGAGCGCCAGCGGCGCCGCCAGATTGAGCCGGGTGCCGGCCACCAGGATCGGCAGCAGCGCGTCATCCTCGAACAGCTTCGATTCCGGAAACCCGAAGCCGTCGGGGTCGCGCAGCGGCCCGTGCACCGCATAGCCGAGCACAAGGCCCGCGACATAGGTCAGCATCAGGCTGGTCAAGATCTCGCTGGCGCCGAACCGAACCTTCAACACGGCCGGGATCGCCGCCCACGCCATGCCGCCGCCGATGCCCGCCACCAGCATCGCCGGCAACACACAGGGCCCGGCGCCGCCGAAATCCTGGACCATCAACGCGAAGCCGCCGCCGCAGGTCGCGCCGATCAACAACTGGCCCTCGGCGCCGATGTTCCAGACATTCGCGCGAAAGCCGACCGCGAGACCGACCGCGCACAAGACCAGCGGGGTCGCGGAGAGCGCGAGCTCGGCCAATCCCCGGACGCTCGACACCGGGGCCACGAAGTAAGCGTGAAGGGCGGTCACCGGTGAATGGCCGAGAAGCCAAAACAACACCAGCCCAAATACGCCGGTCAGCGCAATCGCCACCACCGGCGCAACCGCGCGAACGACGCCCGACGGGCGATCGCGCGCCTCAAAATTCAAAGGCATGACACCGGGGATCGCCCCCCAAGAGCGAACGCGAGCGGCAGCGAGCGGCAGCGAGGCTGCTGCGGTGCATCGAAGTTAGAGCGATCGCACGCGGAGAGGTCAACCAAACTTCGAGGTTTTGGGGGCTTTGCCCCCAGGTCAGGGGGGTTCACCCCCCGACACCCCCCGACCAGGGGTTACCCCCTGGACCCCAGTGAGTGGGGGTCAAGGGGGGTGACCCCCCTTGCGGGGGTCCGAGGGGGCAGCGCCCCCCGAACGGCCGCAAGGCCGAACCGGCGCCGCCTTAAACGACGGAAACCGTGGCGTCGGGGCAGGCCAAAAGCTCGGCCAACAACGTGACGCCCCGGACCACCTCGTCGCGGGTTGGCGGTTGGCACAGGCCAACCCGAACCGCCTGCGGCGCCTGGGTCTGCCCAATCGCGAACACGCCGGCGCTGATCACCGACACACCGCGGCGCGCAGCCGCCGCCACGAACTCCTCGCGCCGCCAGCCGTCCGGCAGCGTCAGCCACAAGTGCTGAGAACTCGGCGCGCTCCGCACCAACGCCGGGTCGAGCCGGGCCCGCGCCAGACGTTGGCGCGCCGCCGCCTCCTCGCGCTGGCGCGCGGCAAAAGCGTCGGCCCGACCGTCACGCATCCACATCGCCGCAACCTCGCTGAACACGGTCGGCGGCGCGAAATGAAAACTGCGCAACACCCCCTCAAGACGCGAAAACAAGGGCGGCGGCACCACGGTGAACCCGACCCTCAGACCGGCCGCCAAACTCTTCGACAGGCTGGTGACATAGATCACCAGCTCGGGCGCCAGGCTCTGCAACGGCGGCGGCGCCTCGGGCGCCAGAAAGCCGAACACCCCGTCCTCGATGATCATCACGCCGTGGCGCCGGGCAATCTGCACGATCTCATGACGCCGGCCCTCGGTCAAAATCGACGCGGTCGGGTTCTGGATCGTCGGGATCGTGTACAACGCCCGCACCGGACCGCGCCGGCACGCCGCCTCGAACGCCGCCGGCACCAGACCCTCGGCATCGGTCTCGATCGCCTCGAGCCGGAACCCGAAGGTCGCGGCACAGGATTTGAGACCGTGGTAGGTCAGACATTCCGCCGCCACGGTCTCCCCCGGCCGCACCACCGCCGACAAGGCGGTCGCCAACCCGTTGTGCGCGCCGACCGTGACCAGAACCGAGTCGACCGACGCCGCAACCCGCTCCTGGCGCGCCAACCAATCGCACGCGGCGACCCGGTGCGGCGTCAACCCGGCATGGGGCCCGTAGCCGAGCAACCGCTCCAGCCGCCCGGCCGCGCGCAGCTCGGCGATTGTCTCGGCCAGCGCCGCATCGACGTCCCGCAAGATCGAAAGACATTGGGCGAAATTGATCTCGGCCGTGTTGCTCAACAGGCCGAAATGATCGAGCTCGGGCGTCTCGCGCCGGTCGGGTTCCCGGACATAGGTGCCGCGCCCGACCTCGCCGCACACCAGACCGCGCCGTTCCGCCTCCGCATAGGCGCGGGTCACCGACCCGATCGAGACATTGAGCCGATAGGCGAGGTCGCGGTGGGTCGGCAGCCGGGCGCGTGCCGGCAACCGCCCGGCCGCGATGTCGTCGGCCAACGCATCCGCGATCGCCCGATACCGCGGCCCCTCGCGCCCGGTGAGGTCCGGGGTCCATTCGGTCATCGCCATCGCGCCATCGCCCGCTCCCCCGATCCCAAAGGCCTGATCGTCACCTGGGTTGTCACAGAGACAATATAGCGGTTGACGATGACAATCTACAAGGGTCTACTCGGATGTATCGATTGTCCCGGGACGATCGCTCACGCCGGATGGAGGACGGAAGGATGACATTCTCGATCGCGACGATCCTGCTGTCGGACCTGCAGCGGGTGACACGGCGGGGCCTCGGAATGATCGTCGTCTGGCACGAGCGCTATCTGCAGCGCCAAACCTTGGCGCGCCTGGACGAACGAATGCTGCGCGACATCGGACTGACGCCGCTCGATGCCCAAACCGAATATGACAAGCCATTCTGGCGTGCCTGAGACTGGATTGTGCCGCCGGGCCGGGCGTCACGCTGACGCGTCGGCGCCCGGCCCGGCGGCGCGGCCGCCCATCAGCGCGCCGATCTCATCATAGCCGGTCGCCGCGGCGGCGACCGGCGCGGTCAAACGGCCCCGGCGCAGCACCGCGATCCGGTCGGCCAGGTCGAACACCTCGTCGAGGTCTTGCGAGATCACCAGCACCCCGGCGCCGGCCCCGGCCAACGCCCGGATCTGCGCGCGCACAAACGCCGCCGCCTGGACGTCGATCCCCCAGGTCGGCGAGCGCGCGACCAGGACCCGCGGCGCCTGGTCGAGTTCGCGCCCGACGATGAACCGTTGAAGATTGCCGCCCGACAAGCGGTCAGCCGCCACCCCGGGCCCGCGTGCCCGCACCCCGAACCGCTCGATGATCCGTCCGGCGCGCGCCCGGCCGGCGGCAAAGCGGACCAAGCCGCGCCGCACCAAGTCGTGAACCCCATGGCCGGTCAGGATCGTGTTGGCGGTCAGATCGAGCCCCGGCGCGACCGCCCGCCCCAGGCGCTCTTCCGGGATCACCGCAAGCCCGGCGCGCCGCCGGGCCGCCGGACCGGCACGGCCGACCGGCCGGCCGTCGATCCGGATCACCGGATCGGCCGCGGCCGGGGCTTCGCCGATCAGCGCCGCCATCAGCTCGCGTTGACCATTGCCGGCGATCCCGGCGATCCCGACGATCTCGCCGCGCTCGACCCGCACGGTGACCCCGCGCAGATTGACCGCGAACGGGTCGCGGTGGTCGGTCGTCAGCGCCTCGATCGACAGCGCGGGGTGGACGACCCCGGACCCACCGCGCACCGGCCCCCCGTCCGACGCCGGGTCAGGCGCGGCGGCAGCGGTCGCCGGCGCGGTGCCGACCATCATCGCGGTCAGGCTGCGCACGGTCTCGCGCCCCGGGTCGCACACCCCAACCACCCGGCCGGCGCGCAGGATGGTCGCGCGGTCGCACAGACCAACGACCTCGGACAGTTTGTGGCTGATGTACAAAATTGCGCAGCCGCTCGCCGCCAGCCGGCGGATCAGCGCGACCAAGCGGTCGGCCTCTTGCGGCGTCAGCACCGAAGTCGGCTCGTCCATCACCAACAGCTTGGGGTCGGCGAGCAGCGCGCGCAGAATCTCGACCCGCTGGCGCTCGCCGACCGACAGCGTCTGCACCGGCTGCGCCGGGTCGACCGCGAGCCCGTGCGCCTCGGCCAGCGCCGTGATCCGCGCCGCCAATTCGGCGCGCGGCGGCGGCGCGTCGAGCCCGACCCCGATCGTCTCGACCACCGACAGGGTCTCGAACAGGTTGAAATGCTGGAACACCGCGCCGATGCCGAGCCGGCGCGCCGCCCACGGCCGGTCGATCACCACCGGCCGGCCGTCCCAGGCGATGGTTCCGGCATCGGCGCGGATGATCCCGCACAAGATGCGCACCAGCGTCGTCTTGCCGGCGCCGTTCTCGCCGAGCAGCGCATGGATCTCCCCGGCGCGCACCGCGAGATCGATCCGGTCGTTGGCCAGGCACTCGGGATATGCCTTGGTGATCTTGCGCACGGCCAGACGCGGTGCCGCTGCGGCCTCGCTCATGGTCGGACCAGGTCTTTTCGGTAGTAGGTCTTGTCAAACCCGGCGATGCAGTCCGGGATCGTGCCGATCGCGCGATAGCCGTGCCGTTCGTAGAACGCCGCCGCCCCGAACGCAAAGGTGCTGAGCGTCACCCGGGTCAGCCCGGCCGCCGCGGCCTCGCCTTCAAGCCGGGTCAAGAGCCGCGAGCCGTGGCCGCGGCCGCGCGCGGCGTCGTCTACCCAAACCCAGTTGACGAACACCTCTCGGCCGACCATGAACCCGAACGCGCCGCCGACGATCTCTCGCCCCGGCAGCCGGCGCAGATAGATCGAGATCCGCCCGGGCGACTCCCCGAGGAACCGTTCGTTGTACCGGCGCAGGCCCTCCTGGACCGCGTTCAACTCGGACACGAGGTAGCGCCGATCGACCTCGAGCACCAAGTCCGGATCGGCGGTCGGCGCCGCCGCGGGAGACGGGTCGGTCATGGTTCAAGCCTCCGTGATCTCGACCACCGTGCCGTCGCGCAACTCGAACACCCGGTCCATCCGGGCCGCCAGCTCAAGATTGTGGGTCGCGACCACCGCCACCAGGCCCTCCTCGCGGGCGAGTGCCAGCAGGGTTTCGAACACCCGATCGGCGGTGTTGTGGTCGAGGTTGCCGGTCGGTTCGTCGGCGATCAACAGCTGCGGCCGGTTGGCAAGCGCGCGTGCGATCGCGACCCGCTGCTGCTCGCCGCCGGACAGGCGCGACGGCCGATGGTCGGCGCGGTGATCGACCCCGACCCGCGCCAGCAGCTCGCGCGCCCGTACCCGCGCCGCGCGCCGGCCGACGCCGGCGATCATCTGCGGCAGCACGATGTTCTCCTCGGCGGAGAATTCGGGCAACAGGTGGTGGAACTGATAGACGAAGCCGATCACCCGGCGGCGCAGCAGGGTGCGGCCGCGGTCGCCGAGCGCCCCGGCATCGGTGCCGTCGATCCGCACCGCGCCCGCGGTCGGCCGCTCGAGCAGCCCGGCGATATGGAGCAGGGTCGATTTGCCCGCCCCCGACGGCCCGACCAGGGCGACCGTCTCGCCCTCCTTGACCGAAAGCGAGACCCCACGCAACACCTCGAGCCGGGTGCCGGCCTGTTCGAACACCCGGGTGACCTGGTCGAGAACGAGCATCCACGCATGACCATCGCGACGTCAGTCCGGCGGGCGGACGCCGAACAACTGGTGGCGCCTTCCCTACCGCGAAACAGCGGGTCCGGTACAGGGGATTGCGCCGGCGCGGGCGACGTCGAAACCCCGAAGGTTGTGCAAGGGACCAAAAAAGGACGGCCGGCACGCAAGCGTGCCGGCCGACACCGCCCAAGCTCAGTTGCCCAAGCTCAGTTGCCAGCGAGCGACGGGAACTCCGCCAGCATCGGCGCGCCGTACAACGGCTTGTACACGCCCATGTGGCAGGTGGTGCAATTGGCCTTCGGTGCGTCGCCGGTCGGC
>JANQHG010000226.1 GCA_028277115.1 Azospirillaceae bacterium
AGATGGTCCAATGCCTGAAAAAACGCATACCGACCTCGCCACCCGCACCTAGCTTATTAGTGACGCTCGAATTGTCCAATTCCCGCTGAGCCCACACAGATGTCGATCCGTACAGTTTTCTTCGAGCGGACCGCTGATCCTGCTCAAGACCGGGGCCCTTGCCAAACCACGCTTGGGGTCCAAGCGTTTGTCCGCCAAGCGAGCTCCACCATTCGTTGAAAGGTCAGGCGATTCGCCCATCGCGATAGGCACGCGTTCCTTATTTTTTCATTGCAGGTTACAACACGGTTAGATAGATTTCTGAGAGGCTATCTTTAAGGTAGTTTTGGAGCGATTCCGGGAACTCTTCATGTCGCGATATAAAATAAACCCGTCTGGACGGGAACGGACGTTTGCTGACGACGAGATTATCGTCAGCAAAACCGATATCAGAGGTCGGCTGACGTATGTAAACGACGTATTTATCAAAGTCAGTGGGTTCGAAGAACGCGAGTTACTGGGTGAACCGCATTCGATCATCCGGCATCCGGAGATGCCGCGATGTGTTTTCAAGCTGCTCTGGGAAACTATACAGTCGGGCCGGGAAATATTTGCCTTTATTAATAACTTGGCGATTAACGGGGATAATTATTGGGTCCTGGCCCATGTGACGCCTTGTTTCGATACCGAGAACAAGATCGTCGGCTATCATTCCAACCGTCGGGTCCCACCTCTCGCAGCCTTCCAGACGATCAAGCCGCTTTATCAGCGGCTGTTGTCGGAAGAGCGCAGACACAGTGATCGCAAGGCCGGCTTAACGGCATCCTACACCATGTTCATGGACGCGGTTCGCCACAGCGGGCACAGCTCTTATGACCGTATGATCTTTGCCATCAGCACGACAACCGGCACTCAGGCAGGTACGAAGAAATGACCCGATCCCTGCGAGATCAAGCGGCCCGGATCGCGTTGGCCGCACTTGGGGTGAACGGAGCCATTGTCTTGTGCGGTGGCTGGGCTTTGTGGTCGACCCTCACCGGTTCCCCGTCGGTGGTCGCCCTGTCCGCGCTGCTGGTCCTCGGGGGCATGGCGACCGCCGCCAGCCTATGGTTCGGGCACTCCGTGCGAGACGCTGCCGGCCACCTGAGCCGGGCCCACGACGTGCTGGCGCGGTCGGCGCGGGGTGATCTTAACGCACGGGTCATCGGTATCACCCGCCAGGACGAGATCGGCAAGCTGCTGTGGAGCATCAATCGTGTACTCGACTTGTCCGAAGCTTTTGGTAAGGAGGCCTTTGCCGCGGTAGAAGCCGCCAATCGGCGCGAATACTACCGGCAAATCATTACAACAGGTATGAGAGGGGATTTCGTTCACTTCGCCAATACGATCAACCGCGCCTTGGCGCGCATGGAGGACAACGAGCGCGAGTTCATCGTCTTCGCCAATACCAACGTCAAGGCGATCGTCGACTCGGTGATGGCAGCGGCCAACGCGCTCGAAAGCTCGTCCGCCGGGATGTCTCATGTGGCATCGGAGACGACCGACCAGTCGATGACCGTGGCTGCGGCGGCCGAACAGGCCTCGGTCAATATTCAAGCGGTGGCGTCGGCGGTCGAGGAATTCTCCGCGTCGATCCAGGAGATCAGCGGACAAGTCGCGTCGGCTGCCCAAATCGCCTCCGAGGCTTCCGACACAGCTGCCAAAACGGATGGAACGGTACGCCAACTGAGCGAAGCTGCACAACAGATTGGAACAATCGTAGAGTTGATCAAGTCGATCGCGGATCAGACCAACCTGTTGGCGCTGAACGCGACCATCGAGGCGGCGCGCGCGGGCGAGGCGGGCAAGGGGTTCGCGGTCGTCGCCAACGAGGTCAAATCCCTTGCCCAGCAAACCGCGAAAGCAACGGATCAAATAACGGTCCAGGTTGGTCAGATTTGCTCGGTCGCTGATAATGCAATTGAAGCGATTACGGAGATTACGCGGCGGGTCGCAAAAATCGAAACCGCCTCGGCAGAGGTGGCGGGCGCCATCAAAGAGCAAAACAGCGTGACCATCGAAATCGCCCGGAACATCTCCGAGGCATCTCAAGGGGCGTCCTCGGTATCGCAATCGATTACCATCGTGCAAGCCACTGCGGAACAGGCGAAGTGCAACGCGGCAGAGGTGGCCTCGTCCGCGACCAGGCTTTCCCGCGACTCGGAGCACCTGCGCCAGGAAATTGGCGCGTTCATTTCGCGCCTGTCCGGTGAAAACTGAAGAGAAGATCAATAGTGATCGCTACTCCATCTCATACCAAATCCGATTGTTTGGTTCCGGTTATCCACGCCTGAGGAAGCTGTTCACCGATCCCGGGCGGCCACCGCTTTGGCCTGCGTCCCCGATCATGCTACATATTCGCGGTGGGCCTGCACGCGCCTCATCTGCGGGCCCACCGCGACGGTGTGCGCAGGCGATCTGGTCCGGTGCGGCGGCGCCCCCGGACGTCCGGGGGCTCACCGAAAGTGTCGGCGCTGGTCGCGTCAGGCCGCGTCCTTCATCATGTTGCGCAGAACATACTGAAGGATGCCACCGTTCTTGTAGTACTCGACCTCGTCCAGCGTGTCGATCCGGCAGAGCAGCGGGTAGGTTGCGCTGCGGCCGTCGGCGCGGGTCACGGTCAGGGTGACGTCCATGCGGGGGCCGAGGCCCGCGGCAATCCCAGAGATGTCGAAGGTCTCGCTGCCGTCGAGCGACAGGGCGGCGCGGGTCAGGCCGTCCTTGAACTGGAGCGGCAGCACGCCCATGCCGACCAGGTTGGAGCGGTGGATGCGCTCGAAGCTCTCGGCGATCACCGCGCGGACGCCCAAAAGACGCGTCCCCTTGGCCGCCCAGTCGCGGCTCGATCCGGTGCCGTACTCCTTGCCCGCGATCACCACCAAGGGCACGCCCTCGGCCTGGTAGCGCATCGCGGCGTCGTAGATCGGCAAGCGCTCGCCCGACGGCATGTGCCGGGTCTCGCCGCCCTCGATGCCCGGGACCAGCTCGTTCTTGATGCGGATGTTGGCGAAGGTGCCGCGCATCATCACTTCGTGATTGCCGCGGCGCGCGCCGTACGAGTTGAAGTCGTGCGGGCGGACCTGGTAGCCGAGCAAGTATTCGCCGGCGGGGCTGGTCTTCTTGATCGCGCCGGCCGGCGAGATGTGGTCGGTGGTGATGCTGTCGGCCAGGATCGCCAGCGCCCGGGCGCCCGCGACGTCGGTCACCGGGACCGGTTGGCGCGGCATGTCCTCAAACAGCGGCGGCAGCCGGACGTAGGTCGAACCGTCGTCCCAGCGATAGGTCAGGCCCTCGGCCGTCGCGATCGTCCGCCACTCGGCCGGGCCTTCGAAGACGTTGGCATAGCGGCTGCGGAACATCTCCGGCGTCAGCGCGGTGCGCAGGGTCTCGTCGATCTCCTGCGGCGTCGGCCAGAGCTCGGCGAGATAGACCGGTTTGCCGTCGCTGCCGGTGCCGAGCGGGTCACGGGTCAGATCACAGCGCATCGACCCGGCCAGCGCGTAGGCGACGCACAAAGGCGGGGACGCCAGATAGTTGGCGCGGGTCAGCGGGTTGACCCGGCCTTCGAAATTGCGGTTGCCCGACAGAACCGCGGCAGCGACCAGGTCGCCGCCTTCGATCGCGGCCGCGACCGCGTCGGGGAGGGGCCCCGAGTTGCCGATGCAGGTGGTGCAGCCGTAGCCGACCAGGTTGAAGCCGAGCGCGTCCAGGTCGTCCTGGAGCCCGGCCGCCTGGAGATAATCGGTCACCACCTGCGACCCCGGTGCCAGCGAGGTCTTGACCCACGGCTTGGTCGCAAGGCCGCGGGCCCGCGCCTTCCGCGCGACCAGCCCCGCCGCGACCAGGACATCCGGGTTCGAGGTGTTGGTGCACGACGTGATCGCCGCGATCACCACGTCGCCGTGGGTCAGGCCGTGGGTCATGCCGGCGACCGGCACCGCGGTCGCGGTCTGGTCGGCCGGGACCTTGAACGAGCCGGTCAGCTCGGCCTCGAACGCGGCCGCGGCGTCGGCGAGCGGCACCCGGTCCTGCGGCCGCCGCGGCCCGGCGAGCGACGGCGCCACCGTGCCGAGGTCGAGGGTCAGGACATCGGTGAACAGAGGTTCCGGCGTATCGGCATCGCGCCACAGGCCCTGGGCCTTGGCATAGGCCTCGACCAGCGCGACCTGGGCGGCGTCGCGGCCGGTGAAGGTGAGGTACTTGAGTGTCTCAGCGTCGATCGGGAAGATGCCGCAGGTCGCGCCGTACTCCGGCGCCATGTTGGCGATGGTCGCGCGGTCGGCCAGGCTCAGCTGGTCGAGCCCGGGGCCGAAGAACTCGACGAACTTGCCGACCACGCCGCGAGCCCGCAGGATTTGGGTCACGGTCAGGACCAGGTCGGTCGCGGTGGTGCCCTCGGGCAAGCGGCCGTCGAGGCGCATGCCGATCACTTCCGGGATCAGCATCGAGATCGGCTGGCCGAGCATCGCCGCCTCGGCCTCGATGCCGCCGACGCCCCAGCCGAGCACGCCAAGGCCGTTGACCATGGTGGTGTGGCTGTCGGTGCCGACCAAGGTGTCCGGGTAGGCCAGCGTCTTGCCGGTCGCGCGGTCGGTGTCGGTCCAGACCACGCGCGCGAGATATTCAAGATTGACCTGGTGGCAAATGCCGGTGCCCGGCGGAACGACGCGGAGATTGTCGAACGCTTGCTGGCCCCAGCGCAAGAAGGCATAGCGCTCGCGGTTGCGGTCAAACTCGAACGCGACATTGGCCTGGAACGCCTTGGGCGTGCCGAACTCGTCCACCATCACCGAGTGGTCGATCACCAGATCGACTGCCGACAGTGGGTTGATCCGCCGCTCGTCGCCGCCGAGTTGGACCATCGCCTCGCGCATCGCCGCCAGGTCCGCGACCGCCGGCACGCCGGTGAAATCCTGCATCAGCACCCGCGCCGGGCGGTAGGCGATTTCGCGGTCGCTCTGCCGGGTTGCGAGCCACGCCGCCGCCGCCTTGATGTCGTCCACGGTGACGCTGCGGCCGTCTTCGAAGCGCAGCAGGTTTTCGAACAGCACCTTGAGCGAGTAGGGCAGGCGCGCGAGATCGCCGAGCCCGGCCTCGGCAGCCGCGGCCAGGCTGAAGTAATCGACGCTGGCCGCGCCGACGGTGAGCGTGCGGCGGGTGTTCAGGCTGTCCTGGCCGGTGAAAGTGGTCACGGGAAGGCACCTCCTCGGTTCCTTTGCCCCAGCCGCGCCGGCGGCGGCTGAGGCAGGGGCATCAAGGCGGTGGTGTACTGCGGATTCGACGCTGCGGCAATCCGCCCCGGGTGGGCAGCCGCCGCGCGTCGGCGCCGGGTTTCGGCCTGATGGCCGCGCGGGGGCGCTGCCCCCTCGACCCCCGCACGGCCGACGGTGGATGGGGACCTGACGCCCCGAGGTGCCGTGACGGGGGGATTCTTCGCCCTCGCTCGTGGCGCAATGGCCGATCGCGCGAATGGGACCGGATGCCGTTCCGGCTGCCCAAGTTCCTGTAATCGGACCATTGTCCGGGCCGTGTCGCCCACCAACCGACGGGTCCTTCTTACCGATGTCTTCCCTTGGACGAACCGTGGCCGCCCACGCGGCGGTGTTGCCGGAGGCCGGCGGCGCCGTGCCGCCGTCGATCCATCTTCTCCCTGCCGGGACGGTCACCGGCACCGACGGCCGCGGGCCCTATCGGCTCGATGATCCGGCGGCGGTGATCGCCGCGACCCAGCCGTTGATCGATCAGGGTCGGCTGCGGGTCGATTACGGCCATGCCTCGCTGCTCGGCGCCGACGGCGGCGCCGGGGCCGAGAACGCCGGGTTCATCCGCGCGCTCGAGGCGCGGCCGGACGGCATCTGGGCCACAGTCGATTGGACCGACGACGCCCGGCGCAAGATCGCCGGTCGCGCCTATCAGGCGGTCAGCCCGGTGTTCGAGCACGATCCGGACGGGCGGATCCTGCGCCTGCTCGGCGCCGGCCTGACCAACAAACCCAACCTGCCGCTGGTCGCGCTGTCGGCCGAAGACCCGGCCGTGGCCGCGCACAGCCTCGGCGCGCTGACGGCGCGACTGGCCGAGCTCGGCGACCGGATCGCCGCGCTGGAACACGCGCGCACCGAGGCCGAGGTCGATCGCCTGATCGGTGACGGCCGCGCCTTGCCGGCGGAACGCGCGACCCTGGTCGCGATGGCGACCAGGATGCCGGCCGAGTTCGCCGCGCTTCAGCAATCCCGGCCGGTCCTGCTCCCGCTCGGCGACAGCGGCCTCGGCACGGCGCGCGCGGCGCACGGTGCGAACGCGCGGCGGCTCGACCCCGACAGCGTCGCGGTGTGCGCGGCACTCGGCCTCGACCCGGCGGCGTTTCTTGCGACCGCCACCGCCGAGACCGGGGGCGGTCTCTGATGGCCGCGCTGACCCAAGACCGCAACACCCCGGCGCGCGACGGCGACCGGGTGTCGCTGCCGGTCGCCGCCGCGACCCGGATCTACGCCGGCGCGATGGTCTGCCTCGATGCCAGCGGCAATGCGGTGCCGGGTGCGACCGCGGTGGGCCTGCGCCCGGTCGGCCGCGCGGCGGCCGCGGTCGACAACCGCGACGGCACCGCCGGGGCTGCCGTGGTCACGGTCGACGCCGGGGTGTTCCGCTGGGCCAATGCCGGCGGCGCATCGGCGGTCGGCACGGGCGACCTCGGCCGGACCTGCTACCTGGTCGATGACCAGACGGTGGCGCGCGACGACGGTGCCGGCAGCCGCAGCCCCGCCGGCGCGGTGGTCGCGGTCGATGCCGCTGGCGTGTGGGTGCGCATCGGCCTCGGCGGCGGCGGTGCGCCGGCCTGGGACTTTGCCCAGCGCACGGTGACGCTGACCGGGATCAGCTCGCCGCTTGCGACCAACCTGACCGCGTCCGACAGCTTCACGGTCGCTGGGGTCGCGGCGAGCGACCTCGTGGTCGGGGAACGCTACGCCGGCACGCAGGACGGTGCGGTCCACACCGCGGCTGTGACCGCAGCGGACGAGGTCACCGTGCGCACGGTCAACGCCGCCGGCATCACGCTGGCCTTCGCCACCGCGCCGGTGGCGACGCTGACGATCGCACGGAGGGTCTGACATGATCATCAACCAGGCGACGATCGCCAAGGTCACCACCGGCTTCAAGACCGTGTTCAACACCGCGTTCGACCAAGCGCCGTCCGACTACGAAAAAGTCACGATGGTGGTGCCGTCGAGCGCGCGCGCCGAAACCTACGGCTGGCTCGGCGCGACCACCCGGTTCCGCGAGTGGCTGGGCGACCGGGTGATCCAGAACCTCGAAGCCCACGACTACGAGATCAAGAACCGCAGCTTCGAAAACACGATCGGGGTCGACCGCGACGACCTCGAAGACGACAGCTACGGCACCTATGCGCCGCTGGTCGCCCAGCTCGGTCAGGACGCGCGGGCCCATCCCGACCAGCTGGTGTTCGGGCTCCTGAACGCCGGGTTCACCGGGCTTGGCTACGACGGCGTGCCGTTCTTTTCGAGCGACCATCCGGTCACCGGGCCGGACGGGTTGGCGACCACGGCGTCGAACTCGGGAGGCGGCAGCGGCACCGCGTGGTTCCTGCTCGACACCAGCCGGCGGGTCCGACCGCTGATCTTCCAGCGCCGGCGCGACTACGCGTTCGTGCGCCGCGACGACCCGACCGACGAGAGCGTGTTTGCGCGCAAGCAAATCCTCTACGGGGTCGATTGCCGGGTTAATGCCGGTTACGGGCTGTGGCAGCTTGCCTACGGCTCGCGTCAGACCCTGGACGCGACCGGCTACGGTACGGCGCGCGCGAGCATGCTTGGATTGTTGGGCGACCACGGCCAGCCGCTCGGCATCCGGCCGTCGTTGTTGGTGGTGCCGCCGGCGCTCGAGGCCGAGGGGCGCGAGCTCCTGACCGCCGAGCGCGACGGTGCCGGCGCAACCAACATCTGGCGCGGCTCGGCCGAGCTGTTGGTCACCCCCTGGCTGGCCTGAGCCATGGCCTATGCCGCGCTCGAGGACTTGAGCCGGCTCGCCGGCATGCCGCGGCTGGTCGAGCTGACCGACCGCGGGGTGCCGCCGACCGGGGAGGTCGACCAGGCGGTGGCGGCGCGCGCGCTTGAGGACGCGTCGGCGTTGATCGACGGCTATCTGGCCGCGCGCTACCCGGTGCCGGTGGCACCAGTGCCGGAGATTCTGCGCCGGCAGTGCGCGGTGATCGCCTACCACCTGCTCCACGTTGAGCAGGCGCCGAACAAAGTGGTCGCGGACTGGCGCGCCGCGGTGCGCTGGCTCGAGCGGCTGGCCGAGGGGCGGATCACGCTCACGGTCGGCGAAGGGGCGACGGTGGCGGCGTCGGGGGCGGGGCGGCGGTTCACGCGAGACAGTCTTGGGAGATTTTGACGGCGGCGCCGGTTCGGCCTGGCGGCCGTTGTCAGGGGCGCTGCCCCCGACACCCCCGCAAGGGGGGGGTGCCCCCCTTGACCTCCACTCATGAGCGGGGTCCAGGGGGCGCCGCCCCCAATCCGGCGCAGCCCGGGAGACGGACATGATCACCCTGATGGTCGATGATCAGGCACTGCGCCGCCGGCTGGCCGGCCTCGCAGCACGGAGCACACGCCTGGCCCCGGTCCTGGACCGGGTCGGACGGCTGATGGTCGCGCGCACGGACATTCGCTTTCGCGCGGCCCGCGACCCCGAGGGCCGGCCGTGGCGGCCGAGCCGCCGGGCGCGACGCACCGGCGGGCTGACCCTGGTGCACACCGGCCGGCTGCGCCGGTCGATCCGCCATCGGGTGATCGGCGCCGGCACCGCGGTGCGGGTCGGCAGCACCGCGGTCTACGCCGCGGTGCACCAGTTCGGCACCGCCACCGTGCCGGCGCGGCCGTTCCTCGGGGTCGGGGCGGCCGATCGACCCGCGATCGCCGCCGTGGTCGCGGCTGCGCTGGCCGAGGCCGCATCGTGACCGAGAGCCTTGATCTGGTTCAGGCGACGATCGCACGGCTCGAGGCCGAGGTCGCGGAGCTGGTCAGCGTGCGCGGCGCGCTCGATTTCGCCGAGCTGGTCAAGGCCGGCGCGGTGCCCCACCGCACGCCGGCCGCGTTCGTTTTGCCGCTGGCGCTCGACGCCGAGCCGAACGCACTGCTCGGCGGCGACCATGTCCAGCGGCTGACCGAGACGGTCGGGGTGGTCGTGGTGGTGCGCGCCGCCGGCGCGGTCGCCGGCGGGGTGCTCGAGACCGGCGCGCCCGCGACCTCGCTGGTCGCGCTGCGCGCCGCGGTGCGCCGCGCGCTTGCGGGCTGGCAACCGGACGGTGCCGAGGCGGCGTTCGACTTCGTCTCGGCCAGCCTCGCCGGGGTTGCGCCCGGCGCGGCGTTTCTCGAACTCGCGTTCGCGCTCAGTTGGGAGGTCTGACGCGATGGCCCGTGCCACCGGCAGCGCCGCGCGCCTCTATGCCCGGTTCGAGACCGCCTATGGGGTGGCGCCGGGGGGCGACTACACCCGGCTGCCGTTCCTCGGCGGCTTCGATTTGAGCGCCGAGCAGGTGGTCGAACGGATCGACGTGCTCGGTCTCGGCCGCGGCCCCGGGCCGACCGACCGCGGCGGCATCAGCGACCGCGGCACCGTCCCGGTGCCGGTCGATCCGCGCGCGCTCGGGGTGTGGCTGAAGGGGCTGTTGGGCGCGCCGGCGACCGGCGGCAGCGGCACCTATACCCATGTGTTCGGCGGCGACGGCCCGCCCGCCGACTTGCCGTCGCTGTCGGTGCTGGTGATGCACCCGGACGTGCCGCGCTACCACCGCCACGACGGCGTCGTGGTCGACCGGCTGACCCTGCCGCTGTCCCTGTCCGACCAGCTGACCGCGCGCATCGCGGTGATCGCGCAGGCCGAGAGCAACACCACCGCCGACGCCGCCGGCAGCCCGACCACGTTGGCGCTGACGCCGTTCGCGCGGTTGAGCGGGACGGTCAGCGCCGACGGCACGCCGCTCGGCCGGGTGGTCGGCGGCGAGGTCACGATCGGCAATGGATCGACCCCTGCGGTGGTGATCCGCGCCGACGGCAAGATCGACGGGGTCGATCCCGGGATCGCGACCGCGACCGGGCGGCTGGAGCTGCGCTTTGCCGAAGACGATCTGTTCGACGCCGCGGTCGCCGGGACCCCGGTCGCGCTGACGATTGCCTACACGATCGATGCCGACACGGCGCTGACCGTGGCGCTGCCCCAGGTTCAGCTGCCGCGGCCGAAGCGGGTGATCGACGGGCCGGGCGGGCTCCAGGTGGCATTTCCGTTCGAGGCCGAGACACCGGAGCTCGGCGCGTTCTGCACGGTTACGTTGAAGAATGATGTTGCGAGTTACTGATAACTGCTTCCCCCGCCCTCAGGCGGGGGAAGCGACTGTGCTCATGGAGCAAAGCGGTAGCACGAAGATCCAAGGTGGCCGCGCCAGCGGCCGGATGGGTGGGACCTGACGCGGGAGTCGATCGATGATCCGTCTTGCGGTGTCGCGCACGCCGACCTGGCTGACCCTCGCGCCCGGGGTTCGGGTGCAGGTGCGGCCGGTTACCACCGCGCTGGTGCTGGCGGCGCGCCACGCCGCCGGGATTGCCGACGGCCAACTGCCCGAGGGCGAGCCGCCAGCGCGCGTCGGTGAGCGGATCGCGACCTTTGCCAAGACGTTGGCGCGGCTCGCGATCCTTTCGTGGGACGGGATCGGTGACGCCGAAGGCCGGCCGTTGCCGGTGACGCCGGACGCGGTCGAGGCGGTGATGGACCTCTACCCGCTCGCCGAGGCGTTCGTCGCCGGCTATCTGGCACCGCTCGAGGCACTCGCGACGGAAAAAAAAACTTGAGGGCGCGCGCGGCCTGGCACTTCGGCGGCGGCCCGGCCTATTGCGCCGCGTGCCGGCACGAGCAGACGCCGTGCGCCACCGCGGCGCCGAGTTGCCCCTATCGCCGCTACGCGCCGGCGAGCGTCGACGGCTGGATCGCTTGGGAGACCGCGTGCGTTGGGGCGCGCCAGCTGCGGGTCGGGCCGGACGGCCGGGTGATCGGGCTCGATCTCGGGGCGCTGCTCGCACTCGGGGTGGCGCGTGGCGGGGACGCCGCGGGGCTGGCCGAGCTGTTGCCGGCGATCGAGGACGGGCTGGCGGACGCGCTCGCCGCCGCCGAGGCTTAAGCGGAAAGAGGACCGATGACCACCGACCTTCACGTGGCGATCCGCCTGGTCGCCGACGGCGGCGACCGGGTGCGGGCAGAGCTCGACCGGTTGGTCGAGGGGTCTGCTGCCGGATTTGCCCGCCTGGCCGCGGCGACCCGGCCGGCGGCGGCGGCGATCGGCGATGTCGGCGCCGCCCTGTCCCGGGTCGCCGGCGGCGGCTCGGGTCGGGCGGCGGTCGGCGGGGCCGGGGGCGGCGCCGCGGCGGCGACCGGCGCGGTGGTCGAGGGGTTCGAGCAGATGGGCGCGGCAGGCGATGTCTGGGCGCGCCGGACCGCCCGGGCGTTCGGCGGTTATCAGGAGACCGCCCGGGCGGCGGCCGCGGTGGTCGAACGCAGTCTGACCACCGGGCTCGGGACGCTCGAGGATGCGATCGTCCGCTTCACCCAGACCGGCCGGATCGAATGGCGCGGCATGGTCGACAGCATGCTCGCCGACCTGACGCGGCTGGTGGTGCGGCGGAGCGTGACCGAGCCGTTGGCGACCGCGCTCGGGGCCGCGCTGGCCGGGGTGTTCCACGACGGCGGCACGGTCGGCACGGCGCCGGCGACGCGTCGGGTGCCGGCGGCGGCGTGGCTTGGGGCGCCGCGTTTGCACGGCGGCAGCGTGCCGTGGCTCGGCCCGAACGAGGTGCCGGCGGTGCTGAAGCGGGGTGAGCTGGTGTTGAACCGGGCCCAAGCTGCCGCGTTTGCCGCAGCGGCTTCGGGGGCGGGCGAGGGGCGGGCGGCCACCGTGATCAACGTCGATGCCCGCGGCGCCGACGATCCCGAGGCGGTTGCGGTCCGGGTCGAGGCTGCGGTCGAGGCCGCGTTGGCCCGGCGTCTGCCCGCGGTGGTCGAGGTTGCCGCCGGCCGGGCCGAGCGCCGGGTGGTCGATGGGTGGCGCCGCCGCGGCGGGAGGTTCGGCGCATGACCGCGGCCAAGACCTGGCCGCTCGCGTACCGGCCGGCCGCGCAGGAGTTCTATCTGCAGACGCTGACGGTTGCGTTCACCAACCCTTACACCAATCAGGCGCAGGTGTTGGAGCGTGACGGGCAGCGGTGGCTGTGTCGGCTGACGGTGCGGCGCGGCGGCGAGCTTGCGCGCGCGATCGACGCCTTTCTGGCGTCGTTGCGCGGGCCGGCCGGCACGGTGTTGATGCCCGATTTTCGGACCCTGGCGGCGCAGGGCAGCCCCGGTGCCGGGGCGCAGTTGATCGGCGGCAGCGGTCGGACCCTGACGGTGACTGGCCTGACCGGCACGCTGGCGCCGGGTGACTTGATCCAGACCAGCCCGGGCCGGGGTCACATCGTCACCGAGGGCGCCGGCCCCGGCGACGTGTCGGTCGCGGTCGAGCCACGGCTGCGCGAACCGGTGACCCCGGGTCCGCTGGTCACCGACGCGGTCCGGGTTTTGATGCGTTTGTCGAGCGACGACGGCATCCGCAACCCGACCCGCCCCCCGCGCCAGAGTCTTTGGGAGCTCGCCTTCGTCGAAGTCCTACCCGCCACCTGAGCCACTTTTTTGGGGGTCCAGGGGGCAACCCCTGGTTGGGGGATGTCGGGGGGCTACGCCCCCTGACATCGCGAAGCGAAAGGCCTGCCGATGTCCGATCCCGTCTCCTGGCCCGTCGACCTGGCGCCCCACCGCGCCACGCTGGCGGTTGCGACGTTATCGGCCGTGTTCGACGATCCGCTGTCCGCCGCCGCCCAGTTGCGCGCGCGCCCGTATGATCCGGCGGGCGCCCGCCTTGCCGCGATCGCTGGCGTCGATGGTCTGTTACGGTCTGCCGATCTCTGGGTTGCTGAGCTGTGGTTCGACCTGGACGCGCCGGCGGCAGCTTGGCTGGACGGCGTGATTGCGCGGCTGCGCGGCCCGGCCGGCCGGGTGCGGATCCCGGCGTGGACGGTGCGCCCGACGCCCGCCGGCACGTTGGCCGGCATGGACGGCTACGCTGCCGCGGTCGGTCCGACGCGGTTCGACGACGCGACCGGTTTTTCCGACGGCGGTGCCTTTTTCGAGGGCGCCGGGACGCCGCGGGTGGCCGGCGGGCGGGGCCATCGCCTGACGCTTGAGGGGTTTTGGCCGTTTGCCGGCGGCGTTTTGGCCGAGGGCGATGCCGTCGGCGTCGGTCCGGGGCGGGTTCATGTGGTCGGTGCCGCCGGAGCGACCGACCTCAACGGCCGGGTCACGGTGTGGCTTGCGCCGACGGTACGGTCGCCGGTGCCTCGGGGGCCGCTCGAGACCGCGGGCTTGACGGTCGAGGTGCGGCCGACCGGCGACGATATCGGGGCGGGGGCGACCCGGCCGCCGCGGCGGACCCGGCGGCGGCTGGCGTTGGTCGAGGTGGTGTCGTGACCGGGCGGTTGCCGGCCGCGCTGGCGGTTGAGGCCGGGGCCGCGACCGCGCGGCCGGTGTTGCTGGCGCATTTCGACATCGCCGGTGCGCCGGTGCATGTGTGGTCCGGGGTCGGCAATCTTGCCTGGGCCGGTGCGACCTGGGCCGGTGTCGGCACGTTGGGCGCGGTGTCTTTGGTCGAGGAGACGGTCGAATTGCGTGCGACCGGGGCGGTGTTTCGGCTGTCCGGGGTTCCGGCGGATTTGATTGTCGAGGTTGCGGGCGCTGCGCTTCAGGGGCGGCGGGCGCGATTGTGGCTTGGGTTCATGACCGAGGATTGGGCGCTGGTTGCCGATCCGGTGTTGGTGTTCGACGGCCGGATGGACACGGTCGAGGTGGTCGACGGCGGTCCGACCGCGCTGATAACGCTGGCGGCCGAGAGCCGGTTGCGCGATCTGGAGCGGCCGCGGACGCGCCGGTACACCAACGAGGATCAGTTGGCGGAGTTTGCCGGCGACCTTGGTTTTGCCTTCGTGACCTCGCTTCAGGACGCGGAGATCACCTGGAACCGGCCGGTGGCGTCGTGACCATGAGCATGGGCGCGGGTCGGCGGCGCGAGGATTGGCCGGAGCGTCTGGCGGCGGTGATCGCGGCGGCGCGCGGTCGGCCGTTCGCTTGGGGCCGGCATGACTGCTGTTTGTTTGCGGCGGAGTGCGTGGCGGCGATCACCGGGGTCGATCCGGCCGCGGGATGGCGCGGTCGGTACGCGAGCGAGAACGAAGCGTTGGCGCTGGTGCGCACCGAGGGCCACGAGGGGGTTCGCGAGGCGGTGGCGGCGGTGGCGGACCAGCAAGGATGGCCCGCGATCGCGGTGGCTGCGGCGCGGCGCGGCGATGTCGCGTGGCTGGCGCGGCGCCATCGCGCGGTGGTCGCGGTGGTCGTTGGCGCGCGGCTGCTCGCGGTCGGCACGGGCGGGCTTGTGTGGTTTTCGCGGGCGGCGGCGCTTGGGGCATGGCGGATCGGGTGAGCCGCCACGGCGCGGCGGCGCGGCGCGGCGGCGCGGCGCGGGTCGGACTCGGATCGGGAGACCTTCGGCATGATCAATGACCCCCGCTTGCTGGTGGCCGGTGTGCGCGCCGCGATCGACGGCCGGGCGCTGGCGACCGACCAGGCGCTGGCGGCGCGCGCGCCGCTGGACAGCCCGGCGTTCACCGGCGCGCCGACCGGCCCGGCCCCCGATGCCGGCGACGACAGTGCGCGCCTTGCGACCACCGCCTGGGTGCGGGCGCTGACCGCGGGCTCGGTCGCGGCCCATACCCACCCGCAGAGCGAGGTCACCGGGCTGGTCGCGACGCTGGCGGCCAAGGCCGATGCCGCCGGGCTCGCCGGGGTCGCGACCAGCGGCAGCTACCTCGACTTGGCCGACCGGCCGCCGACGCTGGCGCCGCAGGCCAATTGGGCGTCGCCGACCGGGACCGGGTTCAACCGGGGGGTGTTCAACACCGATGACGAGACCGCGATCACCAACCCGCCGACCGGCAGCCAGGTGACGGAGCTGCAAAACCGGCTGATCGACACCCGGGCGGTCTTGCGGGCGCTGATCCTCGCTTTGAAGGATGCCGGGGTTTTGACCGGGTAGCGGCTGTCTTCGTTGTCAAGCTGCGATTGGGGTGTGCTGCGGCGAATTCGTCATGTTGGGGTTTGCTGCACCCCATCCGACGACTGCGCCGAAACCGTGGGGTGGGGTGTGACCCCCAACGAGGTAACGGCCGGCCCGCAGGTCTCGGGTGCGTAACAAAACAACCATGTTTACTTAATCAAAATAGCATAAGACGATGATTAGGGATACCACCCGTCTTTAACCCTTCACCAAAGGACGGGGGTCACCAATGGCAACCCTTGAGACGGCCGAGTCGGACGACGCGATCATCCGGTCGGGTTTGGCTTCGTTCGTAAACTGGATCCTGGTTCTCGGTCTGATTTATCTCCTGATCTGTGCGGTCGGACTGACCGGCAGCGGGTTCAAGAGTGCAACCGGCGGTCACGCCAAAGAGCTGTTTGCCTTTGCGACCAATCCGTTTCTGGGATTGATCATCGGCACGGTTGCGACGGCTTTGATTCAGTCTTCGTCGACCGTGACCTCGATCATCGTCGGGCTGGTCGCCGGTGGCCTGCCGGTGGCGACGGCGGTGCCGATGGTGATGGGCGCGAACATCGGGACCACGATCACCAACACGATCGTCAGCCTGGGGCACGTCCGCGACAAGGAGGAGTTCCGGCGGGCGTTCGCGGCGGCGACGGTTCATGACTATTTCAATGTTCTCAGCGTCTTGATTTTCCTTCCGCTTGAGATCTATTTTGGAATACTCGAGAAGGCCGGGTACATCTTCGCGGAGATCATGGTCGGCGGCGAGTCGATGAGCGTGAAGAGCTTCAACTACGTCAAGGCGGCGACCGCACCGGTGGTCGGGTCGGCGAAGGAGTTTTCGCACATCCTGCCGGCACCGTTCGATGGTGTCTCGTTGATCGTGCTTGGCATCGCGCTGATCTTTGTCACGATTATCTTCATTGGCAAGTTGCTCAAGTCGCTGATGATCGGCCGGGCCAAGGCGATCCTGCACACCGCGATCGGTCGCGGCCCGGTTGCGGGGATTTCGTCGGGCACGCTGGTCACCGTGCTGGTGCAGTCGTCGTCGACCACCACCAGCCTGATGGTGCCGCTGGCCGGGGCCGGGGTGTTCGGTCTGCGCGAGGTCTACCCGTTCACGCTGGGTGCCAACATCGGGACCTGTGTCACCGCGTTGTTGGCGGCGACCGCGGTGACCGGCGACAACGCGGTGTTTGCGCTTCAGATCGCGCTGATCCACCTGATCTACAACACCGCCGGCGTTTTGGTGATCTATGGCCTGCCGTTCCTGCGGGTGTTGCCGATTTACGGGGCGGAGTGGCTGGCGCGGATCGGCTCTGAGCGGAAACTCTATGCGTTGGCCTACATTCTCGGGGTGTTCTTCGTCTTCCCGGGCGTGTGTCTGTTCATTTCCCAGATGAACAGCTGATTTCACAAGAGAACCCCGAGCATACGGAGCGTGGCATGACCACTGAAGTCCGGTCGATGTCGACCGAAGATCTGGTGCAGATGATCGACGAGACTGAGCACAGCCTGCTCGAGCTCAAGATGGAACTGCGGCGCCGCCGTCAGGCTCAGCAGCACGCCGAGATCGAGCGTCTGGATGAGCACTTGGCCAATGCCAAGATCACCTTGGGTGGTCTCAAACTTTTTTTCCAAACGGTTCTCGATGAGTTGCGCGGTGGCTCCAAGACGTCTTGACGCTGGACGCAAAAGGGGTGACTGGGACTCTCGTGATGGAGACACGGACTATGATCAGGTTTGGGGCGATTGCGCTGTGTGCCGTGGCGGTGTTCGGACCGCACGCGGCCGACGCGCGCGACGCGATCAAGATCGTCGGGTCGTCTACCGTTTACCCGTTTACCGAGGCGGTGGCGGCGCGGGCCCGCGCCCGCGGCATCCCGGTCGATGTCAAGAGCACGGGCACCCGCGGCGGGTTCAACGGGTTCTGCCTTGGCACCAGCGATTGGTGGCCGGACATGACCGGCGCGTCGCGGCCGATCACCGAGCGTGAGCGCGAAAGCTGCCGGCACCGCGGCGTCACCGACATCGTCGAGCTTCGGATCGGCTATGACGGTATCGTGGTCGCAAGCAGCAACGAGGCGGCGACGGTCGATCTGGCGCGCCGCGATCTGTTCTTGGCGCTGGCCGCCGAGGTGCCCGAGAACGGGGCGTGGGGCGCCAATTCGCACACCGACTGGGCCGAGGTCAACCCGAGCCTGCCGGCCGGGCCGATCTCGATCTGCGGCCCGCCGCCGTCGTCGGGCACCCGCCAGAGCTTCGAGAGCCTGGCGATGGTGCGCGGCTGCCGGGCGGTGCTGGCCGACCAGCCGGTGCTCGCGCTGGCCGACGATGTCGACGACCAGGACGCCTGCCGGGTTCTGCGCGGCCAGCCGCAGTTCATCGAAATGGGGGAGGACGACACCGAGATCGTTCGGGTGCTGGCGGAAAATGCCGACGCCTACGGCATCTTCGGCTTTTCCTTTGCCTATAACAATCCGGGGATCATCCACGCCAACCGGATCGACGGCGAGATGCCCACCAAGGCGACGATCGCCGACGGCAGCTATCCGTTGAGCCGGCCTTTGTTCCTGTATGTCAAGGCGAGCCGCGCCGCCGCGATGCCGGGGATGCGCATCTTCCTTGACAGCTATGTCAGCCAAGAGGCGATCGGGTCGGCGGGTTACCTGGCCGACGCCGGCCTGGTGCCGCTGACCGAAGCCGAGTTTGCCGAGACCCGCGCGGCGCTGGCGCCGTTGCTGGAGGCCGCGCACGGTCAGTGACGGCCCCGAAACGGCCTGTGCTATAGGTTGTGGATCGGCACGTCCCGACACATCGGGACGTGCCGGCCATGTTGACGTCGCTCGGTCGAGCGTCACACCCATTATTCGTGCAACATTATTTATACAAAATGTAAGGACATTTCTGCTTCGGCGGCGACCGAAGACCTTCGGGTCGGTATCCCAGCTGGCCGAGGGGGGGGGGCGGTTACTGGAGACCGGCCGACGCCGAGACCACCAGCGCAGCGCAACCAGTTGGATCTCGAACTCCGACGTCTCGCGCCTACTCCACCGGATGCCGGCGCGCCATATCATGCTGATCGCCGGCAGTTGCTACTCCGACTCGTTCAGGACTCCCCTCATTTCAGAAAAGCCTAGCGAAATCAGAGAGTGACGTTATCGGGCGAGGTTCCGTAACCCATTGATTCTGCGAAATTTTTTCGAAATGAGCGGAGTCCTGAGATGCGGTCCTGACGTGCCGGAGGCAATCACTTTCGGAACACATGTAAGGCGCGCACGGTGGCATGAAAAACCGAGCCAAACACTTGCACCTGGAGATCGGCGCCGCGCTGATCGGCGCGCTCGCCCTGGGGTCGCCGGCGGCGGCGCAGATTTCGCGCCCCGACCCCGGCCATTTCGGGTCGCTGCCGCCGGGCGGGTTGCCGACGCTGCCCCAGGTGCTGCCCCGGTATCCGCGGTTGCCGCAGGTCGTGATCCGCGATCCGGAGACGAGCTGGCGCGACGCCGGCACGGTCGATCCGCAACTCAGCGCCGCCTGCGGCCGGCGGCGGTTTCGCGAGCGTCGAGGCATGCGCTACCGCGCGGTCTACCGCGACGCGATCCTCGGCATCGCGTTCGGCCATGGCCTCAACCTGTTCGACCCCGACCGGCTTGCCGACCCGACCATGATCTATCTGTTCCGCCACGGCAACGCGAGCGGTTGCATCGTGTTGCGCCTGCCCAACCGCGACCCGCGGGCGCTCGCGCTTGGCAATCGGGTGAAGTGACGTCCTGACACCGACCGTCGGTTGGCCGCTGGTCCGACTCGGTGTCTTGACCGACCGTTCGGTCGGGGGCCCGCGGGCACCACGGCGGAAACGACGACCTTCTTTTTATCGGTCCTTTTTATCGGTCCGCAGCCGTGTAGTTTTCTTCTTGACTTACCGCGTTCCGGCGCAAATCCTGATGTGGCAGGATTTGCGCCGGAACGCTGTACTCGTGACTGCCTGGCGTTCGACCGTCCGGACGACGGCGCCGCCGGTGACCCCTCTGCCGTCTCTGGCGTGCCGTACCGGACGCGGTCCCCGGCGTGCGGCGTGGTCACCAAGCCGATGGTACCAAGACGGGTTGCGGGCGTTCGTCGGGAACAGATGGGTTTTGTCGGCCCTTGGCCGACCCCTAAAAGAATCCTAAAGAGATTGAGCGTGCTTGAGTGATCAATCTTTAAACCTTGGTTAATAAATCTCGCGCCTTTTGTCGCACAAATTGGTTGCCAGACCGCGATGGCGGTGACATTATGGTCCGTCAACCGCGATGATCGTGCACCCCGTAAACCTGGACCGGATCTAGGCATCCTTTGAACGTTGAATCGACCGAATACTCGGGGGATGCATGTATCTGAGAGGACCACCTGAGTTGAGGTTGAGAGGATGATGGGGAGAAACTGCAGAAAATTCGAGATTGAACACTGAGAGGAGTCAATCCTCGAGTTTCGGTGTGAGGGTTTGTTTCTTGATGTTTTTGAGCCGGTCAATGAAAGAGTCCTGGTGGTCTGAAGAGAAAATCGATACCGCTCAAACAGTGGTGGGTCTGCAGATAACCTGACGATGGTTACCGGTCAGTAAGTGCAAGTAAGCACAAGGAGGAAGAATGTTTGGCCTCAATGCGCGACAGATAAAAAAAGCGGATGGTCTTGAGGGCTCTGGTGATGTCATCCGTTCTTGTGATCATAATGTCTCCGAAATCGTGGCGATTATCGACGCATTGGCCCGAGAAAACCATAATTATCGGATTGATCACCAGGATCCCATCGGAGAGTCGCTTGAGAAGCTCAGGAAGCATCTCGCTGAGAAAGAAAAGAATGAGCTAGAGCGCGCGGTCCTATTCTCTATGAAAGCTAGTGAGACGGTGTCAGCGGTTTCCTTTGTGACTGCAGATGTCAGGGAGTCGGCCGAAAACACCAACACGATTGCGTCTGCGATCGAAGAGCTCAACACATCAGTTAACGAGATCTCGATGGCAAGCAACGCGGTCGCTGACGACGCCGAAACGACCAAGCAAAGTGTTCAGTCCGGGTTGGCTGCGATCGATCGGTCGGCAAACAACATGGATCTTATTATGGAGGCGACGGCAGATGCCGAGACGAAGCTCAAGAAACTTGAGATGTCTTACAGGGATATTGGCAAGATACTCTCCATGATTGACGGGATCTCCCGGCAGACCAACCTACTCGCGCTGAACGCGACCATCGAGGCGGCGCGCGCCGGCGAGGCGGGATTGGGGTTCGCTGTGGTCGCCGGTGAGGTCAAACAGTTGGCGCAGCAAACCTCGAAAGCGACAGAGGAGATTCGCGAGAGGATTGGCGCAGTGAGTAGCGAGATTCAATCACTTTCTGTCGCGGTTCGGCAAGCATCCGGGTCAGTTGAGGTTGGGCGATCGGACATTTTCGCAGTGCGAGAACAAATGGCTGCGATTTTCGAAAATATAGAGCGGGTTACCGCTAGGATGGCAACCACGGCTTCAAGTGTAACCGAGCAGTCCGCCGCAATCGGTGATGTGTCGCGAAGCGTTTGCATCATCCAGTCGAAGACCGAACGGGCACGACAAAACGCCGAGCGCGTCGTCACCGCGGTTGCGCATTCCGAAGAGACGCTTAACTCGGAATTGAAACGCTTGGCGACCCGGGAAATCGAGAATTCTATACTGGATATCGCAAAATCAGATCATTTTGAATGGAAAAAGAGGTTGGCAAGAATGCTGATTGGTGCGGATGTGCTTGATCAGAGTACCCTGGTTGACCACCGCCAATGCCGATTGGGGCAATGGTACTATCGGACGGCGGATCCCTGCTTTTCCAATTCACCATCTTTTGTCCAACTTGAGACACCTCACCGCGCCGTTCACGAACACGGTCGGCAGGTGGTCGAGCTTTTTCACAAAGGTGATCTCGAGGGTGCCGCAGCGGCCTATGCCCAGCTTGAAGCAGCCTCCGACGAGGTCGTCAGGCTGCTCGAAGACCTCAAGCAGTCCAAACACTAAAAAACCGGCGCAGACGATCGTTTTCCGAGAACCATCCCGGTTCCCGCCGCGAAAACCTGCTGGAAACTGGCACGGAGCGCTTGGTCGACCGTGGCCATCGGCACTGGTCGGCCGAGCGCCGCCAGCGAGGTGACGCCGCGGTCCGCGATCCCGCATGGCACGATCCCGGAAAAAGCGTCGAGATCGGGCGCAACGTTGAGCGCGACCCCGTGGTAACTGACCCAGCGGCGGACCCGGACCCCGATCGCGGCGATCTTGGCCTCGCCGCTCGTCCCGGCGGCCGGATCGCCGGCGCCCGCGACCCAGATGCCGACCCGGCCCGCGCGCCGCTCGCCCCGGATCTCGAAGCGCGCCAGGGTGGCGATCAGCCACGCCTCGAGCCCGTGCACGAAGGCGCGGAGGTCTGCGCCGCGTCGGCGCAGGTCGAGCAGGACGTAAGCGACCCTTTGCCCGGGCCCGTGATAGGTGAGCCGGCCGCCGCGCCCGGTCCGGAACACCGGCAGACGATCCGGTGCCAACAGTTCGGCCGGGTCGGTGCTGGTGCCCGCGGTGTAGAGCGGCGGGTGTTCGAGCAGCCAGACCAGCTCTCCCGCGGTGCCGGCGCGGATCGCGGCGACCCGGGCCTCCATCGCGGCGACCGCGGCGGGGTAGGCGACCGGGGCGGGGCTGACCCGCCATTCGGGACCGGCGGCGTTCGGGGTCGGTGGCGGCACCTGGATGCGCTCCTCGAGCGGGGTGGTGAACGACATAGGGACTTGAGCCGTCTTGGCGGAATGGTCTACTGACAAACCGTTCGGGATTTAAGAAAATCCTACCAGACACCGACCGAGCCCTGACCACCGCCGCCGTTGCCCCGGTGCACAGGCTCCCCGGTGCACAGACTATTGTGCACGGCCGCGCGCGGCTGTTCTGGTCGGGACGACCAAAAATTGGTGGAAGCTCGATGCGTTTGTTCCTGGCGACCTGGATCGCCCTCTCGGCGGCGGCCGGCGCGGCGGTTGCCGACCCGCTGGTGCTTAAATTCAGCCCGCCTTATTCATTAGGGACCAATCCAAAGACTCGCCATGCGTGCAGCACCCCCATCAACCGTCGTCGCGAGCCGCCCTCGCGGCCCAGAATGGGCCGGACGCGCCCACATCACATCGGCACCCCAGACGGT
>JANQHG010000266.1 GCA_028277115.1 Azospirillaceae bacterium
ACGGAGACGAGGCATGACCCTACGCACCGATCCCCCACGCCCCCGGGTGTCCCGCTTGGGCACCGGATCGCTCGCCCTCGGGCTGACCACGGTGATCGCCGCCGCGACCTTTGCCGCCGCGACTCCCGCAGCCGCCACCGTCCTCGAGGTCGTCGCGACCAAGGTCGAGGCCGACCAGGCACCGAAGATCGACGGCCGCGCCGACCGTATCTGGCAACGGCAGCGGGGTACCCGGGTCACTCTGACCGAAGGTTCGCAGGGTGACGTCCCGCTGACGGTCAAGGCGCTCTATACCGATCAGCATGTCTATCTGTTCTTCGACTGGGAGGACCGGACCGAGAGCCTCAATCGCCTATATGCCTTCGACGGCACCGATTGGACCAAGGTCGCCGGCAACGAGGACCGACTGAACGTCATGTGGGCGATCGACGACCGGCTCGACGGCTTTGCCGCCAAGGGCTGCGAGGCCTTGTGCCATCGCCACGGCAGCGAGGTGTTCTTGTACACCGGCGGCGACGACCTGGTCGCGGATCTGTGGCACTGGAAGTCGCAACGGACCAACCCGGCCGGCTATGCCGACGACCAGTGGCTCGGCAACGATCTCGGGTCGCACGACGGCGAGGTCACCGCGCGGCGCGCCGATGCCAAGACCGGCGGTAGTTACCGCTCGAACTTCGACACCTCGGCGCGTCGCCCGGCCTTCACCTTCCCGGCGGGCGCGCGGCCCGGGGAGACTTTGTTGCACTCGGTCGCGGTGCCGGTGACCGATGCCATGTCGTTCGCGCCCGGCACCCGCCTGCCCCGCGAGCTGCTCGAACGTCCGACCGGCAGCCGGGGCGACATCGACGCGGGCGGGAGTTGGCGTCGCGGCCGCTACACCCTGGAGCTGCGCCGGGCCCGCACCACCGACGACCCGGTCCACGACGTCCAGTTCACCGACACCGGCCGCCCCTACCCGTTCGGCGTCTCGGTCCACGACAACGATCACGAAGACACCCACGCCTACAACGCCGGCACGGCGCTGCACTTGATCCTGCAATAAGATCAGGTTCCGGCTGCCCTGCCGGGGCAGCCGGGATGCCGTGGCAACTGGTCGCCGAGGTCTTCGCGACTGCGGCACGGGTCGTGCGGCGGCGCCGGAAACAGCGATGGCGATCACCCAAGACCGCGTGCGGCCGAATGCAGGATCTCCTCGTGGGTCGACGGACTGCCAGGTGGCGCGGGTTGTCCTGCGCCAAGTCCATCAGGCCGGTCGCGACCCGATCAAGCACGGCGGTATCGACAAACCTTTTGGGGCCTGCTGACCGACCGGCACACCCGGTGACCCGGATGACCGCCCCGCCTCTCCACCGACCACCGCCTGATTGCCGGAGATACCCGATGGTCACTCGGACCGCTTCCCCCCTCGCCCATACCACGGTCGCACCGCTCGCGGTCGGCCTTGTCCTCGCCGCCGCCGGATAGCCACGCCTACGCCGCCGGCTTTGTGTTCCACCTGATCCTGCAATAAGATCGGTCGCCCAACGCCCCGCCGCGCCCAGGCGGCGGGCGGACGGGCGCGCCGTCGGCCGAACGGCCGCAGGGGATCAAGGGGGGCGATGTCGCCGGTGTCGGTTTCGGTTGAAGAGGCGATCACCAGCCGGCGGTCGGTGCGGGCGTTCCTGCCAACCCCGGTGCCGCGGGAACTGGTCTCCCGGATTCTGACGCTCGCGGCGCGGGCGCCGAGCGGGACCAACATCCAGCCCTGGCAGGTTCATGTCGTGATGGGTGAGGCGAAGACCAAGCTCGCCGACGACCTGTGTCGCGCCTTCGACGACCCGTCGTTCGAAAAGGACGAGGAATACGCCTATTACCCGCCGACCTGGTGGGAGCCCTATCTTGGCCGGCGCCGCACCCTCGGCTGGGCGCTCTACGGCCTGCTCGGGATCACCAAACGCGACGTCGAGGCGATGCACCGCCAGCACCGGCGCAATTTCCTGTTCTTCGACGCGCCGGTCGGGCTGTTCTTCTTCGTCGATCGTCGGCTCGAGGTCGGCAGTTGGCTCGACGTCGCCATGTTCATCCAGACCGTCATGCTGGCCGCGCGCGGGTTCGGCCTCGACACCTGCCCGCAGGCCGCCTTCACGCCCTATCACCGGATCATCCGCGACCATTTGGCGGTCCCGGACCAATCGCTGATGCTGTGCGGCATGTCGATGGGCTACGAGGACATATCGAAGCCGGAAAACCGGCTGCGCTCGGAACGCGTCCCGATCGCCGACTTCACGACCTTCCACGGCGGCTGAGCGATGACAGTGCGGCTGCGCCCCCATCATCTGCTGTGCGTGCTCACCTACTCGGGCCGCGGCTACACGCCACGGTTCGTCGCAAACCTGAACCGCGTGGTCGAACGCCTGTCCGCCGGCGAGCCGGTTCAGGTGATCGCCGGACGCGACGACATCTGCGCCGGATTTTCGGAGACCGAAACCGCAGACGCCCACTGCACCCGCGCCTCCGTCACCGACCGGGATGCTCGGGCGTTGGCGGTGCTGTCGGCCCGGATGGCGCGGCCGGTCCGGGTCGGCGCGGAGCTCCGTCTCCGGCTGGCCACGGTCGGCCGGCTGCGGGCCGCCTTTGCGGACGGCGCGTTCCGCGATGCCTGCGCCGGCTGCGAATGGGTGCCGCAGTGCACCGACACCGCCGCCGCCGGCTACCCCGATGCCCGGCTGCAACCGGCCGACTGAGCGGCCGGTGCGCCGGCGACCGGGGTGCGCGTGAGCCTGACCGCCCCCCTGGCGGCGCACGCCGGGCGGCGCCCCGACGCGGTCGCGCTGTCGTTCGAGACCGACCGGATCACCTGGGCCGAGCTCGACCAAGCGGTCGGTCGCCTTGCTGCCCACCTCGCCGCCGTGGTTCCCGACGGCGGCGGCGTCGCGCTCGATCTGCCCAACTGTCCCGCGCTTGCGCTCCTGTTCCTCGCCGCCGTTCATGCCGGTCGCGAGGTCCAAGTGCTCGACCCGGCGTGGCCGGCGCCGACCACCCGCGCGGTGCTCGACCGGCTGGCGCCGGCGCTGGTGGCGACCGCCGACCCCAGTCGGGCGGCAGACCGGCCGGCCCTCGCGGTCGATCCCGGAGCGGCGTTTGCCACGGTCGCCGACCTGGCGGGCGCCCCGGCCGGCCGGGCCGCGCCGGCGGCGCTTGGGGCATCCCGGCCGTTCTACGTCGGCTTCACCTCCGGCTCGACCGGGCTGCCCAAGGGCATCCGGCGCAGCCAGCAGTCCTGGCTCGACAGTTTCGCCGGCGACGCCCGGGAGTTCGGCATCGGCCCCGACGACGTCCTGCTCGCGCCGGGCACCCTCGCCCACTCCCTGTTCCTCTATGCGATGGCGCGCGGCGTCCATGGCGGCGCCCGGGTCGCGCTCAGCCGCCGGTTCAACCCGAGCGCGCTGGTCCGGCGGATCGCGGCCGAAGGCGTGACCGTCATCTACGGTGTCCCGACCCAGCTCGGCGTCTTGATCGGTGCCGCCCTTGCCGCGCCATCGCCGCGGCTCGACCGGGTGCGAATGGTGCTGTCGTCGGGCGCGAAATGGTCCGCCGCCGAGCGACCAAGGCTCCGCCAGGCGTTTCCCAACGCGGCGTTCCATGAGTTCTACGGCAGTTCCGAATTGAGCTTCGTCACGGTCGCCAAGGAAGACGAGGCGCCGCCGCCCGGGTCGGTCGGCCGCGCCTTTCCCGGGGTGTCGATCACGATCCGCGACCGCGACGGCGCCCCGCTGCCGGTCGGCGAGGTCGGGCTGGTCTATGTCGAAAGCCCGCTCAGCTTCCTCGGCTATGCCGTCGGCGACGACGCCGGGTGGGTCGCGCCCGACGGCAGCCGGTCGGTCGGCGACCTCGGGGTCCTCGATGCCCGCGGGTTCCTCCACCTGGTCGGACGGGCAAGCCGGCTGATCATCGCCGCGGGCAAGAACGTCTATCCGGAAGAGGTCGAGGCGGTGCTGGCGACCCATCCGGCACTCGCCGCCGTGGCGGTGATCGGGGTCGCGGACGCCCGGCGCGGTGAGCGGCTGGTCGCGTTGGTCCAACCCCGCGTCGGCGCCGAAGTGCGGGCAGGCGAGCTGATCGCCCACGCCAGGGATCGGTTGTCGCTCGACAAGGTGCCGCGGACGTATGCGACCGTCCGTGAGTGGCCGCTGACGCCGTCGGGGAAGACCGATTTGAGGACGCTCGGTCGGCTGTGGGACGCGGGAGCGATTCAGATCCTGCCATAGGCGACGTGTTGGGGGCTGCGCCCCCAAGGTTAGGGGGTTTCACCCCCCGACACCCCCCGACCAGGGGTTGCCCCCTGGACGCCGCTGATTCGTGAGGTCAGGGGGGGCCTGCGGGGGGCGAGGGGGCAGCGCCCCCGCTCCGCGGTCAAGGCCGCAGACGGCGCCGGCGGCGTAGCACCGCGCCTCCAGCGCTTCCGCAACATCGTCCGCAAGCTTGAGCGTCCGCACCACCACCGGCACCGCCAGCGCCAACATACTGCGCTCGCACCCGCGGGCCCGCTGCGCCTCCCGCACCTCGCGCACGATCTCCGCAATCAGCGGAATGAACCGGATCGCCATCGCGATCGCCAGCCCGACCACCGCCGGGTCAAGCCCGACCCGGGCGAGCGGCCGCACCGCCGCCTCGATCGCCTCGGTCATGTCCGACACCCGGGTCGTCAAGGTCACCAGCGCGGCCAGCAGAATCAAACTTGCAAACCGTAACACCAACACCATCCCGGCAAGCGGCCCCTCGACCAACGCCTGAACCAAAAACAACACCCCCAACAGCCACAGCGCCGGCCGAACCTGCGCAACCGCAACCGACCGCGGAATCCGCGCCCACCGATACAAACCCGCAACCGCCGCCAACGCGAGCGCGAGCTGGCGCCAATCGTCCAAAAAAAACAGAACGGTGCCGGCAACCGCCACGGTCGCGAGCTTCGGCCCGGGGGCGAGCCGGTGGAGCATCGAACCACCTGGGTGATACAGGCCGAGCATCACCCCATCCTCTCCAGATAGCGATCGAGCGCCCGGCACGGCGCGTCGTCCGCAACCACCCGGCCCTCGTCGAACACCAAGACCCGGTCAAAGCCGCGCAGGAACTCAAGATCGTGAGAGATCACGATCGCGGTCTGCTCAAGCCCGCCGATCGCCTCGGCGACCCGGCGCTTGTTGCGCAAGTCGAGCAAGGTCATCGGCTCGTCCAAAACCACATAGCGCGGCGCCATGATCAAAACGCCGGACAACGCCAACAGCTGTTTCTGGCCGCCGCTCAACAGATGGGCGGACTGGTGACGATGCCCCTCGAGATCGTAGCGCTTCAACACCGTATCGACCCGGGCGGCGATCTCGCGCTTGTCGAGCCCGAGGTTCTTCAGACCGAACGCCAGATCTTCCTCGACGATCGGGTAGACGATCTGGCTGTCGGGGGTCTGGAACACGAAGCCGACCCGCCGGCGGACCTCGCGCCCCTGGGTCCGGGTGTCGAGCCCGTCGATCCGCACCGTGCCGACCGTGGGGACGTGCAACCCGTTCAACAGACGGGCAAAGGTGCTCTTGCCCGACCCGTTGGCGCCGACCACGGCGATCCGCCGCTCGCGCAAGCTCAAGGTCAGGTCCGTCAAGACCTCGCGCTGCCCGAACCGGTGGCTCACGCCCGCAAATTCGATCATCCTGCCCATCGATGCCCCTGGTGTTCCGCCCGCTTAGGGTATGGACACGCGCCCCGAACGTCCATAGCATAGAGGAAAAGACGAATTCGGCGCGGTCGAGCATGAAATACATAAATAAACCGCGGCAGAGATCCACGGAGTTCAGAGCAACCCTGTGCCCTGCCGACGGTATCCAGCCGCAAACTCACGCAGAGAACGGCAGCCGTGCGTTATCGACATGAGACCGGTTGTTATTGCCGGTGCCACTCGGACCGCCGTAGCACCGCGCAACGGCGCCTTCAAGACCATCGAACCAACCGAGCTCGCCGCCGCGGCGATCGGCGGGTTACTGGCCGACACCGGATGTGATCCGGCCTGGGTGGCGTCGATCCGGCTCGGCAATGCGCTGTACGGCGGCGGCAACCCGGCGCGGGTCGCCGCGCTGGCGGCCGGGCTGCCGGCCGCCAGCGCGGCGCTGACGATCGACAGCCAGTGCTGTTCCGGCCTCGACGCGATCATGCTGGCGGCGGCCGAGGTCGCGACCGGCGACGCCGATGCCGTGATTGCGGGCGGGCTTGAGAGTTTCAGCCGCGCGCCGATCCGCCAAACCCGGCCGCGCCGGCCGGACGAGGCGCCGCGGGCGTACCGGCGTCCGCCATTTACGCCGTGGCCGGACCGCGACCCCGACATGATCGTCGCCGCCGCGACGGTCGCCCGCGAGCGCGCGATCACCCGGGACCGCCAAGCGGCGTTTGCCTGCTTGAGCCACGCCACCGCGCTCGCGACCGGGCCGGCCGACGCCGAGATCGTGCCGGTCGCCGGCCTTGCGCGCGACGCGTTCGCGCGCCGCCTTAAGCCCGCCCTGTGCGGCCGCCTGCCGACGCTCGCCGGCGACCACGCCTTTGGTCCGACCGCCGCCACCGTCGCGGTCGAGGCCGATGCGGCCGCGGTTGTGCTCCTGGTCGCGGCGCCGCTGCGGGACCGGCTGCGCCCCGTTCGACAGCCGGTGCGTTACCTCGCCGGCCGGCGCGGCGGCGGCGACCCGGAGCGCCCGGCGGTCGCCCCGATCGCGGTCGCCGCCGAGCTCCTGCGCACGTGCGGCATTGCGCCGGACGACCTGGCGCTGGCCGAGATCATGGAGGCGTTCGCCGCCCAGGCGATCGCGATGATCGACGCGCTTGGTCTGCCGCCCGACCGGGTCAACCGGGGCGGCGGCGCGCTGGCGCGGGGCCATCCGATCGGCGCCTCGGGCGCGATCCTGGCGGTGCGCCTGTGGCACGAGCTGCAGCGCGAGCCGCCGGGGGCCCGCGGTCTCGCCGCAATCGCCGCCGCGGGCGGGCTCGGCAGCGCGCTTGTTCTGGAGACCTGATCGATGGCGGCGTTGGTCGCGACGCCCTCCGACCTGGCGAGCCTGGTCAACCAGCCGCTCCGGTCCGACCTCGAGCTTTTGATCGATCAAGCGCTGGTCGACCGCTTCGTCACGCTGACCGGGGACGATCAGTGGATCCACGCCGACCCGGTGCGGGCCGCGGACGAGCTGGCCGGCGGGCGCACCCTGGTGCCGGGCGGCCTGATCGTCGCGCTGATCCCGCAGTTTCTCGCCCGCACCTACACCGTCGGCGCGCTCGGCAAATGCCTGATCGCCGAGTACCGCCAGGTGCGGTTTTTGCAACCGGTGCCGACCGGCACCACGATCACCCTGGTGGCGCGCTTTGCCTCGGTTCGCTCAACCCGGCGGTTCGTCCGGGCCAACATCCGGTGCGGGATCCGCGCGGCGGACGACACGCCGCTCGCCGAGGCGTCGGTGATCGAACTGTTCTACCCGCCGAGCGGCAACGGCGCCGGGCGTGGGGATTTGACGTAACGATTGGAGACCGGTTCATGCAGACCAAGGATGTCGTTTATGTCGCACTGTTCGCGGCGCTGACCGCGGCGTTGGGCGTGGTGCCGCCGCTCGCGGTCCCGGTGATCGCGGTGCCGATCACCGCCCAATCGATCGGTCCGATGCTGGCCGGCGGCATCCTCGGGGCCAAACGCGGCGGGCTGGCGATGGTGTTGATGCTGGTCTTGATTGCGGCCGGCCTGCCGCTGCTGGCGGGCGGTCGCGGCGGCTTCGGGGTGTTTTTGGGCCCTAGCGGCGGCTTTCTGTTCGGCTGGCCGATCGCCGCCTTCGTGATCGGCTGGCTGGTCGAGCGCACGTGGTCGCGTCTGACCTTTCTGCGGGCACTCGCCATCATCCTGTTCGGGGGCGTCGTCGTCTTGTACCTGATCGGTGTGCCCTGGATCGCGGCGGTCGCACAGATCTCAATCGTTCAGGCGACCATGGGTGCGCTGGCGTTTGTCCCGGGCGATGTCGCCAAGGCGGTGATCGCAGCGTTGGTAACGCTGGTGGTCAAACGGGCCTATCCGTTGATCAAGCCTTAGGGAAACGGCGACGTTTTGGGGGCTGGCGCCCCCAAGGTCAGGGGGTTTCACCCCCCGACACCCCCCGACCAGGGGGTGCCCCCTGGGCCCCATTCATGGGGGTCGGGGGGGGGGGGGCGGGGGCAGCGCCCGTGACCACGGCCGCAAGGCCGAACGACGGCGTTTCCGCCAGGCCGGGACGGACCAAGCCCCGCGCTCACGCACACCGACGATCATTCGATAACATATTTAAACCCGACATGGCTCATCTCGAACCCAAGCCGCTGGTAAAAACGGTGGGCGTCAACCCGCCGACGGTTGGAGGTCAGCTGGACCACCCCGCAGCCGGCGGCGCGCGCCCGCGCGATCGCGTCGTTCATCATCACGGTCCCGATGCCGCCGCCGCGACGGTCGTGGGCGACCAGGACCATCTCGACCTGGGCCCGGGTGATCCCGCCGCGGGTCAAGCCGGGCAGAATCATCAGCTGATAGCAGCCGACCACCCGATCCCCCTCGACCGCCACCAGAATCTCGTTGTGGTCCTGGCGGGAGATCGCAGCAAACGCCTCGTGGTATCGCGGCGACAGCGGCGTCGTCACCGTATCGCCGTGACCGCCCACCTTGTCCTCGGCGAGCAATGCGACGATCGCGCCAAGGTCGCCGACCACCGCGCGCCGGATCTCCACGCGCGGTCCGACATCGGACATCCCGGCCGGACCGGGCGGCTCAGCCGGCATCACGGCTCAGCCGGCATCGGCCGCCTTGGCGGCGCGTTTGCGGTCGTTGGGGTCGAGCAGGCGTTTGCGCAGCCGGATCGTCTTCGGCGTCACCTCGACCAGCTCGTCGTCGTCGATGTAGGCGATCGCCTTTTCAAGCGACAGCTTGATCGGCGGGGTCAGGCGCACCGCCTCGTCCTTGCCGGCGGCACGGATGTTGGTCAGCTGCTTGCCCTTCAGCACGTTGACCTCAAGATCGGTGCCGCGGGTGTGCTCGCCGATGATCATGCCCTGGTAGACCTTGGCGCCCGGCTCGATCAGCATCGGCCCGCGGTCCTCGAGGTTCCACAGGGCGTAGGCAACCGCCGCACCCTCGCCGTTGCTGATCAACACGCCGGTGCGCCGGGTCGCGATCGGCCCCTTGTAGGGCGCATAGCCGTGGAACAGCCGGTTCATGACCCCGGTGCCGCGGGTGTCGGTCAGGAACTCGCCGATGTAGCCGATCAGCCCGCGCGACGGCACATGCATGGTCAGACGCACCTTGCCACCGCCGCTCGGCCGCATTTCGGCGAGCTCGCCCTTGCGCTCCGCCAGCTTGTTGACCACGACGCCCGAGAACTCCTCGTCGACGTCGACCACGACCTCTTCGATCGGCTCCTGGCGCTGGCCGGTCAGGGGGTCGGACTGGTAGAGCACCCGCGGGCGGCTGATCGACAGCTCGTAGCCTTCCCGGCGCATGGTTTCGATCAGGATGCCGAGCTGAAGCTCGCCGCGCCCCGCGACCTCGAACGCGTCGGCGTCGGCTGTGGGGGTGACCCGGATCGCGACATTGCCCTCGGCCTCGCGCATCAGGCGGTCGCGGATCATCCGGCTGGTGACCTTGTCGCCTTCGCGCCCGGCATAGGGGCTGTCGTTGACCGCAAAGGTCATCGCCAGCGTCGGCGGGTCGATTGGTTGGGCGGGGATCGGTTCGGCGACCTCGACCGCGCACACGGTGTCGGCGACCGTGGTCTGGGCGAGCCCGGCGAGCGCCACGATGTCGCCGGCCTCGGCCTGGTCGATCCCGACCCGCTCGAGGCCACGGAACGCCAGGATTTTCGACACCCGGGTCTGTTCGATCAGACTGCCGTCGCGGTGCAGCGACTTGACCGGCATGTTGACCTTGACGGTGCCCGACGAGATCCGCCCGGTCAAAAGGCGGCCGAGATAAGGGTTCGATTCGAGCGTGGTCGCGAGCATGGCGAACGGCCCGGCCTCGTCCACGGTCGGCGGCGGCACATGGTCGCGGATCAGCTCGAACAAAGGCGTCATATCGACCCGCGGCGCATCGAGCGCGGGGGCGGCCCAGCCGAGCTTGCCCGAGGCGAACAGGGTCGGGAAATCGAGTTGGGCGTCGGTCGCGTCCAGTGCTGCGAACAGATCGAAAATCTCTTCGTGGACCTCGTCGGGCCGCGCGTCGGGGCGGTCGACCTTGTTGATCACCACGATCGGGCGCAGGCCGAGCTTGAGCGCCTTGCCGACCACGAACTTGGTCTGCGGCAGTGGCCCCTCGGCGGCATCGACCAGCACGACCACGCCGTCGACCATCGAGAGGATGCGCTCGACCTCGCCGCCGAAATCGGCGTGGCCGGGGGTGTCGACGATGTTGAGACGCAGGTCCTGCCACAGCACCGAGGTGCATTTGGCCAGGATGGTGATGCCGCGCTCGCGCTCGAGATCGTTGCTGTCGAGCGCACGCTCGGCGACTTGCTGGTTGTCGCGAAAGACGCCGCTTTGCCGGAGCAGGCAGTCGACCAGGGTGGTTTTGCCGTGGTCGACGTGGGCGATGATCGCAATGTTGCGCATGCTCATGGCGGCGCTCTCGGGTGTCTCGGGGGGAAAGCGCGCTTCTTATGCGGGGGTGGCGCGCGCATTGCAACACCCCCCGATGGCTGATGGCCACGGCGGCCGTCCGCACAGACAAAACCGCCACAGCCGGTGAACGGCGGTGGCGGCATCAAGGGACCGTGACGAAAAGGGTTTGTCCGGGTCGGTTTCGGTGCCCTGTTCCTCTGGTTGGAAGACCTGGCGGCGACCTACTCTTCCGCTTTCGCAGTACCATCGGCGCTGAGGGGTTTCACGGCCGAGTTCGGAATGGGGTCGGGTGT
>JANQHG010000202.1 GCA_028277115.1 Azospirillaceae bacterium
GAATACCGTTTCCGCCTCGTCACACGATCCGACTTCGACGGCTTGGTCTGCGCCGTCCTGTTGCGCGAGCGCGGGCTGATCGACGACATCAAGTTCGTCCACCCCAAAGATATGCAGGACGGCAAAATCGAAATCACCAGCCGCGACATCACCACCAACCTGCCCTACGTCCCGGAAGCCCACCTGGTGTTTGATCACCACGCAAGCGAGGTCCACAGGGTCGGCGAGCGGCCCAACCACATCATCGACCCCAATGCCCCTTCCGCCGCCCGGGTTGTCTACGACTATTTCGGCGGCAAGGATGCCTTCCCCCGGATCACCGACGAAATGATGGAGGCGGTCGACAAAGCCGACGCCGCCAAGTTCAACACCACCGATATCCTGGCACCCCAGGGCTGGACCCTGCTCAGCTTCATCATGGATGCCCGCACCGGCCTTGGTCGGTTCCACACGTTCCGGGTGTCCAATTACCAATTGATGATGGAACTGATCGAATATTGCCGCAATCACACGATCGATGAAATCCTCGCCCTGCCCGACGTCAAGGAACGTGTCGACCTTTACGTCTCGCTCGAACCCCAGTTCATCAGCCAGCTCAGCCGCTGCTCCGAGGTGATCGGCACCGTCGCCGTCGTCGACCTGCGCGAGGAAGAGACCATTTTCCCCGGCAACCGCTTCATGGTCTACGCGCTCCACCCGGCGGCGGAGATTTCGATCCACGTCATGTGGGGCCTCCGGCGCCAAAACACCGTGTTCGCGGTCGGACGCTCGATCATCAACCGCTCCTCGACCATCGACATCGGCCGCATGATGCTCGAATACGGCGGCGGCGGACACCAGGCTGCCGGGACCTGCCAGATACTCAACCACCGTGCCGAAGAGGTGAGGGACGAACTGGTCCGCCGCCTCAACGGCGAGGCGTGAGCCGCCCCGAGCCGCGCCCCGACGCGCGCGCGGTCGCGCTCGACTTGGTCGGCGCGGTGTTGCGCCATGGTCGCGCGCTCGACGACGCGCTCTCGGGCAACCGCCCGTTCGCCCAGCTCGCGCCGCGCGACCGCGCGCTCGCCCACCGCCTGACCGCCACCGTGCTGCGCCGTTGCGCCGAGCTCGACGCCCGGATCGACCCGCTGATGACCCGACGGCCGGCGCGCGGCGAGTTGCGCGACATCCTGCGCCTCGGCGCCGCCCAGCTGACCCTGCTCGACACCCCTGCCCACGCGGCGGTCGACAGCGCGGTCACGCTGGCCCGCCGCCGCCGCCTCGCCGGCGTCGGCGGCTTGGTCAACGCCGTGCTGCGGCGCCTGGCGACCACCGCCGCCGACAGCCCGGTCGACCCCGACCGCGCCGCCCGCCTCAACACCCCCGACTGGCTGTGGCACAGCTGGTGCCGGGCCCACGGCAGCCCGCGCACCGCCCGGATCGCCCGCGCCCACCTCGACGAGCCGCCGCTCGACCTCGCGGTCCCCCGCGACCCGGCGCTGTGGGCCGCGCGGCTCGGCGGCACACCGCTCGCCAACGGCCTGACCGTCCGCCGGCCGACCGGCGGCGGACCGATCGACCGGCTGCCCGGCTTCGCCGAAGGCGCCTGGTGGGTCCAGGACGTCGCGGCCAGCCTGCCGGCCCGCCTGCTCGGCAACGTTACCGCCCGAACGGTCATCGACCTGTGCGCGGCCCCGGGCGGCAAGACCGCCCAACTCGCCGCCGCGGGCGCGGACGTCATCGCGGTCGACCTCTCCGAAGACCGCCTCGCCAGGGTCACCGACACCCTCGCACGCCTCGGGCTCAGGGCATCGATCGTCGCCGCCGACGCGACCACCTGGGACGCGCCGCTCGAGGCAGAGGCGATCCTGCTCGACGCACCGTGCACCGCAACCGGAACCATCCGACGCCACCCGGACATCCCGTACCTCAAACGACCGGGCGACCTCGCACCCGCCGCCCACCGGCAATCAGCACTGCTCGACGCGGCAGCCGCGCGACTGGCGCCCGGAGGCACGCTGGTCTACGCGACCTGCTCGCTCCAGCCGGAAGAAGGCGAAGAGCAGATCGCTGCCCTGCTGGGGCGGAACGACTCCCTGAAAACCCTGCCGATCGCGGTCGAGGAGACCGCGGGGCTCGGCGTGCCAGTCGAAAGCCTCGGCGCCGTGCGGACGTTTCCGGGCAGCGGAACCGACAGCGGCGACGGGTTCTTCATCGCGCGCCTGACGAGAGCGGCAAAGGGGGGGGCCGCCGCCCCTTGACGCCCGGCGGAAGCCCCCGAGACCCCTCCCCCGACGGGTTGCGAGACCGCAGCGAAGCTGGTAACACCAGGAGGTCTTGAACCCATTGGTCGATCATCGCTCCGCCATGGCCAGTCACCACAGCCCCCTGGTCCGCCTCGGCAACGGCGTCCGGGCCCTGGCCTACGGCAGCCCGTTCTATAACCTGAGCCTCGGCGGCAAGACCGTAAAAGCCCTGGCGGCCGTGCCGCTCGATCCCTGGCCGGGAAAGGCGGACCGTGGCAAAGAGATACTTTCTGGAAATTTCATTTTTGCCGGACAGAGTTGTCAGGTCCAAGGCGACCCGCTGACCGAAAAATATTGGTTTCCGAAGGGCGCGACACCGGGCTGGCACCACGAGCTCCACACCTTCGACTGGTTGCGCGACCTGCGCGCGCTTGGCGGCGACGATGCGCGCCGCCACGCCCGCACCTTGATCATCGGCTGGCTCGAGTGGAACGCGCTGTGGACCGAGATTTCCTGGCGCACCGACCTGCTCGGCCCCCGGATCGCCAATTGGGTCGCAACCCACGACTTTTTCTGGGCCAGCGCCGACGAGAGCTTCCGCTACTGCGTGTTCGACAGCCTCGCGCGCCAAACCCGCCACCTCGCGCGGGTGATCGCCGACCGGCTGAGCGGACCGCAGCTGATCGTCGGGATCAAGGGGCTGGTCTACGGCAGCCTGTGCCTCGACCCCGGCGAGCCGGTGCGTGCGCTGGCGCTCCGCCTGCTTGAGGACGAGCTGCCGCGCCAGATCCTGCCCGACGGCGGCCATGCCGAACGCTCGCCGACCCGCCAGCTGATCGTGCTGCGCCACCTGATCGACATCCGCGCCGCGCTCCGCGCGGCCAGGGCCAAGGTGCCCGAGCTGGTCCAGGCGGCGATCGACCGGATGATCCCGATGCTGCGCTTTTTCCGCCACGGCGACGGCGGGCTCGCAGTGTTCAACGGCGGGCGCGAAGAAGACCGCACGGTGATCGACACCGTGCTCGCGCAGGTCGAAAGCCGCGGCCGGCCGCTGCGCTCGGCGCCGCACACCGGCTATGAACGCCTGGCCGGCGGTCGCGCGGTCGTCCTGATCGACGTCGGCGCGCCGCCGCCGCCGGGCTCCGACCCGCGCGCCCACGCCGGCCTGCTCAGCTTCGAGGCCAGCGTCGGCAAGGACCGGATCATCGTCAACTGCGGCTGCCACCCGCGGCTGGCCGGACCGTGGCGCGAGGCATTCGCCGCCAGCGCCGCCCATTCGACCGTGATCGTCGGCGAGACCAACGCGATCGAGGTGCTGCCCGACGGCGGCGTCGGCCGCCGGCCCGGCCAGGTCGCGAACGAACGCATCGAGCTCGACGACGCCACCATGGTGGTCGCCAGCCACAACGGCTACGCCCGCGGCTTCTGCCTGCGCCACCGCCGCCGCCTGTGGCTGTCCCAGACGGGAGACGACCTGCGCGGCGAGGACATCCTGGAGCCCGCCTACGGTGCCCGCACCGAAAGCCGTGACTTCATCATCCGCTTCCATCTTCACCCGGCGGTCGACGCCGCGGTCGAGGAAACCGGCGACACCGTCCGCCTGACCCTGCCGTCGGGCGCAACCTGGCACCTGCGCGCCCCGGGCAAGCCGCTCGAGCTCGGCGAAAGCGTCTATTTCGGCACCGGCGACGAGCCGACCCGCTCGGTCCAGGTCATGTTGGGCGGCACCACCGGCGCGCTCGGCGTCACCGTCAAGTGGGCGCTGCAACGCAGCGACGACGGCGCCTGACCGCCCCCCGACCCCGAAACCGATCGCCCAATCAAGGACCAGCCGACGAATGACCGAGGCCGCGCCGATCACCCGCGCGCTCATCAGCGTTTCCGACAAGACCGGCGCCGCGGCGTTCGCGCGCGCGCTGGCCGAGCGCGGCGTCGCGCTCGTCTCGAGCGGCGGCACCGCGGCCGTGCTGCGCGACGCCGGGCTCGCGGTCACCGAGGTTGCCGAGGTCACCGGCCTGCCCGAGATGCTGGGCGGCCGGGTCAAGACCCTGCACCCGCGGATCCACGGCGGCATCCTGGCCCGCCGCGACCGGCCCGAGGACATGGCGGCACTCGCCCGCCACGGCATCGCCCCGATCGACCTGGTCGCGGTCAACCTCTACCCGTTCGCCGAGCGAGTCGCGAGCGGCGCTGATCCCGCCGCCTGCATCGAGGCGATCGACATCGGCGGCCCCGCCCTGATCCGCGCCGCGGCCAAGGCCCACCCGGACGTCGTGGTCGCGACCAGCCCGCGCGATTACGACGAGATCCTCGACGCCCTGACCGCCACCGGCGGGGTCCCGCCTGCGCTGCGCCGTCACCTCGCGGCGCGCGCGTTCGCCCATACCGCGGCCTATGACGCGGCGATCGCCGACTGGTTCGCAACCGGGCATGCCGGCGCCGACACCACAGACACGGCCGAGCTGCCGGCGACCCTGACCCTGGTCGCACGCCGCGACCTGACCCTGCGATACGGCGAAAACCCGCATCAAGCGGCCGCGCTCTACCACACCGGCGCCACCCGCCCCGGGGTCGCCGCCGCCCACCGGCTCCAGGGCAAGGCGCTCAGCTACAACAATCTTCAGGATGCCGACGCCGCCTTCGAATTGGTTGCGGAGTTCGACCGCCCGGCGATCGCGATCATCAAGCACGCCAACCCGTGCGGCGTTGCCGAGGCCGAGGATCTCGCAACCGCGTTCGCGCGCGCGCGCACCGGCGACCCGGTCAGCGCGTTCGGCGGCATCGTCGCGGCCAACCGGCCGCTCGACGGCGCGGCCGCCGCGGCGATCGCCCGGCTGTTCGTCGAGGTCGTGATTGCGCCCGAGATCACCGATGACGCCCGCGCCGCGCTCGCCGCCAAGACCGGCCTGCGCCTGCTCGCGACCGGGGCCTTGCCCGACCGCGCCGCCCCAACCCGCCAGCTGCGCACGGTCGCGGGCGGCGTTTTGGTCCAAACCGGCGACGCCGCCCGCACCACCGCCGCCGACCTCACGGTCGTCACCGTCCGCGCGCCGACCGACCTCGAGATCGCCGATCTCCTGTTCGCCGACCGGGTCGCCAAACACGTCCGCTCGAACGCGATCGTGCTCGCGCGCGCAGGCGCGACCATCGGGGTCGGCGCCGGGCAGATGAGCCGGGTCGACAGCGTGCGGCTTGCGGTCCAAAAGGCGACCGAGACCCAGCCCGACATGCTCGCCGGCTGCGTGTGCGCGTCGGACGCCTTTTTCCCATTCCCTGACGGCGTGGTCGCGGCGGCCGAAGCCGGGGCGACCGCGGTGATCCAGCCCGGCGGCTCGATGCGCGACGGCGAGGTGATCGCGGCCGCCGACGCCTGCGGGATCGCCATGGTGGTGACCGGCCTGCGTCATTTCCGCCACTGATCGGCGCCGCGATGGGCCGGCGCAGCGACCACAGTCCGGCCGAGCTGAAGGGCCTTCTGCTCGACCGGGCAACCGCGATCATCGCGGCCGACGGCGTCGCGGCGCTGACCGCGCGCCGCCTCGCCACCCAGACCGGCTATTCGGTCGGCACCGTCTACAACGTCTTTGCCCATCTCGACGATCTGATCGTCCAGGTCAACGCGCGCACGCTCGCGCATCTCCACCACCATTTGACCGCAGCCCAGCCGCGGGCGCCCGACGCCCCCCCGGACGCCCGCCTGCACGCGCTGGCGGCGGCCTATGTCGCGTTTACCACCCGGTCACGCCACCTGTGGAACGCGCTGTTCGACCACCGGCCGACCCGCGAGGTCGCGCTGCCCCCCGGCTACGCCGCGCAGATCGTGGCCCTGTTCGCGCTGATCGAAGCCCCGCTGACGGAGATCCTCGGGCCCGGGCACGAGGCCGCGCGGGCGCGCGCGGCGCGCGCCTTGTGGGCCGGGCTGCACGGCTTGTGTTCGCTCAGCCAGACCGACAAGCTCGCCCTGATCTCGCCCGACAGCCTCGATGTTCTCGTCGCGAGCTTTCTCGATGATTATCTCGCTGGCCTGCGGGTCCGCGCCGCCACGGCGCCCGACCCGCCGACCCCCGCACCCCCGCGGCGCGGGTCGAAATCACCACAATTCTGACCTCGCAACCGAGTGCGGTCGCAGAGCCCGCGCAACGGTGAAAACCGGACAATGGTCGGGTAGACCCACGACTTGCGCGAGTATCGCCGAGTCGATCCGGTGCCGGGATCGTCACGCACAACCTCGCCGATTACTAAATGACGCGATATCCCGTAAACCGTGAAATTCGGTCCCGCCATCGGTCTGGCACCCGCGTCCAGCCAGCACGCGACAACCGGGACCAGCATCATGGTCCATTGCTTCGCCGGATCGACCGGCGCACTGCCCGACGCATCCCGCTTGTGGTCGGTTGACCGGGATCGGCGGGTGCCAAGGGCGGAGCCGAAACAAACGCCGGATCACGACCGGCCGACTCTGATGACTTTCCGTGTTCGACACGTGACACGTGATATGGTACCACTCGAGCGACAAGAACGCGCGCGAAACAGCGCGCCGGACGGTCGACAATGTGGACGAAAATTTATGCGCGTGTTGGCGCAATCGCGCTTTTCTTGACATGGCCTTTGCCGCTCGGTATCGAACCGTTCTAACCTGTGCGTCGGGGATCGCGCCATCTGATCCGACGGCGGCGCCGCACCCGGACCCGGAACCTGCTGGGGGCTGGAGCCTGGTGGATGGACGACGACGCGCTTGGCGAAACCCCGATCGGCCGACCCGAATACCTGACGACCAGGATGGCGTCCGCGACGGGCCGATTGCCGAGCATCAGCTGTACACAAACTTTCGCGATGTGTACCGTGATCCCCTTGCACCGGCAGCGGACGCCATGGACAATTTCGCGAAATGCGACGGCTGCCGACCCGGCCGGCGGGCGGCCGACGAGCGCAACCGCCGTTCCCGGACAGAGGGGCGCCCGAGAATGAAACGCGTGGGGGCAGTGCCGACCGGTCTGCGGCAAAGACGGCTGACCGGCATCTCGGCCGACCGGGGTCGCGTCGGTGACACCCCGGACGCGGTCCGGACCGGGCGATGAGCCGGAATTGCCATGACACCGGAGACACCCCATCCAGAGACCAGCATGGTCTTGATCAATCTGCGGATCAACGGCCGGCGTACCACGGTCCGCCTGGAGCGTGCGTTCTTTGAGGGCTTGCGTGCGATCGCCGATCGCGAAGGCAAGACCCCGCAGGAGCTGTGTGAGCTGGTCGCCAATACCGAATATGCCGGCACGCTGACCTCGGCCTTGCGGGTGTTCGTCTTGACTTATTTCCGCCGCCTCAGCGATCGCCGGCCCCCGGTCGAGGCCCCGGACGACCGGCCGCCGCCACCGCCGCTGCTCGATCCGCGCGCCGGCCGACACCAAGAACAATCGGCGCGCGACCGCTAACCGGTCAGCGCCCCAGGCCCGGCGCCGCCGCGGCGGTCCCAATGACGCCGGTGGTCTCGGCCTCGGCGATCAGCGCCGCCAACGGCGGGGCCAACACGCCACCGGTCCGAAGCGCGATCGAGCGCGCGCGATACAGCAGCGCGCGCACCAGCGCCGTGCCGTCCGGGCGCAACGGGTCGCAGGTCCGAAAACCGTGCGTGATCCAATGCACCAACACCGGCCGGGTCGGGTCGGTCAGCTGCGCCAGCTCCTGGTCTTGGGCCCGCACCAGCCGGTCGAGCCGGATCAGATGGGCGAACGCCCGCTCCGGATCGGGCTGCACCGCAGCGCGCACCAGGTCGTGCACCATGCCGCGCACCTGCTCGGCGACGAACGACCGCCACAGCCGCAACGCCAAGGCCGGTCGATACCGCCGCTCCGACAGCCGCTCGAGCCGCCGACCGACCCCGATCAACCACACCAGATCATCGAAATCCTCAACCGACCGATCGAGCGACCGCACGGCCGCCAGGACCCGAGTCGACACCGCCGGCAACACCCGCATCCCGACCAGATGAGTGAGCTCGATCCACGCTTCCTCGAGCCGGGTCGATACCCCCTCGCGCGCCGGCGCCGGCAAGGTTGCCGCGACGCCCGACAGCGTGCCGTTCGGACCGATCAGGCCCGCGGCGCGCGCGGCGTCGAGTTGCTGTCCGAGATCCGACACCAAGGCGTCGAGCCGGCGCGCATCTTCCGCCGCGACTCGGATCAACGCGCCACGGCGCACCGCGGCAAGGTCGATCGCGGACGACAACATCACCACGGCCGCCGTGCACGACGCCTGAATGTGCCCGACCAAGACATCGAGCAACGCGGCGGCCGAACTCGCGCGCCGTTCGGCCGCCGCCCCCGCCGGGTCGGGGCTGCCGGACCCGCCGACGCCGACCGCGAGAAACCGCCCGATCGCCTGAAACCGCCGCGCGCGATTGAGCAGGATGTACGGCACCGCAAGCGCCATCGACGGATCGCGGCACAGGCCGCGGCGTTCAAACCCGTCGACCACCGCACCCAGGCGATCGGCTTCGGCCGCCGGGTCTCCGGCAAGATCGGCAAGCGTCGCCAGTTCCTGATCGATCAGCGGTGCGCACAGGCGTCCACCCCGCAGCGCCTCGATCAGGAAGGCAAACCAGCGACCGTCCAACCGCGGCAGATGCGGGTCGCCGCCGCGCACCGCCTCGTCGCGCCGCCCCTGGTGCACCCGCACCAAAAACTGCCTGTGCAGGTCCGGCCGGTCCGCCACCTGCGTCAGAAACGTGATCGCCGTGTCACGCAACGCCGTCTGCAGGCCGACCACCTCGGGGCTGTCCAGTATCTCGTCAAGCAAGCGGTCGGCCGCCAGCCGGTCGAGGGTCGCCTGGACCTCCCGTTGGGCGGTCGGAAACACCTGGTCGGCCAGCGCGTGCCACAGACCGCCGGCATCGATCCGCTGGATCGCACCGGGGACCGCGCGATCGGCGTGGGCCAACACCGGATCGCTGATCAGGAACGGCTCGACCAGGCGGGTGAACAGGCGGCGCGTCCGATGGGGCCGGCGCTGGTTCAGATGTCTGATCAGGAATGCGCGCAAGAACTGGCCGCGATCGGTGTCCGGATCGACGCCGGTCGCCGCCGCAAGATCGTCGTACAAGCGGCGCACCGCCGCCGCCGGCAGACCGTCGATCAGGCGGTGAATCTCGTCGGCCAGCCGGTGCTCCGCCTGTCCCTGGACGTACATCGCTTCAACGGCCTTTCGCCACCGGCGTGATGCGCGCCAGGACCGTCCGCATCGCGTCTCGCGCGGCCGATCGCGCACGGACGGCTCCCGGCCCTGCGGTCTTGCATTCGGCGCGACCCGCCCCTTATTTGCGGCGGAGGTCGTCACCCGCGGGGGCGCTCTGCCAAGCCGCCCGAGGGCCGGCGGCGGCCGTCGCCCGGACCCGGCGCCGATGGTATCAGGGTTCAACCAGGAGGCACCACTGATGTCCGGTCACGCCCACCGCCCGCCGCCGCTCACCCGCGACCAGGTGATCGCGATCTGCGGGCCGCTCGACGATATGAAGATCGCCAGCATCATCGCAACCGGCGCCACCCGCGCCGAACTGGTCGATGCGCGGTCGTGGCTCAGCTCGGACGACCCGGTCGCCGGCCACCTCGGCCGCACCGCCTCCGGGCGCGTGTCGCGTCTGGTCGACCTGCTCAAAGCCGACGACGCCGAAGACTGGGAGGACTGACCCCCCTCCGGCCGCTCCCCCGCGTCACCCGACGCGATCGACCGGCGGCAGTGCGCCGAGGTGGCGCGCCCGCGCCGCCGCCGCAGCCGCGCGCACCTGCGCCGGCGCGGTGCCGCCGTAGCTGGTGCGACTCGCAACCGACGCCTCGACACTGAGCACCGAGAACACACCTGTGTCGATCCGCGGCTCGATCTCCTGCATCGCGGCCAGAGGCAGGTCGGCCAGATCGACGCCGCTGGCCTCGGCCAGCCGGACGATTCGCCCGGTCACCGCGTGGGCCTCGCGGAACGGCATGCCGAGCACGCGGACCAGCCAATCGGCAAGGTCGGTCGCGGTGCTGTAGCCGCCCGCGGCGGCGGCGCGCATCGCCGCGGGCACCGGGGTCAGGTCGCGCACCATGCCGGTGATCGCCGCCAGGCACAGCGCCAGATCGTCGTGGACCGCAAACACCGGTTCCTTGTCGTCCTGCAAATCCTTGGCGTAGGCGAGCGGCAGGCCCTTCAGCACGGTGACCAGCGCAACCAGCGCGCCCGCGACCCGGCCGACCCGGGCCCGCACCAACTCCGCCGCGTCGGGGTTGCGTTTTTGCGGCATGATCGAGCTGCCGGTCGCGAACGCGTCGCTCAAGCGCACGAAGCCGAACGCCGGTGCGCTCCACAACACCAGCTCCTCGGCCAGCCGCGACAGGTGGGTCGCAGCGATCGTCGCGGTCGCAAGATAGTCGAGCGCAAAATCGCGGTCCGACACGCTGTCGATCGAGTTCGCGGTCGGCCGCGCAAAGCCGAGCGCGGCCGCCGTCCAGTCGCGGTCGATCGCGAACGAGGTGCCGGCGAGCGCCGCCGCGCCGAGCGGACACTCGTCGAGCCGCGCGCGCGCCGCGCGTACCCGGTCGCGGTCGCGCCCGGCCATCTCGACATAGGCGAGCAGATGGTGGCCGAAGGTCACAGGCTGCGCCGGCTGCAGATGGGTGAAACCCGGCATCACCAGGTCGGCGTGCGCCTCGGCCCGGTCGATCAACGCCTCCTGCCACGCCCGCAGATCGGCATCGAGCCGGTCGAGCGCGCCGCGCACCCACAAGCGGAAATCGGTCGCGACCTGATCATTGCGCGACCGGGCGGTGTGCAACCGCCCGGCCGCCGGCCCGATCAGCTCGGCCAACCGCGCCTCGATATTCATGTGGATGTCTTCGAGCGCGGCCTTGAACACGAAGCTGCCGGCGGCAATCTCCCCGGCAATGCGGTCGAGCCCCTCGGCGATCTGCTGGCCGTCGGCGGGCGTGAGGATGCCCTGGCGGACCAGCATCGCCGCATGCGCCTTCGAGGCCGCGATGTCCTCACCGGCCAACCGCCGGTCGAAGCCGATCGAGGCGTTGATCCGTTCCATGATCTCGGACGGGCCGCCGGTGAAGCGGCCACCCCACAGGCGGTTCGGCGCGGCCGGGTCGGGGGTGTCGGGCGGCGCGGCGGTGGGATCGGGATCGGCGGTCATCGGCAAACGGCACACTTGGTTCCGTGGAGCGCGCAGCGCATGAGGCGACCGACACAATGACCGAGACCTCGATCCCCCGTCCACCCCGGCGCGGGCGCCGCGCCGTGCTGGCGTGTCTGGCCTGGGTCGCCTGGTGGGCCTGGAGTGCGCCGGCAGGTGCGACTGACGCCGACCCCGCCGCGCCGCCGCCGCTCGACGGACCAATGGCGCGGTTCACCCCGACAGACCCGCCGACACCGATTGCAGCGTTCGGATGGTCGCGGCTCGACGGCACGCCGGAACGGCTGGCTGATCTGGCCGGCCGCCATGTCCTGCTCAACCTGTGGGCGACCTGGTGCGCGCCCTGCGTCGCCGAACTGCCGACGCTGGCGCGGCTCGCCGCGCGGCTCGGCGGCGACCGCTTTGCGGTGCGCGCGGTGGCGATCGACCGCGGCGGCGCCTATGCGGTCGCGCCGTTCCTGGCACGCCAGGGGTTGACCGAGCTGCCGGTCGGCGTCGACCCGGCCGGTGCGGCGCCGCGGGCGCTCGGTATGCGCGGCCTGCCGACCACGGTGCTGATCGACCCGGCCGGCCGCGAGCTCGGCCGGCTCGCCGGCGACGCCGACTGGGACGGGCCCGAGGCGGTCGCGTTGATCCGGCACTACCTCAACCGTGGCGGGTCGGCCGCACGCCCCCCGGGGCGGCCGAAGCCCGACCCCGCGGCGGATAGGTGGGGAGATCGGCGTCCCGCCGACCCCGGGTACACGCGACGCGCACCCTCCGGTTTCGGCACGCCTTGACCGACGTCGGGTCGGTGGCTAGCGTCCGTCGGGTGTCGCATCAAGGAAGGGAGCAGCGCGACCGATGGCGTCGTTGGCGGACGCGATGGCGCGGTTGGAACACGCCGTCGCGCGGGTCGCGGCGGCGGTCGATGTGCGCGAAGCCGCGGTCGACCGCGACCGCGAGGCGCTGCGGCGCGCCGCCGAAGACGCACGTGGCCGCCACGCCCGCGCGCTTGCCGCCGCCGAGCAGGTGTCGGAGCGGCTGGACGGCGCGATCGCCCGGCTGAACGCCGTGTTGGAGCCGTGAGGACCAGGAAGGATGCCGCGGGTTGATGTCACCTTGAACGGACGCACCTATCCGGTCCACTGTGCCGAGGGCGAAGAACCGCGCCTCACCCGCCTCGGCGCCCTGGTCAACCGACGCCTGACCGAGATCACCGCGAACGCCGGTGGCAATGTCGTCGGGGAGAGCCAGCTGCTCGCGATCGCCGCCCTGATGCTCGCGGATGAGGTGGTCGAGTTGACCGACGCGCTGGCGGCGGCGCGTGCCGAAGCGTCCGCGACCCCGGCGGCCGGCAGCGACGATGCCGGCATGGTCGCGGCGGTCGATCGCCTGACCGAACGGTTGGACGATATTGCCGAACGGCTCGAGCGCACCTAAATTTGGGGCCGGAGGGCGCTGCGCGGTGCGTCAGGCGGTTTAATCCCCGGGGCCGATAGCTTCTTCTCTCGGGAGCTGTCCCTGCCGGGATCCTGGTCTCGGTATCACGGCGCCCACCTGCAAGTGCAGGCCGCGGAGGATCAGCGCTAATGCCAACGGCCGAAGCGGCCCCCTCCTCGTCCCCCGTCATCATCCGACCCGGCACCAGGTCGCCGGGACCGGCGCGCGCCGGGTCGGTGCCGCCGTGACCCGGTGTTGCGCGGCGGTGCCGGTCGAACGTTCGGATGGCGACAGCCTGTCCCGCCAAAAGGCGGCGCTGCGGCGGCTCGCGCGCGCGCGGCGGATCGCGACCGCGCGCGCGCGCCCGGAGGCACCGGCCGCCGTGGCCCGGCTGGGTCACGCGGCGCTGGTGACCGCGCTCGCCCGTGCGGCGACCGGGCGGACCGAGCCGCCGGTGCTCGCCGGCTATTGGCCGGTCGGCAGCGAGCTCGACATTCGTCCGTTGTTGGTCGGGCTTGGCGCCGACGGGGTCACCTGCGCACTGCCATGTGTGGTCGGTGCCGGTCGGCCGCTCCTGTTCCGCCGCTGGGCGCCGGGCGATCGGCTGATCATCGGCGATCACGGCATCGCCGCACCGATGTCGGCGGCGCCGAGCCTGCGGCCGACCGTGCTGTTGGTGCCGCTGCTCGCGTTCGATCGCGCCGGCGCCCGGCTCGGCCAGGGCGGCGGCTATTACGACCGCACCCTGGCGGCGTTGCGCGCGTCCGGCCCCGCGGTGCTCGCGGTCGGCGTCGGGTTCGATACGCAGGCCTGGGACCATCTGCCGGTCGGGCCGTGCGACCAGCGGCTCGACGCACTTTTGACCGACCGGGACGGCTTCCGACCCGTCACAGCCGACCCCGCAGCGGCGGCGGTCGAGGTCTGACGCGATGCGCATCCTGTTCCTCGGCGACATCGTCGGCCGCACCGGGCGCGACGCCGTGTTCCGCCACTTGCCGACCTTGCGCGACCGCTACGCTCCCGCGTTCGTGATCGCGAACGCGGAAAACGCCGCCGGCGGCTACGGTGTTACCGAAAAAATCGCGGCCGAGCTCCTCGCCGCCGGGATCGACTGTCTGACACTCGGCAATCATGTCTGGGACCAACGCGACATGATCGCCGCGATCGACCGGCTGAGCTACGTCCTGCGGCCGCTCAATCTGCCCGAGGGCACGCCCGGGCGCGGTGCCGCGCTGTTCGGGGCGGCCGGCGGCGGACGGGTCCTGGTGATCAACGTGCTGGCCCGGTTGTTCATGGACCCGGGCGACGATCCGTTCGCGGCGGTCGATCGGGTGTTGCGCCAGCACCCGATCGGCACCGGGGTCGCGGCGGCGATCATCGATTTTCACGGCGAGGCGACCAGCGAAAAAATGGCGATGGGCCATTTCGTCGACGGCCGGGCGTCCCTGGTGGTCGGCACCCACAGCCATGTCCCGACCGCCGACCATCAGGTCTTGGCGCGCGGCACCGGCTATTTGAGCGACGCCGGGATGTGCGGCGATTACGACAGCGTGATCGGAATGAAGAAGGAGCTGTCGGTCGCGCGGTTCGTGCGCCGGATGCCGACCGAACGGATGACCCCGGCCGAGGGCGAGGCGACGGTGTGCGGCCTGTTGCTCGACACCGACCCCGACACCGGGCTCGCCCGGCGCGTCGCGCCGATGCGGATCGGCGGCCGGCTCGACCCCGCCTTGCCGTAAGGCCGACGCGGCGCCGGTCGCGCCCGCCCGGTGTGTCCGCAACAGCGCGCCCGCGCGCCAGCGACCGCGACCCCATAACGCCCCGGTTTCATTTGATCCACCGCGCCCGATAGAGTGCGCGACTGGATACGCGCGTCCGCTGAATGGACCGTGTCACAAGACACGCGGATCAAGACCAAAATCGACGGCCGACAGCGTGCGTCCCACCGCGCCATGGCGTTTCCGCGCCGCGCGGTGCCAACCGACCCGAATGACCCGGAGGGAGACATGAAGACCCTGGTGTTGTCGATGATCGTGGCGTTGGCCGCGCTGGTCGCGCTCAACCCCGCGCCGGCGCGCGCCCAGGCGGAACGCGCCTATGGCCAGTTGGATCACAGCTACGGCCAGCTGATCCCGGTCGCGGCCGGCGGCCGGAGCATCAGCGATATGACCACCGAGCATCTGATCGCGGTCGGCGTCGGCGCGGTCGCCGGACTGTTGGTGCTCGACAGCCTGCTCGGTGGCGGCATGGGCTCGGTGCTCGGCCTGGTTGGCGGCGCCCTGATCGGCGATTGGTGGTATCGCGAGGCGCTGTGGCCGTTTGATTGAGGGCTCTTGACCGCCGTCGGTGCCTGTTGAAACGGTTTTGGGGGCTGGTGCCCCCAAGGTCGGGGGGTCACCCCCCGACACCCCCCGACCAGGAGTTGCTCCCTGGACCCCAGTTAGGTCCCCACCGCCCTTCGGCCGCGACGCGGCCCGCCCGCCGCAAGGCGGGGGCAAGTCGTTCCCCCACGGCACGTGGGGGGCTAGAGGGGGGCCGACGGCGGCGGCGGTTGCCACCCGTGCCGCCGTATGCCCCTCCGTGCCACGCCCTGGTCGGCCAGGGCCCGACGGACCCCGCGGGCGATCACGGCCGCGCCGTCGGGGACGCCGGGAACGAATGTCGCAGGCGGGTCGCACGGCGGGCGATCAGGCTGGACAGGATGCGCGTGCGCGATCATGTCCAAGGGATCCGCTTTCGGCCCAGCGGCGGCGGACGGCGGGGCGTGATCAGGAGCGACGGTCATGAGCGAACCCTCGGGCGGCGCGCGCTACGGCGAGGCGGACGATCTCGAGAATGTCACGTTCGACGAGTTGGTGGTCGGCCAGAGCGCCAGTCTGACCCGTCGTCTCGACCGGCGCGACCTCGAGGTGTATGGCGCGGTCACCGGCGACACCGCGCCGTCACGCGACGACGGCCCCGGCGAACCCGGACGGGCGCCCGCGATCGGCGACGGACTGTGGGGCGGCGCCTTGATCTCGGCAGTGCTCGGGACCAAGCTGCCGGGGCCCGGGACGATCTATCTCAGCCAACAGCTGCGCTATCACGGACCGATCCGGGTCGGTGACACCGTGACCGCGCGGGTGCGGGTGCGCGACACCCGACCCGACAAGCGGATCGTCCACTTCGACTGCCACTGCGCCAACCAGGACGGCGACGATCTGATCACCGGCATCGCCGAGGTGATCGCACCCGACGAGAAAGTCCGACGCCGGCGCACCGTGCTGCCCGAAGTCCAGATGATCCGCAGCGACGGCCACGCCAGTCTGGTCGCGCGTTGCGCCGGGCGCGCGCCGCTCGCGGTCGCGGTGGTCCACCCATGCGACGAGATGTCGCTCCGGAGCGCGCTCGACGCCGCCGCCGAAGGTCTGATCCACCCGGTCCTGATCGGGCCCGAGGCGCGCATGCGCGCCGTCGCCGACCAAGCCGGGCTCGATCTCGGCGCCGCGACACTCGTCGCGGTCGAACACAGCCATGCCGCCGCCGACACCGCCGTTCGCCTGGCCCATGCCGGTGAGGTCTCGGCTTTGATGAAAGGCAGCCTGCACACCGACGAGTTGATGGGGGCCGTGGTCCGACGCGCGGCCGGCCTGCGCACCGAGCGCCGGATCAGCCACGGGTTCGTCATGACGGTGCCGGGATTCCCGCGGCCGCTGGTGATCACCGACGCCGCGATCAACATCGAGCCGAGCTTCGAGGACAAGGTCGATATCTGCCGGAACGCGATCGACCTTGCCCACGCCTTGGGAATCGCGTTGCCGCGGGTCGCCCTTCTATCGGCGTCGGACCGGATCGACCCGCGCATCCCGTCGACCTTCGACGCCGCCGCGCTGTGCAAGATGGCCGAGCGCGGCCAGATCGTTGGCGCCCGTCTCGACGGCCCGCTCGCCCTCGACACCGCGATCAGCGCCGAAGCGGCGCAACGCCAGCGGCTGGTGTCCCCGGTTGCCGGCCACGCCGACGTCCTGGTGGTGCCCGACCTCGAATCCGGCAACATGGTTGCCAAACAGCTGTCCTTTATGGCCAATGCCGAGGGCGCCGGCATCGTCCTGGGCGCCCGGGTGCCGATCATCCTGACCAGCCGCGCAGACGACGCCCGAACCCGGCGTGCAAGCTGCGCGCTCGCGGTGCTTCTGGCCGCCCAATCCACCGGATCAACCGAGGTCAAACCCCGACAGACGCATTAGGGGATTGTTCGCCCACAAGGGTTGACGGTACGCTGACGCGGGCAGAGGTGACGGCCCCGGTGTTCTATCGGTGCCGCGCCCGTCGTCCCGGCGGCCGCCCCTGAACGGGCGAACCGATCGTGCCGGCACTGCCGTTTCGGCGCGGGGACATCGGGTATGGTCATCATTGAAAATATCATAAAGAAGCTCAACAGTGCGCCGATGGCGCAATATTTCATGATGACCCTCAATCTCAAGGCGGTATCAGACGCAACCAATGAGCCGGGTGGCGCATTCGCCGAAGAAATCAAGAAAGCGATCCTTCGGCTGTGCAATGTGTCCAGCACGGTTCAGTCCGAGGCCGAGGATGAATTCAACCTACTTTACGACCCGATGCAGCGGTCACCGATGTCTTTTTTTCCTGTTACTGGCAATCTTTTTATCGTTATTTTTGACATGAACCCGTACAACTCGATCGGCCAGATCGCCGAATTCAAGATCCGGGTGATGTCGGTCATTTCGAAGTATTTTCCGGCCGCGGTCAACAATGTCAACCAGCGCCGCCTGTTCCATGTCATCGATGTCGCGCGGGCGCGGGAGGAGGCGCAGAACCGGCTGCGGCGCATCCAAGAGATCCTGACCGCAAACCGGCCGACCCCGAACCATCACCTGCCGACCGCCGAGAGCACGCCGGAGGCGGCCGCCACCGCGGCTGCGGTGGCCGAGCGGAACACCCCGGATCCTCAAAAAACCATCCTGGCGCTCGAGCATATTCCCTTCGTCGCCGACGGGCTGAAGGGGATCGGCCCGGAAATGTTCTTCGACCTGATGATCACCAGCCAACGGCTGGCCTATTTCGATACCACCGAGCGACTGCAGGTATTCGCCGCCGAGTGGTATACTAGCATGAGTAATATTCAGCGTTTCCTGCTGCCCAATGTCTACAGCTGGGGAAATGCCAGCGTGTTCTCCGAATTGACCGCGGTCATGGACCGGTTCTTCCTGCGCAGCTTGTGCTACAAGGGCGATTTCCTCAACCAGACCGCGGCGATCAACATCAATGTCCAATCCTTGACCAGCCCCGAATTTGCCCGGTTCGAAGACATGTTCGGCGCCCGGTTCCGCAACCTGATCCTGGAGTTCCGGCTGTTCGACATCGTGGCCAATTTGGACGGCTTTTTCTCTCAAGTGGACAGGTTGACCAGCAACGGTGCCACGATCTGCATCGACTGGATGGACCCGGCGCGGCTCGGCCTGATCGACATCGGGCGGCTCAAGGCCAAGATGATCAAGTTCGATGCCGGCAGCTTCGTCGACAGCAACAGCCGCGATCTGCCGGCCCTGGGCGACGCTCAGCAGGCCGGCTGCATGGCGGCGTTCATGCACTGCGACAAGGACGATCAGATCCAACTTGGCCGCGAGCTCGGCATCCGGGTGTTTCAGGGCCACGAGATCGATCGGCGCTTGTGGACCCTGAACGGCGATGCCACCTCCGGCGCGGTCAACACCTTGTCGTCGGTGCGCGAAACCATTCGGGTGTGGACGATCTACCTTCGGACCTTCCGAAACCAGCTGTCGGCCCAGGTCCGCGAGCGCGCCGCGATCGATCTCAAGACCTGTCACGACACCCTGACCCTCTTGCGCAACCAGGTCGAAAAGGCCGCCGAGGTCCGCCTGATCGACCTGTTGTTCGGCCGGATCAAGGAGCTCGAGGACATGCTGAGCGCGCGCCAAGCCCAGCTCGAGGCCCGCGTCGGCGCCGGCGCCGGCGCGCCTTGATCGGCGCCGTCCCCGGTATCGCGACAGAAAAACGGGCCGGACCGCGTCAGTTGCGGCCCGGCCCGAAGTGATGACAGGGAGGGTTAGAGACCAGGAGACGATAGGGCATTTCGGTTGCGAACGATTTGATTCAGATCAACATTTCGCGCCTCGAGATCAACGACCGACCGTGCGCAGGCGCGCGAACCCGGCCTCGAGGTCGCCGATCAGGTCGCCGACGTCTTCGAGCCCGGCATGCAGGCGAACCAGCGGTCCGGGTGCCTGCCAGTCGGTCGCGCTGCGCACTTTCGCCGGGTCGGCAGGCAGGATCAGGCTTTCGAACCCGCCCCAACTGTAGCCGATCCCGAACAGCCGCAACCCATCGACCAGCGCCGCCAGCGCCGGCCGCGGTATCGCGTCGAGCACAATCGCAAACAGGCCGCTCGCACCGGTGAAATCGCGCTGCCACAAGGCGTGGTCGGGGTGGTCGGGCCGCGCCGGGTGGATCACCCGCACGACCTCGGGCTGGCCGGCAAGCCACTCGGCGAGCACAAGCCCGGACTGCCAATGACGCGCCAGACGAACCGACAGGGTGCGCAAGCCTCGCAGGCCAAGCCAGACATCGTCCGGGCCGGCGCAGGTGCCGAGACGCACCGCCGCGCGGCGGATGGTGTCGTAGCTCGCCTCGTTGCACACGATCAGGCCGAGCATGGCGTCGGAGTGGCCGACGATGTACTTGGTCGCGGCGTGGATCGAGATGTCGGCGCCAAGCGCCAGCGGCCGGCAGTACAACGGCGACGCCCAGGTGTTGTCGACCATGATGGTCGCCGGGCGGCCGGGTTTGGCGCGCACCACCGCCGCGATTGCCGGCACGTCTTGGAGCTCGAAGGTCAACGACCCCGGCGACTCGAGGAACACCACGCTGGTTTCCGGCCGCAGCCGGTCCCCGATCGCGGCGCCGCAGCGCGGGTCGATGTACTCGACCGTCACGCCGTTGCGCGCCAGCATATGGTCGCAGAAGTCCCGGGTTGGCGAATAGACGCTGTCGGTCACCAGGATATGGTCACCGGCCCCGGTGAAGCCGAGCAAGGCGGTGGTGATCGCCGCCAGCCCGGACGGCGCGGTGACCGCGCCGTGGCCGCCCTCGAGCTCGGCGACCGCGTGTTCGAGCGCGAAGCTCGTGGGCGTGCCGAAGCGGCCGTAGTAGACGCCGCGGAAGCGGTCGCGGGTGCGCGCCTCGAGCGCGTCCAGGGTCGGGAACAGCACCGTCGAGGCGTGGTAGACGGGCGGGTTGACGATGCCGTGGTTGGCCGCGGGGTCGCGGCCGCCGTGGGCGAGGTGCGTGTCGGGTTTGGTCATATCGCGCAAATCCGAGACAGAGCGGCCTTGCGGCCGGTATCGGGACGCCGCCGCGAGGTTGGTTGCCCCCCTTAATCGGGTCCAGGGGGCACCCCCTGGTCGGGGGGTGTCGGGGAGCGCGGCCCCCTGACCCGCGCAACGCGCGAACCGGGCGGCCGCCCCAACGCTTCAGAAACAAAGACCGCAGCCGCCACCACCCGATCAAGATCGACCCCGGTCACGATCCCGAGCCCGTCCAACATGTACAACACATCCTCGGTCGCGACGTTGCCGCTCGCGCCCGAGGCATAGGGACACCCGCCGAGCCCGCCGACCGCACTGTCGACCACTGCGATCCCGCGCGACAGACACGCGTAGATGTTGGCCAACGCCTGCCCGTAGGTGTTGTGGAAATGCAGCGCCAACCGCTCCGCCGGGACCTGCTCGAGCACGGCGTCGGCCATTGCCAACGCTTGGCGCGGCGTTCCGACCCCGATGGTGTCGCCGAGCGAGACCTCGGTGCAGCCGAGCGCGACCAGCCGCGCCGCCACTGCAGCGACTGCGCCCGGTGCGACCGCGCCCTGGTACGGGCAGCCGAGCGCGCAGCTGACGTAGCCGCGTATGTCCAGACCGTGGGCGCGCGCGGTCGCGCACACCGGCGCGAAGCGGGCGAAACTCTCTTCGATCGAACAGTTGATGTTCTTGCGGCTGAAGGTCTCGCTCGCCGAGGCGAACACCGCGACCTCGGTCACCCCGGCCTCGATCGCCCGGGCGAGCCCGATCTCGTTGGGCACCAGCGCCGGATAGCGCACGCCCGGGCGCCGGACCAAGCGCTGATAGAGGGCGCCGGAGTCGGCCATCTGCGGCACCCATTTCGGCGAGACGAACGCACCGGCCTCGATCGCGGTCAGCCCGGCGTCCGCCAGCCGTTCGATCAGGCCGAGCTTGACCTCGAGCCCAACCTCGCCCGGTTCATTCTGCAGGCCGTCGCGCGGCCCGACTTCGAACACCGTCACATGAGACGGCCACTCGGCCACCCGCGCGCCCTCCCGTCGCCCGTGGTCCGCCGCATCCGGTTTGCGGCCTCTCACCCTGCGACGAAAACGTTACTGAAACTAGACGGAAACCGACGGCCCGGTCCCGCAATCCGCATCGTTGGGGTTCACACCCCAGCCTACGGGTACGGTACCATCTTAGGTTGGGGCACGAACCCCAACCGGAACACAAATCGAAAGCGACCGCCGACCTCACGGTGCTGCGCTGGACTCGGCAAAAAAACAGCCGCAAGGGCATCGCCCCGGGCTGGCGTCCACATCCGAAGAGGTCGCGGACGAAGAGGTCGCGGAAGGGTTGGCGGCGATCCGGCCAAGCGGTCGCCCTGGCCGGGCGCCCTCTGGTCGGGTCGGTCCGGATGTCTGGACCGGTCCGACCAAGGGTGCGCCCGGCAGGGAGATCGCGTCTGCCGAAGCCCGCTGGCCTGCCTCAGCCGGCGACCGCCACCTCGGTGGTGGTCGAGCCACCGCCCGAGTCCAAAAGCATCGCGGTGCCGATCGCGATGATGCCGGCCCAGACGCCGACCATGCAGCCGAGACCGGCCCACGCGCCCAAAAGACCGCTGGTGACGGTGGTCGGGCCGCCTTCGGCATAGCTGGTCAAAAGCGGCAGCACCGCCGCGACACCGGCCGAGAACCCGCCGGCGGCGCAGCCGACGATCAGGGTATCCCAGCTGATGAACTCCTCGCCTTCCGGCACCTCGGCCGGGGCCGCGGTCCCGGTCTGGGCAAGGGCCGGGGCGCCGGCAAAAGCGACGACCACCACAGCCACCGCCAGCAGCTTCCAAAGCCCGGAAACCAAATGGGTCATGTTCTCTCTCCCTTCCTTGACACCGACGGAGATAAGCTCGAGCGCGGCGCTGCCGGCAGGGGACAGGTCGGACGCACAACCGATCACGGCCCCCTCAAAGCATGTGTCCGGCCGTGGAATGCCGCGCCGGACACCGTCTCGCACCCTGACTGCCCCCCGCATGTGTCCGGCGACACAAAGTCAAATCATCAACCGGTGGTCGCACCGGAACCGAAACCGGCGGTCACACCGGAAACGCCGCATCGAGCCGACGGTGCACCGCCGCACCGAGGCCGGCGATTTCACTCAGTGGACGCTGCTGCCTCCCATCGACACCAGGCCGAGCTCGGTCAGCGCACCGCCGGCACCGCCGACCCCCGACACGACACAGCCGTAGATCGAGAACAAGAGCGCCTCACCCCAGTTGATCGGGTTCCAGAACCCTGTGGCGATGGTGTTGAACAGCGCCGGCAGCGCCGCCGCGATCACACCGGCACCGGCACCCGAGGTGCAGGCGATCAGCGGGGTTTCCCAGCTGATGAAGTTCTCGCGCTTCTTGACCAGGATCACCGACGAACCGTCGGAGACCGGGCCGGCGAGCATGGCGACCAGATACGGGGTGACCAGCTGAGCCTCGGCGCGCTTGGCACCGATCGGGCTGACCGCCACCAGGGCCAGGGCGACAACGGCAAGGATAAGACCACGAATCTTCATCATCGAACTCCCATGAGGGCATCGCCCGGACGCGGCCGGACGCGGGGTCGCGTGGGGGCCGGACCGGCGCTCAATTGAGCGCGTTCAGACCGGCCTGAGCGATCACGGCGCTGAGGCCCGCGGCGACGCCGACGGTGCAGCCGATCAGACCCCAAGCGGTGAGGATCGGCAGCGTCACCAGGGTCGACTGGCCCGGCAGCGGCGCAATCATCGGCAACCAGGCCGAGAACACACCCGCCGTCAGACCAGCGCCGCAGCCGACCGCAACGGTCTCCGGGCTGACGAACGCCGTCTTCTCGATCGGCGCGTCCGCGCCGCTGTGTTGCGCGTACGCCTGGGTCGAAACGCTGACGGCGAACACGGCGATGAAAAGCAACACAAGAAACTGAAGAAGGGGGGGCCGCTTCATTACAGATCTCCCAATGGCTGTGACTAACAGACCACCGTTAGTGGGTTAAACCCAAAGCCGGCGATTGGTACGTCCGTATCCCGGCTCGATAGACCTTATAGGCGGTCGGACGGAATGTCGCAAGGGGCAGAGCGCCGTATTCGTTGGCATTGATACGATGTCAAGACCAAATCATACGGGCTAACACTATGTCGCAACAAACACCCGATGGCCGGACGGTGCTCCGACCGGATGCACACGTCCGCAGGCGGTTACACTCTATTGCCTCAAGTGCCCTGTCAAGATGCCAAGCCGGCGCGGCGGCCGGTGCATGGCCGCCGTCGGACCATGGGCAACCGCCACCTTTTTACTAAGCCGCGGCGTTTGCGTCACGTAACCGCCGCGGTCGTGACAGACGCGCGACACGGATTTGGTCACACCGTGGCACCGGACGACGCATCGTCGTCCCCCGCCTTCAGACGGGGGCCTCAGACGGGGGCCGGTGTCCGCTTGAGCGGACGGCGGGGGCCGGTCCGGCGGCGCCGGTGGCCACCTCCACCGCCGCACGCCTCGCTCTAACTCCCCCCGCCTGCTGGGGACGAGGATTTTCTGTTCCCGCACGAAGAAAAGCCAAAGGCCCGAACGGCGACCGTTCGGGCCTTTGGCGTCGGTCACGCCCCGCCCGGCGGCGGGGCGGATCGCCCGGTCAGACCGCGCTCGGGCGCGCCAGCGTCGTCGCCGCGGCGCGGACGCGCTCGGTGATCGGCGCCGCCGCCGCCTGGGCGACCCGGTTGCTCAACTCGACCAGATTCTGCATCTCGGTCTGCGCCGCCTTGACGCTGTCCTCGACCCAGCTGCGCTGCAACGCAACCAACTCGTTGACCGACCCGGCCTGCAACATCGCCTTGCCAGCGGCGGTGTTGGTCTCGATCGCGGTCCGCGCGAGCGCGGTCAGCGCATCTCCCGCCTCGCGAGCGCCGGCAGCAATCGCCTCACCCGAAGCGACCAGCGCCTCGACATTGGCCCGGCCGAACGCCGCCATATCACCGACCTGGGTCGCCGCCTGCTCGCTGGCCGCGGCGAACCGGTCCTTGCCCGTCATCAGCCATTGGTCGGTGATCGCCCGCGCCTGCTCGGCATAGCTTTTCATCGCCTCGACCGTCTGCGTCATCGTCATCATTGATCCGGTCTCCCGTCTCGAGTGCCATACTGATGGGCCCGCCGGCCGCCCCGTTGCCTGCCCCGCGGCCTTTGCTGCACTGCAGCATAACCTCAAGGTGGGACCGCGCCGGCCGGGCCGCAAGGGAAATCATGCTGCAGCGCACAAAATCCTGCCCGATCTACCGCGACCCGACGCCGCAGGTCGCGGCGCCGGTCGACTCGCGATCTCGTGACTTATCGGCATCGACCGGGTAGAACGGGGGACCACCCATCAGTTCGTCGCGTCGACGGTGAAACGCGGACTCGCCATGACCCTGCCAGAATTCCATCGAATCAAACGGTTACCGCCTTATGTGTTCGCCGAGGTCAACGCGATGAAGGCGCGCGCGCGCGCCGCGGGTGAAGACATCATCGATCTTGGCATGGGCAATCCGGACCAGCCGACTCCGCGGCATATCGTCGACAAGCTGATCGAAACCGTCAACGACCCGAAAACCCATCGCTATTCCAACTCGCGCGGCATCCCGGGGCTGCGCCGGGCGCTGGCCACCTATTACGAGCGTCGGTTCGGCGTCGGCCTCGACCCCGAGACCGAGGTGGTGGTGACGCTCGGCTCCAAGGAAGGGCTCGCCAACCTCGCCCAGGCGATCACCACCCCGGGCGACATCATCCTGGTGCCCAACCCGAGCTACCCGATCCACCCGTTCGGCTTCATCATCGCCGGCGCCGCGATCCGGTCGCTGCCGCTCGGTCAGGATTTCACCTTCCTGGAACAGCTGGAACGGGCGGTCAAACACAGCGTGCCCAAGCCGACCGCGCTGGTCTTGAACTATCCGTCGAACCCGACCGCCCGGGTGGTCGATCTCGACTTCTATCGTGAGGTGGTGGCGTTCTGCCGCAAGCACCAGATTTACATACTGTCCGACCTCGCATATGCCGAGATTTACTTCGAGGACCCGCCGCCGCCCTCGATCCTGCAGATTCCCGAAGCGCGCGAGATCGCGGTCGAGTTCACCTCGACCAGCAAGACCTATTCGATGCCCGGCTGGCGGATCGGCTTTGCCGCCGGCAACCGCGGGCTGATCGGCGCGTTGGCGCGAATCAAAAGCTACCTCGACTATGGCGCCTTCACCCCGGTCCAGGTCGCGGCGGTCGCCGCGCTCAACGGCCCGCAGGACTGCGTCGCCGAGGTACGCGACCTCTATCGCCAGCGCCGCGACGTCCTGATCGCGGGCCTGCGCGCCGCCGGCTGGGAGGTGCCGTCGCCGCCAGCGACCATGTTCGCCTGGGCACCGGTGCCGCCGCGCTTTGCCCATCTCGGCTCGCTCGCGTTCGCCAAGCTGTTGCTGCAGGAAGCCAAGGTCGCGGTGTCGCCCGGGATCGGCTTTGGCGAATACGGCGACGGCCATGTCCGCCTCGCCCTGGTCGAAAACACCCAGCGCATCCGCCAGGCCTGCCGCACCATCAAGGCGTTCTTCGCCGGCAATGTCGCGGGCGCGCTGGAAAGCCCCGATCCGATCGCCGAAGCCGAGGTGTTCGGCTTCGACGACCCCGAGGCGCCGCCGCAAGAGCACGCGTGCGCGCCGCTGCCGCCGGCCCCCGCGCGCGCCGGGGTGGCGTTGTGAGCGCGCCGTTGCGCGTTGCGGTCGCCGGCCTCGGCACGGTCGGCGCCGGCACCGTTCGCCTGCTCCAGGCCGAGGCCGCGCTGCTCGCCCGGCGCTGCGGGCGCCCGATCGCCCTTGCCGCGGTGGCGGCACGCGACCGCACCCGCGACCGCGGCGTCGCGCTCGCCGGGGTGCCGTGGTTCGACGACGCGGTCGCGATGGCGACCGAGGCCGACGCCGAGGTGATCGTCGAGCTGATCGGCGGCGCCGAAGGGGTGGCGCGCCGGGTTTGCGAGTCGGCGCTCGCCGCCGGCCGCCATGTCGTGACCGCCAACAAGGCGTTGATCGCCCACCACGGCACCGCGCTCGCCGAGTCGGCCGAGACCCGCGGCGTCACGCTCGGCTTCGAGGCCGCGGTCACCGGCGGCATCCCCGTGATCAAGGGCCTGCGCGAAGGGCTCGCGGCCAACCGCGTCAGCGAGGTCCATGGCATCCTCAACGGCACCTGCAACTACATCCTGACCAAGATGCGTCTGACCGGCCGCGACTTCGATGAGGTCCTGTCCGAGGCCCAGGCGCTCGGCTACGCCGAGGCGGATCCGAGCTTCGACGTCGACGGCATCGATGCCGCGCACAAGCTCGCGATCCTGGCCGCGGTGGCATTCGGCTGCCCGGTCCGCTTCGCGCCGGCCAATGTCGAGGGCATCCGCCACATCACCGCCGACGACATCGCCTTTGCCGAGGACCTCGGCTATCGGGTCAAGCTGCTCGGGATCGCGCGACTCGGGGACCAGCTGATCGAGCAACGGGTCCACCCGTGTCTGGTGCCGATCGACAGCCCGGTCGCCGCGGTCGAGGACGTGTTCAACGCGGTGATCGCCGAGGGTGATTTTGTCGATCGGGTGACCCTGGTCGGCCGCGGCGCCGGCGCCGGGCCGACCGCGTCGGCGGTGGTCGCCGACATCGTCGATATCGCGGTCGGCCGCCGCACCCCGACCTTCGGGGTGCCGGCGGACGCGCTCGATAGCCGCGCGCTCGCGCCGTTGTCGGCGCGGGTCGGCTGTTATTACTTGCGCCTGATGGTGCGCGACGAGGTCGGCGTCCTGGCCCAGATCGCCCGGGCGCTGGCCGCCGAGTCGGTGTCGATCGAGCAGTTCATCCAGCGCCGCCGCGACCCCGGCGGCCTGGTGCCGGTGGTCCTGACCACCCACGCGACCGGCGAAGAGCAGATGATGCGCGGCCTGGCGACGTTGCGCACGCTCGATTGCGTGAACGACCATTGCCTGATCCGAATCGAATCGTTCTGATCACTGGGGGTGCCGCTCGGGCCCGATCACGGTCGTGACCCGGGGGCGCCGACCCGACTGTCCGTACAACGCCCATGAACTGGGAGCTCGAGTGGGATGGATGACGAGATAGCCGCCGCGATGGACCGCAATCTTGCGCTCGAGGCGGTGCGGGTGACCGAGGCGGCGGCCCTGTCGGCCTCGCTTCTGATGGGGCGCGGCGACGAAAAGCAGGCCGACCAGGCCGCGGTCGACGCCATGCGCACCGCCCTCAACAGCCTCGCGATCCAAGGGACCGTGGTGATCGGCGAGGGCGAGCGCGACGAAGCGCCGATGCTCTTTATCGGCGAGACCGTCGGCAGCGGCACCGGGCCCGAGGTCGATATTGCGCTCGACCCGCTCGAGGGCACCACGATCACCGCCAAGGGCGGGCCCAACGCGCTCGCGGTGATCGCGATGGCCGAGCGCGGCGGCTTTCTCAACGCGCCCGACGTCTATATGGACAAGATCGCGGTCGGCGGCGGCCTGCCCGAGGGGCTGGTCGACCTCGACGCCGAGCCGGCCGACAATCTGACCGCGCTTGCGCGCGCCAAAGGCGCCAAAGTGTCGGACCTGGTCGCGTGCATCCTCGACCGGCCGCGCCATGCCGAGTTGATCCGCAAGGTGCGCGAGGCCGGGGCGCGGATCATCTTGATTCCCGACGGCGATGTCAGTGGCGTGATCGCAACCTCGCAGGCCCAAAGCGGCGTCGATATCTATATGGGAATCGGCGGCGCGCCTGAGGGTGTGCTCGCAGCCGCCGCGCTGTGTTGCATCGGTGGTCAGATGCAAGGGCGTTTGTTGTTCCGAAACGACGACGAACGGGCCCGCGGCGATCGCTGGGGTATCACCGACCCTCACCGCAAGTATGATCTGGCCGGGCTTGCCCATGGCAACGTGATGTTCGCCGCGACCGGGGTGACCGGCGGCAACCTGTTGCGCGGGGTGCGCCGGTTTGCCGGCGGTGCCACCACCCATTCGGTGGTGATGCGCTCGAAAAGCGGCACCGTGCGGTACATCGAGGCAGTGCACAACTTCACCCGCAAGACGGGGTTCCCGGCGACCGAAGGGTAAGCGCTAACGGCGAGGGGGTTGCCCCCTGGACCCCGCTCAGGCGTGGGGGGCAAGGGGGGATCCCCCTTGCGGGGGTTGAGGCGGCGGCGGCCCCGGAACGGACGGCCGGTCGCCCGCCGCCGCTCGCCCTGGAACCAACACCTCGGGGTCGTGCTCGATCGCGATCACGGCGGCGCGTCCGCTGACGACCGCCCGTTCGAACGCCGGCGCAAACGCCCCGGTGGTCGCGACCCGCTCGCCGAACGCGCCGAAGCTGCGCGCCCACGCCGCAAAATCGGGGTTGGTCAGCCCGACCCCGCTTGGCCGGCCGGGATAGTGCCGCTCCTGGTGCATGCGGATCGTGCCGAACTGACCGTTGTCGATCACCAGGATGATCGGCCGCACCTGATAGCGCACCGCGGTCGCAAGCTCCTGCCCGGTCATCAACGCCCCGCCGTCGCCGACGAAGGTGACCACCAGCCGATCCGGATGACGCAACGCCGCCGCGACCCCGGCCGGAATCCCGTAGCCCATCGCACCGTTGGTCGGCGCGAGCTGCGCAAACGGGGTGCGATAGCGCAGGAATCGCTGCGGCCACAGCGCAAAGTTGCCGGCATCGCTGGTGATCACCGCATCGGCCGGCAACCGCTCGGCCAGCCAGGCCATGATCGCCCCGAGATCGAGCCGCCCGCCGCTCGGCACCGGCGTCAGGGTCGCCAGATAATCCGCACGCGCCGCCGCCGCCCAATCCGCCCACCCGCCCGACTCCACGGGCGACAGCGCCGCCGCGGCGACCGCAAACGGCGCCGGCGCCGCCTGGATCGCCAGATCCGGTGTCACCACCCGGCCGAGCTCCTCGGCCGCGGCATGGACGTGGATCAGGGTCTGCCCCGGCCCCTTGCCCGCAAACAGGGTGTAGCCCTGGGTGGTGATCTCACCAAGCCGGGCGCCGACCACCAGGATGAGATCCGCCGCTCGCAGCCGCGCAATCAAGGCTGGATTCGGGCCGGTCCCAAGGTCGCCAACGTAGACCGCGCGGTGGTTGTCGATCAGATGCTGGCGTCGGAACGACACCGCGACCGGCAAGCGGTTCGCTTCGGCAAACCGGGTGATCGCGCCGCAACTCTGGTCGGTCCAGCCGCTGCCGCCGACGATCATCGCCGGTCGCGCGGACGCAGCAAGCCGGTCCCGCACTGCGGCGAGCATCTCGGGTGCCGGCGCCGCCTGCGCCGGGGCGGTGACCGGCGGTGCGTCCGCGACCCGGGTTTCAGCGCGCAACACGTCCTCGGGCAGCGCGATCACCACCGGGCCTGGTCGCCCTGATATCGTTGCTCGAATCGCCCGCGTGATCAGCTCCGGCACCCGGTCCGGCGCATCGAGTTCGGTGACCCATTTGGCGAGCGGGCCGAACATATGCCGGTAATCGACCTCCTGGAACGCCTCGCGGCCGCTATGGCCGCGCGGCACCTGGCCGACCAGGAGCAGCATCGGCGTCGAGTCCTGGAACGCCGTGTGGACCGCAATGCTGGCGTGACAGGCCCCGGGACCGCGGGTTACCACCGCGACCCCGGGGCGACCGGTCATCTTGCCCCAGGCCTCGGCCATGTTTCCGGCACCGGCCTCGTGGCGACAGGTCGCCCCGGGGTCGCGGTGGTAACCCGCGGTCCCGGGGCCTGTCACGCCAGCATTGCGGTCCACACGGCGTTCCAGGACTCGACGCC
>JANQHG010000056.1 GCA_028277115.1 Azospirillaceae bacterium
CGGCCGCGGCAAGAGCCTGCTGCCCGCCGGCGTGGTCGCGGTCGAGGGCGGGTTCCAACGGGGCGATCTGGTGGTGGTGCGCGACCGCAGCGGCCGCGAGATCGGCCGCGGTTTGTCGGCCTATGCCGCCGACGACGCGCGCCGGATCGCCGGCCATCGTAGCGACCGGACCGAGGCCCTGCTCGGCTTTCGGGGGCGCGACGAAATGATCCACCGCGACGATTTGGTCCTGACATGACCGGCGGCCAAGGCCCGGGGACGCCCGAGGCGGGCCGCCCCCCGCTGGTCCCCGCCCCCGACCACTGCCACCAGGCCTGCGTCGCTTGGGCCCTCGCCGAAGCCGATCGGTTGTGCGCCGCCCGCGGCGTCCGGCTGACGCCGCTGCGTCGCCGGGTGCTCGCCCTGGTCTGGGCAAGCCATCGTCCGCGCGGCGCGTATGCTATTCTGAAAGACCTCGGCGCCGGCGACCGGTCTCCGGCGCCGCTTACGGTCTATCGCGCACTTGACTTCCTGGTCGCCCATGGTCTGGTGCACCGGATCGAGTCCCTCAACGCGTTCGTCGGCTGCCGGCGACCGGACAGCGCCCACAACAGCCAGTTCCTGGTCTGCGATACCTGCGGCACCGCGGTCGAGGTCGCGGATCGCACGGTCGCGCAGGCGATCGAGACCAGTGCCGCCGAACTCGGCTTCGCGGTGACCCAACCGACGGTCGAGATCCACGGGGTGTGCCGGGCCTGTCGCGCGGCGTCGGATCGGGACCCGGCCGACGCCGATCCGATCGACCGGGCCGACGACGGCGCCGCGTGATTGGATCACGCCTCGTCCCGATGTCGTAACCCGCGGTTAGCTTGATCCCTCTAGATTGATTTCTTACCAAGGATACATCCTAAGAGGGCGGGGTCGGGGGTCCGGGATCACTGAGCAGAAACCGATGCCGGGCGGCGCCGTTTTTGGGGGCTGGTGTCCCCAAGATCAGGGGGTTTCACCCCCGACATTCCTCGACCAGGGGGGCAATCGAGGGGCGGCGCCCCCTCGCACAGCCGACAGGCCGACATCCGGTGTCGCAGACGCCGGTGGGGACCTGACGAGAAACGGGAGCACGGACGCCGGTGGTGGAGCGCGCGTGGCCAGAACCGGACGAGGAGGCGGGGCGTCTGGCCGCACTTCGGGAATTGGGCATCCTCGACACCCCGACCGACCCGCGGTTCGACCGTCTGGCCCGACTTGCCTGCGACCTGTTCTCGGCACCGACCGCATTGATCAGCCTGATCGATGCGGACCGCCAATGGTTCAAGTCGCGCATCGGGTTCAAGCATCGTGAGACCGGGCGGGAAACCGCGTTCTGCTCCCACACCATTTGCCGGCCCGAGGTGTTGGTGGTGCCCGACGCCCGGCACGACCGTCGCTTTGCCGACAACCCTTTGGTCACCGGCCCGCTCGGCATCCGCTTTTATGCCGGGGCGCCGTTGGTGATCGACGGCGGCCACGCGGTCGGCACGCTGTGCGTGCTCGACACCGAGTCGCGGCCGGCATTCGTCGTCGGCGACCAGGCGCGTCTGGCGGCGCTGGCCGGCGCGGTGGTCGATCTGATGCTGTCGCACAAGGCCGACCGGGCGGCGCAACGCACGCAGCGGGTGCTGCGCACCGCGCTCGAGGCGATGACCGAGGGGTTCAGCATTTACGACGAAGATGACCGCCTTTTGTTCTGCAATGACCGCTATCGTGAGGTTTACGCGACCAGCGCGGACTTGATCGTCGAAGGCGCACGGTTCGAGGACATCATCCGCGAAGGGGCGCGCCGTGGGCAGTATGCCGGGCTGACCCCGGGGACGGTCGAGGACTTCGTCAGCGCCCGGATGGCGCGTCACCGCGCGCCGTCGGATCCGTTCGAGCAATCGCTCGGCGACGGGCGCTGGCTGCGCATCGCCGAGTCGCGGACCGACGACGGGGTCACGGTCGGCATCCGCACCGATATCACGCGGCTGAAACGGGTCGAGGCCGAGCTCGACGCCGCGCGGCGTACCGCCGAGGCGGCAAGCCAGGCGAAGTCGCGCTTCCTGGCGATGATGAGCCACGAGATCCGCACCCCGCTCAACGGGGTGATCGGCACGCTCGGGCTGTTGGCCGAAACGCCGTGCAGTTCGGAACAACGGCGCCTGGTCGACACCAGTCGGCGCAGCGCGGAAGCCCTGTTGACACTGCTCAATGATATCCTGGACTTTTCCAAGATCGAGGCGGGCAAGCTCGCGCTCGAGCCGTCGCCGTTCGCGCCGGCCGATCTTGTCCGCGATCTGTTGCCGCTGTTCGGGCCGCAGGCGGCGAAGAAGGGGTTGGCGTTGGTGATCCGGATCGCCCCCGACCTGCCGCCCGCCTTGTTCGGCGATGCTGACCGGCTGCGCCAGATGCTGATGAACTATCTGTCGAACGCGATCAAGTTCACCCGGTCGGGCGAGGTGTCGATCGAGGTCACGCCGTTCGGGCCGGGCCATGTCGAGTTCGCGGTGCGTGACACCGGCCCCGGGATTCCGGTGGCGCTGCAAGCCGGTCTGTTCATGGAGTTCAACCGGCTGGACAAACCGGGCGGCCGGCGGCTCGAAGGAACCGGCCTTGGCCTGATGATCACGCGGCGGTTGGCCGAGCTGATGGGCGGCACGGTCGGGGTCGACAGCATCCCCGGGGTCGGCAGCCGGTTCTGGTTCCGGGTGCCGTTGCGCGAGGTCGACCCGGCGGCGGTGGTCGAGGCCGAGACCGACGCCGACGCCTCAACGGTGACCGTGCGCCGAGCCGACGGCGCCCGTCCGCGGGTCCTGCTTGCCGAAGACAACCCGGCCAACCAGATGGTCGCTCGTCTGTTGTTGGAGAAGATCGGCTGCCATGTAGACGCGGTCGGCACCGGGATCGAAGCTGTGCAGGCGGTGCGCGATCGACCTTATGACGTGGTTTTGATGGACATTTCGATGCCGGAGATGACCGGGCTCGAGGCGACCCGCGTGATCCGGGCACTGCCCGGGCCGGGGTCGTTGATCCCTATTCTCGCGGTCACCGCCAACGCGTTTGCCGAGGATCTGGCGGCTTATCGGGCCGCCGGCATGACCGGGCACGTCACCAAACCGATCGTGCGCACCGCCCTGTTTTCGGCCCTCGAAGCCGCGGGTTTCCGGATCGAGGGGATCGAGCCGTCCGCTTCCCGCAACGTCGCCGCGGGCCCGACCGTCGCGCGTGATCCCGGCGGGTTCGTGATCGGCGAGGTTCCGGTGTTCCAGCGCGAGATCTTGGACGACCTGCTGGGCGACGTGTTGCCCGAGGATCGTAGCCGGCTCGTCGATCTGTTCTTGGGGGAATGCGCGCGACAACTGGCGCTCGCGCGCACCGCCCGAGCCGCTGGCGACCTCAAGGGGCTGAAGGAGGTCGCGCACTCGATGAAGTCCAGTTGCCTTACCTTCGGGGCGATGCGGTTGGGAACCGCGATGGGGATGATCGAACAGGCGTCTTCGGCCGGCGACGAGGCGGCGGTGTCCCGTGTTTTCGGGCCGGCGACCGCGCTCGGGCCAGTCACCGCCGAAGCGATCCGCCGACATGTCAACGGCGGTTAGGCGCCAGGCATGGGTCGGGGCGGCAGCCGGCCGGTCACCGCGCCGGCACGGGCAAGCGACAGAGCACAAGCGACAGAGCACAGGTGTCGAGGCCGATCGGCTCTGCTATCATTCGTGGTCTTTGGATGGGGTCATGCGGGTCCGGACGCGGTCGAGGAGCGGCGCGATGTCCCGAGAGCAGCGGCAGGCGGCGGTCCTTTTGGTCGAAGACACGCCGGCGATGGCCGAGGCATATCTCAGCATCTTGCGCAAAGGGGGATTGGAGGCCGACCTGGTCGAGACCGGGGAGGCGGCGCTGGAGGCGCTTGCGCACGGCAGTTATCGGGTGGTCCTGCTGGACATCGAGTTGCCGGGGATCGATGGGTTTGCGGTGCTCCGTCAGATGCGCGACAGCGGCACCACCGCAACCGCGATCGTGATCACGGTTCATGGTTCGGTCTCCAAGGCGGTCGAGGCGATGCGGCTCGGCGCACGCGATTTCATCGTCAAACCGTTCACCGGCCAGCGCCTGCTCACCACCACCCGCAACATGCTCGATCATGCGACGTTGCGCGAAACGGTCGAGACCCTGCGCGACGACTTCGGACGTGACCGATATTATGGGTTTATCGGACGTTCATTGGCGATGCAGGCGGTTTATCGGACGATTGACAGTGTTGCCCGCTCGCGTGCCGGGGTGTTTATCACTGGGGAGAGCGGCACTGGCAAGGAGGTCTGCGCCCAGGCGATCCATCGCGCGGGTCCGCGGCGCGACGGTCCGTTTGTGCCGCTCAATTGCGGCGCGATCCCCAAGGATCTGATCGAGTCGGAGATGTTTGGTCATTTGAAGGGCGCGTTTACCGGGGCGACCTCGGACCGGGTCGGCGCGGCGGCGCTGGCCGACGGCGGCACCCTGTTCCTCGACGAGATTTGCGAGATGGACATCGCGCTGCAGGCCAAGCTGTTGCGGTTCCTGCAGAGCGGGCAGATCCAACGGGTCGGCTCGCCGAAACTCGAGCCGGTCGATGTCCGGATCGTCTGCGCGACCAACCGCGACCCTTGGTATGAGGTGTCTGAGGGCCGGTTTCGCGAGGATTTGTTCTACCGCCTTCACGTCGTCCCGATCCACCTGCCGCCGTTGCGCGATCGCGACGAGGATGTGCTCGACATCGCGACCGATCTGTTGCGCCGCTATTCGGCTGAAGAGGGTCGCAGCTTCGACCGGTTCGCCCCGGCGGCCGCCGACGTGCTGATGGCCCATCCGTGGCCGGGCAACGTGCGCGAGCTGCAGAACGTGGTGCGCCAGATCGTGGTGTTGCACGACAGCGAGGAGGTGACGCCGGAGATGCTGCCGCCGCCGCTCGGGCGCGCCAGCGACCCGACCCCGTCGGCGGCACCGCCACCGGGTCGGGCACCACCGCTGTCGGCGCCGCCGCCGGACCCGGGCGCCGGGGCGGCCTCGGCGACCCAGATCGCGATCGGCCGGCCGCTGCGTGAGATCGAGAAGGAGGCGATCGAGGGAACCATTCGCCTGTGCGGCGGCAACATCCCGCGCGCCGCGCGGATGCTCGGGATCAGCCCGTCGACGATCTACCGCAAGAAGGAGGCGTGGCTCGCCGAGGGGCTGTCGCCCGGCCCGGCCGACGGCCCCTGAGCCTGCGACCGTCGCGACAGTCCCACCTTGACAGACCGGATCCAAAGGGGGAGATAGACGCGTCGAGACACGGGGCGTAGCGCAGCCTGGTCAGCGCGCCAGTTTTGGGTACTGGAGGCCCCCGGTTCGAATCCGGGCGCCCCGACCAAATTGTTTTGGTCCAAGATTTCGGACCGGGCGGGGATGATGCCCGGGTCGCGGGCAGTCGGCGACAGACGCGCCCTTAGCTCAGCCGGATAGAGCAACCGCCTTCTAAGCGGTAGGTCGCAGGTTCGAATCCTGCAGGGCGCGCCATCTCCACATCGCCGGCCCGAAAGTCACTTAAGACCTTAAAGGGCAAAGACAGATCGGCGGCTCTAATACGTAAATCCGCGAGTGGCGCAAGCGGTCCAAAGAGGTCTAATACCAAATCCGATTGTTTGGTTCCGGTTACCCACGCCTGAGGAAGCTGTTCACCGATCCGTAGGTTGGGGCGATCGGCCGGCACGGTCTGCCTGTTTGCATCGCCGGTGGGGGCCGATCGCCCCAACATCGGCGGTTCAGCTTTGCGGCACCGTTGATTGTCGGGGCGCGGGCCTGGGACAGGGCGCTCCCGATCGA
>JANQHG010000283.1 GCA_028277115.1 Azospirillaceae bacterium
CGCCGCCCGCCGCCGAGCCGCCGTCGGCGCGCCGCGAACCGCGCCGGGAGACCCACCGGTTTGCCCGGCGCGAGGACGGGCGCGACCAGCGACCGGCGATCGAGAGCGGGCGCGACGAACGTCTGGACGCCGATTTCGATCAGCTGCACCAGGAGGCGCGGCAACTCGGGGCCCGGCTCAACGCCCTGATCGACCAGTTGGAGCGTTTGGCGAAGGCGACCGGCCGGTGACCGGGGTCTGAAACGGGAACGTCCGCCGGCAGCGGCGGGCCGAAGGGGACAGTCGATGGCGGTGCGCGCGTGGCTGGTGGCGGTGGTGGTCTGCGGTGTCCTGACCGCGACCGGGCCGCTCGCGCGCGCCGGCAGCCCGCCGGCCACCCTGTTCGCGGCCGCCGAGGCGGTCGCCGCGACCCCGCCGCCCAGCCGCTATGACAACGTGTTCGGGCCGGACTGGCAGTACCGGGTGATCAAGACGATCACCTTTCGCGCGGTGTCGTCGTTCGACGCGCTGGCGGCCAGCCTCGCCTACAGCGGCAGCTTGATCGGTGGCGGCGGCTTGGCGTTGATCAACATGCTGTTTGCCGGCGGGATCTATTTCGGGCATGATCTGGTGTGGGCGCAGTACGCGCGCTTTGCCGACTCGACGACCGAGTTCGCGGCGTGGAAGACCGTCAGTTATCAGCTGTTGGTGTTCGCGGCGATCTTTGCGACCGGCTACCGGGTCACCCAGAACATTACCTTGGCCCAGTGGCTGGCGATCAGCAACGCGGTGGTCGGCTCGCTGATTTACTTTGGACACGAGATGGTGTGGTTGACCTGGGGGCCGATCGACGACGGCGCCAAGGTCCGGGCCGCGGGGCGCTGACCCGATGCCCGGGCTCGAAACCGATCCCGCAACCGCCGCGCCGCCGACGGCCGCGGCCCCGGGCGGGGCTGCGCCGACCATTGCCGGCGGCCGCACGCCCCGGGCCGTTCCGTCGCTTGACGAGATCGCCGCCGGCGTGCGGACGCGCGACCGCGCGATGCTGGCGCGCGCGATCACCCTGGTCGAAAGCCGCCGACCCGACCATCGGGCCCAGGCCCAGGCGCTGTTGACCGAGCTCATGCCCGACATCGGCAACGCCCACCGGATCGGGATCACCGGCGTCCCCGGCGTCGGCAAGAGCACCTTTATCGAGACCTTCGGCAGCAATCTGACCGGCGCCGGTCACCGGGTCGCGGTGCTGGCGGTCGATCCGTCGAGCGTGCGCACCGGCGGCAGCATCCTGGCCGACAAGACCCGGATGACCCGCCTGTCGAACGATCCGTCGGCGTTCATCCGGCCGTCGCCGTCGGCCGGCACGCTCGGCGGGGTCACCCGGACCACCCGCGAGACCATGATGCTGTGCGAGGCCGCCGGCTTCGACGTGATCCTGGTCGAGACCGTCGGGGTCGGCCAGTCGGAGACGATCGTCGCCGACATGGTCGATTTTTTCTTGGTCTTGATGCTTCCGGGCGCCGGCGACGCGCTCCAGGGGATCAAGAAAGGCGTGCTCGAGCGCGCCGACCTGATCGCGGTCAACAAGTCCGACGGCGACAATGCCGGCCGCGCGCGCGACGCGGCCAACGAATACCGCCACGCGCTCCAATTGGTCACGCCTGAGACCCCGAGTTGGTCGCCACCGGTGGTGGTGTGCAGCGGGCGCGCGAACATCGGGCTCGACGAGTTGTGGCGCCAGGTGTTGGCCCACCGCGCCGCGCTCGACGCCTCCGGCGAACTGGCCGAGAAACGGCGGCGCCAGCGCCTGCGCTGGATGTGGTCGATGCTGGAGGACCGTCTGCTCGGCGCGCTCACGGCGGCGCCCGCGGTGCGCGACCGCCTGCCGGCAATCGAGCGCGGCGTGCTCGAGGGCACCCTGCCGCCGACCGCGGCATGCGATGCCCTGCTCGCCGCGTTCGGGATCGGAGCGGACACGCCGCTCTGACCGGCCGGCCTCGGCACCGGCCCCTCCTCGCCCCTTTCCTTTTTTTGGACCGCCCCGTCGATGCGGCGGCGCGTTGCCGTGGTCGTCGCCGCGGCGGACCGCTGTCGACGCGGCGATGATCCGCGCGTCGGGCCTGCACACGTCCTGCGTGCAGGCCACCGGCGGCGGTGTCCTCGGGCGACCCATATTCGGCGCGACACCCGATCGTCACCGCGACCACAGGTCGGCATAGCGAAGTTAATGATAATTTAGCGTTCGCAGTGTAAGTTGCCCTTCTCGCCAAAAGATATCTCAATGACCACACCAGACACGTTAAGAGATCATCCCACCGTGATCGGCATCGCAGACGGTCGTACACTCAATGGCAAGCAGGCGTTCCTTTGGAACACCACCAGATCTGTTGAAACTTTGAGGTGTCAGATGAGCACGTATCAGTGCCATGGCTTCACCAATTCCAAGATCTCGTTAAACTCCGGACCGCGCACGGATGCGCGTCTGCGCGCGCCGAGCGGATCTTCTTTGGCCACTTCCCAGTCAAACCGGATCTCGGTCGATTGGGCACCTTGGCGGGCATATGGCGTTTTTTTTGATCTGATATGGTCTTGAAATAGTTAATATTATGGTAATAAATTTATTTATGACCAATCGTAAATTTTTCAGATTAGAAATTTAATAACTTACAATACGCAGAAAAATACTATCATCGAGACCAGTTTCGCCAGATAGCAGAATTTTAGTATATTTATCGATATACTTAGAAATAATTAAAATCAATTAGTCGCAAAATGGAAGGTAAGGACAGATATGAGAGGGCGGGTTTCAGACCCGCCTTTCGCAACTGGGAGCAACGATTATGTCAATCGGCAACCTTCGGATCATTACCCGTTTGGCGATCGGGTTTGGTCTGATCCTGGTGGTCTTCACCGGCCTGGCGATCTGGGCCATCGTAGAGATGCAATCGCTCGCCAGCCTGACCGAGAAGCTGTACCGGCATCCTCTGACGGTCAGCAATGCGGTTCTTGAGGCGGATGCAGACATCATCGCCATGCATCGCGGGATGAAGGACGTGGCGCTGGCGTCTTCACCGGCGGCGATCGATGCGGCGGTGCGCAAAGTGGACGACTTCGAACGCGAGATCATCGACGGCTTTACGTTGATCGAAGAGCGGTTCCTTGGCGACAAGCGCCAGGTCACCGACGCGCTGCAGGCGATCCGCGACTGGCGGGCGATCCGCGCCGAGGTGATCGCGCTGATGAAGGCGGGCAGACGCGACGAGGCCGCCGAGATCACCCGCGGCCGCGGCGCCCGCCATGTCGCGTTGATCAACGAGCGGATGAGCGGCCTGATCACCTTTGCCAAGACCAAGGCCGACAGTTTTCACACGATGGCGACCGCGCGGCGCGACAGCGCGATGTGGGTGATGACCCTGCTCCAGATCTTCGGCATCCTGCTCGCCGGGGTGACCGCGTGGGCGATCACCCGCAGCATCTGCCGGCCGCTCGGTGCGCTTGAGACCGCGATGGGCCGGTTGTCGGCGGGCGACCTTGAGACCGAGATTCCGTACGCCGACAACCAAAGCGAGATCGGCGACATGGCGCGCTCGGTCGGCGTCTTCAAAGACCAGATGAACCGGGCCGAACAGCTGAACAGCGAACGCGCGCGCACCCAAGCGACCCTGTCCAAGCGCACCGAGGCGGTCGAGCAGTTGTCGCAGGCGTTCGATCAAGAGGCGGTCGGGATCATCGAGGCGGTCGCCGGCGCGGCCGAACAACTCGAAGGCACCGCCCGGACCCTGACCGGGACCATGGACAACACGGCCGAGCGGGCGGTCGCGATCTCTGCGGCCTCGGAAGAAGCCTCGGCCAATGTCCAGACCGTGGCGTCGGCGAGCGAGGAGTTGTCGATCTCGATCGGCGAGATCGCCCGTCAGGTCACGGAGTCGAACCGGATCGCCGCCGATGCGGTCGAGACCGCCGAAAAGACCGACACCACCGTGCGCGGCCTGGTCGAAGCGGCCCAGCAGATCGGCGAGGTGGTCGATCTGATCAACAACATCGCGGCCCAGACCAACCTGCTCGCGCTCAACGCCACGATCGAAGCCGCACGCGCCGGCGACGCCGGCAAAGGTTTTGCGGTGGTCGCGAGCGAGGTCAAGAACCTGGCCAACCAGACCGCCAAGGCGACCGATAAGATTTCCCAGCAAATCTCCGCGATCCAACAGGTCTCGGAAAGTGCCGCCGAATCGATTTCAGGCATCGGCAATGTGATCCGGGAGATCAACAGCATCACCGCCGGGATTGCGTCCGCAGTCGAACAGCAGGGGGCGGCGACCGAAGAAATCTCGCGCAATGTTCAACAGGCGGCCAACGGCACCAAAGAGGTTTCGAGCAACATCTTGGAAATCAGCGATGCGACCAAATCGGCCGGGTCGCGGACCAAGGAGGTGCTGACCGCTGCCGGTGATTTGAGCGAGCGGTCGGACAATTTGCGACAGATCGTGTCCCGGTTCCTTGAGGACATGCGTGGACAGCGGGCCGAGGTTGCCGCCTGACGCCACGGGTGTCGCCTCGCCCCCCGCAAGGCCCCCCCTTTGACTTCCCCTCACAAATGGGGTCCAGGGGGCAACCCCTGGTCGGGGGGTGTCGGGGGGTGAAACCCCCTGACCTGGGGGCGAAGCCCCCAAACCCTCGCAGCCGGCGCTGTTTTTCGGTCTACGGCTCGATCCCGCACAACTCGGCCGCGAGCCCCCACAGCCGCCGCCGCGCCTCGACGTCATAGGCTTGGTCGTGGGCTCGCGCCTCGCTATCAACGTCGATATAGACGCCGGTGACCCGTCCGAACGCCGGGTCGAGTGCAAGACGCTGCTCGGCGATCGCGCCACTTTCCGCGGAACCGCGCGCCGCACCGAAACCCTCGTGCACCATCTTGGTGTCGAGCAGGGTGCCCGGGTGGAGTGCGTTGGCGACCACGCCGCGCCCGGCCAGCCGCGCCGCCTGCTCGAAGGTGATCATGACCAGCGCGAGCTTGCTCTGGCTGTAGGCGCGCATGCCGTCGTAGCCGTGCGCCAGCATGACGTCGTCGAAGTCGATCGGCGCCTGGGCGACCGACGCGACGTTGACGATCCGCGCCGGCTCGGCCGCGTCCGGCCGCACCAAAAAAGGCTCGAGCCGGCGGCTCAACAGAAACGGCGCCAGTGCGTTGACCTGAAAGCGCAGCTCGATGCCGTCCGCCGACAGCTCGCGGGTTTGCGCGCCGCGCGGCCCGGTGCCGATCCCGGCGTTGTTGATCAGGACATCGAGCCGATCGACCGCGCCCGCGACCTGGTCGGCCGCACGCCGGATTTGGTCGAGGCTCGCGAGATCGGCGACCACCGTCGCCGCCGGCGGCCGGCCGCCGTGCGCCGTGATCGCGGTGGCGAGCTGGTCGAGCCGTTGGGGATCGCGGCCGTGGATCACCACGGCTGCCCCTTGGCTCGCAAGCCCGAGCGCGGTGAGGCGGCCGATCCCGTCGGTCGCCCCGGTGATCAGGATCGTCTTGCCGTCGGCGGTCATCGTCGCCTCGCTCCGGATGGGCCGGGACCGGCGCTCTGGTGTCGGCGCGCCCCGGCATGCCATGATGAGGCTAAAGTGCAACATCGGGCGTGGGCCGGTCGACCCGTGTTCGACGGCCGCGCGCGGTCCGCGCGAAGGAGGACTGACCATCGACGGCTCCGACCTCACGGGCCGGCCGGTCCATGTGATCGGCGGCGGCTTGGCCGGCAGCGAGGCGGCCTGGCAGCTGGCCGGCCGCGGTGTCCCGGTGGTGCTGCACGAGATGCGCCCGGGCCGCCAGACCCCGGCCCACAGCACCGGCGGGCTTGCCGAACTGGTGTGCTCGAACTCGTTCCGCTCGGACGATGCCGAGACCAACGCGGTCGGGCTGTTGCATGAGGAGATGCGGCGCTGCGGCTCGCTGGTGATGGCGGCGGCCGACGCCGCCAGGCTGCCGGCGGGCGGCGCGCTCGCGGTCGATCGGGGGCGGTTTTCCGACACGGTGACCGCGGCGCTCGCCGACCATCCGCTGGTCCAACTCGCGCGCGGCGAGGTCGCGGGCCTGCCGCCCGCCGATTGGGACCAGGTGATCGTCGCGACCGGGCCCTTGACCTCGCCCGCGTTGACCCAGGCGATCGCCGCGTTGACCGGCGCCGAGGCGCTGGCGTTCTTCGATGCGATCGCGCCGATCGTGGACGCCGACAGCATCGACCCCGCGATCACTTGGCGCCAGTCGCGCTATGACAAGGTCGGGCCGGCCGGCACCGGCAGCGACTATATCAACTGCCCGTTCGACCGCGACGGCTACGACGCCTTCGTCGCCGCGTTGACCGCCGCCGAGTGCGTGCCGTTCAAGGACTGGGAGCGCGACACGCCCTACTTCGAGGGGTGCCTGCCGATCGAGGTGATGGCCGAGCGCGGACCCGACACCCTGCGCTTCGGCCCCATGAAGCCGGTCGGCCTGACCGACCCGCGGACCGGCCGCCGGCCGTTCGCGGTGGTCCAGCTGCGCCAGGACAACGCGCTCGGCACGCTGTACAACCTGGTCGGGTTCCAAACCAAGCTGCGCCACGGCGAACAGCTGCGGGTGTTCCGGACGATCCCCGGGCTCGAACGGGCGAGCTTTGCCCGGCTCGGCGGTATCCACCGCAACACCTTCTTGAACGCGCCGCGGCTGCTCGATCAGCAATTGCGCTTGAAGGCGATGCCTCGGTTGCGTTTTGCCGGCCAGATCACCGGCTGCGAGGGCTATGTCGAGAGTGCCGCGGTCGGCCTGCTCGCCGGCCGGTTTGCGGCGGCCGAGCGTCAGGGCGGCGTGCTGGTGCTGGCGCCGCCGCCGACCACCGCGCTCGGCGCGTTGCTCGGCCATATCACGGGCGGCGCGGACGTGGCGAGCTATCAGCCGATGAACATCAATTTCGGGCTGTTCCCGCCGCCGGACGGCCGCATCAAGGGCCGCGACCGCAAGCGGGCCCAGAGTGCGCGGGCGCGCGCCGACCTCGCGCCGTGGCTGGCCGACCAGCCGGCGCCGCCGACGCCCGCGTTCGCGGGGTGAGTTTGGTTCTTTCGGGGCCAGCGCGCGGGGCCTGGCCTGGCTAGGGTCTCACCGGCCTTCGGTCGACCAAGCGGCCCGTCCACCCCCGCCCCCGGCGGGGGTGGAAAAGTCCTCCCCCCACGGCACGTGGGGGGAGATAGAGGGGGGCATCGGGCGGCGAAGGTGGCCACCGGCGCCGCCCTATGCTCCCTCCGTCCGCTGGCACGGCCACCTCCCCCGCCTTTAAGGGCGGGGGAAGGGGTCTTTCCCGCGCACCGGTTGGCTTCTCGTCAGCCCGCCAAATCGGCCGGCAGGGTGTCGGCGCCGATCACGCCGGTGACCGCCGCGCGCACCGGGTCGAGCAGATAGACGCGGTCGCCGCCCTCGAGCCCGCGCACCAACACCGCGATCCGCGAGCTGGTCGCGACCACCGATGCCACCGAGGCCGTGGGCCCGAGCTCGAGCGCGGTGATCAGCGGCTTGGTCGGCACCGGATTCTCGGCGAGCACCCGATAGTCCGGATCGGTCGCCCGGTTGTACAGTTCGACGGCGATGAACACGAACCCGGCGATGATGAACACGCCGATCACCACCAATGACACCTGGACCACTTTCAACACGGGAATTGCTCCATGAACGGGATGGCCGGGCGCGGCGAGGGTCGCGCGCCGCGGTGCGACGCCGGCGATGATACAGATTTGCGCGACGCCTGCCTGGTCGACCCGGCCGACGAGACCGATGACGACGAGTTGGCTCACGCGATTGTGACCGAAGCCGGGGCCGCCGCGCCATCCGGCACGCCCCGTATCGCCCCCGCGATCGACCCGGGATCGGCATCGGCGCGCGCCGCGCCGGCCGCCGAGGGCGCGCGCCGGTTCCACTGGGTGGTGCCGGCGGCGTTTGCCGGTCAAAGACTTGACAAGGCGTTGTGCGACGCTATGGTAGGTCTCTCGCGGGCACGGTGGCAAAGTTTGATTGCGGACGGGCATGTGCGCACCGACAATGGTGCGGTGCCGGCGTCGTCCGTCCGACTCGCCGGGGGCGAGGGGTTTTCGATTGTCGTGCCGGCGCCGCGTCCGGCGACGCCGCTGCCCCAGCCGTTGACACTGGATATTCGGTTCGAAGATGGGGATTTGATCGTCTTGAACAAGCCCGCCGGGCTGGTGGTTCACCCGGCGCCGGGGTCGCCCGACCGGACCTTGGTCAATGGCGTGTTGGCCCATTGTAGCGGGCAGTTGTCGGGGATCGGCGGGGTCGGCCGGCCCGGGATCGTCCATCGGTTGGACAAGGACACCAGCGGGCTGATGGTGGTGGCGAAGAGCGAGCCGGCCCATCGGGGGTTGGCGGCGCAGTTCGCGACCCGGACGATCGACCGGCTGTACGAGGCGATCGTTTGGGGCCGGCCGATGCCGGCCGCTGGCGAGATTCGCGGGGCGATCGGCCGCGACCCGCGGGACCGCAAGCGGATGGCGGTGGTGGCGCGCGGCGGCAAGCCGGCCGCCACCGCGTACGAGACCCGTCGCGGGTTCGGCACGGCAGCCGCGCTGGTCGCGTGCCGGCTGGAGACCGGGCGCACCCATCAGGTGCGGGTGCATATGGCGTCGATTGGTCACCCGTTGGTCGGCGACCGGCTATACGGCGCCGGCGGTGCCCGGCGCGCACGCCGGCTTGGGAGCCAGGCCGGCGATCAGCGGCTGGTCGCAGCGCTCGCCGGGTTCGGCCGCCAGGCGCTGCACGCGCGCGTTCTTGGGTTCCGCCATCCGGTGACCGGTCACGATCTTCGGTTCGAGGCCGAACCGCCGGACGATTTCAACGATTTGTTGGCACATCTGGTCGAGGCTCGACCGTAAGGGATGTGTCACGGAAAGGCGCTCGTTAACCGCTTCTGAGCGACCATGGCGTACAAGACATGGCGTACAAGACCTTAGAGCGGGCCGACGGCGTGTCGTCGCGATCGAGCGCGTCGCGCCGCCGCCGGCCTCTAAGGGCCGCCGGAAGCGATCCCGTGACCGACCCCCCGCGGGTCGGCCCGGCCAGGAGAGGGTTTGGACATGTCTTCTGCCCCCAGCATTCCGGTGGTGAGCTCGGAGAGCAACCTTGCCCGCTACCTCCAGGATATCCGCAAGTTTCCGATGCTGGAGGCCGAGCAGGAGTACATGCTGGCCAAGGCATGGCGGGAACATGGGGACACCGAGTCTGCGCACCGCCTGGTGACCAGCCACCTGCGCTTGGTCGCCAAGATTGCCATGGGGTATCGCGGCTATGGCCTCCCGTTATCGGAACTGATCTCCGAAGGCAACGTCGGCATGATGCAGGCGGTCAAGCGGTTCGATCCGGACCGCGGCTTCCGCCTTGCTACCTATGCGATGTGGTGGATCCGCGCCGCGATTCAAGAATACATTCTCCACTCCTGGTCGTTGGTGAAGATGGGCACCACGGCAGCGCAAAAGAAGCTGTTCTTCAACCTGCGCAAGCTGAAAGGCCAGATGCAGGCGATCGACGAGGGCGATCTGTCGGCCGAGCATGTCCGCAAGATCGCCGAGCAACTGGACGTGCCCGAGGCCGACGTGATCAGCATGAACCGGCGGCTGGCCAGCCCCGACCATTCGCTGAACGCGCCCTTGCGCGCCGACAGCGACGGCGAGTGGCAGGACTGGCTGGTCGACGAGGAGGAAAGCCAGGAGATCCGGCTGGCCGAGCGCGAGGAGCTCGGCAAGCGCCGCCAGCTGTTGACCAAGGCGATGCGGACCCTGAACGAGCGCGAGCGCCATATCCTGACCGAGCGGCGTCTGCGCGACAACCCGACCACGCTCGAGGACCTGTCGCAGCAATACGGCATCAGCCGCGAGCGGGTGCGCCAGATCGAGGTGCGGGCGTTCGAGAAGCTGCAGAAATCGATCCGCAACGCCGCGATCGAACAGCGGCTGGTCAACTGACGGTCCGGTGGGGGTCGGACCCGGGAATACGGTGCCCGACCCCATTTGTCTGTGACCCGATTTTTCTGCGGACCGCGATGCAGGCGGGCATGGTTGTGAGGGGGATTAAAACAATGTCCTGGTAATGATGCGCATTTTTTATAATCTGTTGATCTCTCCCGGAAGCCGAAGCATCAAACCGCTCATCGCACCGTCTCCAAATCCCCGTGGGCCCACCCGTGCGGGGCGACGTCACTCGTCGTTGCGCTTTACCTCAGGCCCCCATTCCTCGATCATCCGCTTGGCGCGCCCCTCGAGCAACATGATCCGCGCCTCGGCGCGCAAGGCCTCGACATTGGCGACCAAGGCCGGGAACACGGCGTAGAACAGCCAGCCGGCACCGGCAGCCCCATACATCACGAGCCAGGCGAACGGGTCGAGCACCACCGCCAGCGCGCCCGCGACCGTGTGGCTGGTGGTCCACAGCTCGACCGCAAACGGGGTGATGCCGCACAGGTTGACCGCGCCCACGGTCATCGCCTTGGTCTTGGCCGGGTCGTAATCGACGATGTAGGCGACCAGGGTCGGCACCAGCCCGACCGCGACCACGATCGCGGTCGGCAGGACCACCAGCGACACCGGGACCGCAAGGATCAGGAACAACCACAGCCCGCCGCCGCCCTGGCGGGTTCGTGCCGCGGGACGGCGCCCGCCCGCGCCGGCACGCGCCGGTGTCGCCTTCATCGCTGCCGCACCCGAGACGGGACGCCGCGCAGGAATCCTTGAGAGGGACAGGGTCGACCGCTGCAAGCGTTTTGGGGGCTGGCGCCCCCAAGGTCAGGGGGCGTTGCCCCCCGACACCCCCCACCAGGGGGTGCCCCCTGGACCCCATGAGTGGGGGTCAAGGGGGGTGCCCCCCCTTGCTGGGGTCGAGGGGGCAGCGCCCCCCGCACGGCCGCAAGGCCGGATCGACCAAAGCCCGATGCGCACCCCATCCCGACGGCGCCTCCCCTTGGCCCCCGCGATCGCTCCGGGCCGGTTGCCGACACAACCGTCATAACACAAAATGCCGGATCACGATGCCCGAGACCAGAAAGGTCGCGACGATCCCCGCAACCACCGCCGCAGTCGGTCGCCCGACCCCTTCGATCAGCGCGTTCTTGTCCGCGATCACCTTCTTCAGACGATCGATTTCTTTTCTAAGTGCACGCCAGTCGCGCCGCGCCGCCAGAAACCCGTCATGGTCCCGGCGCAACGCCTCGGCGTCGTCGGCGATCTTCAGCATCTCGGCAAGCCGCCCCTGCTGGCTCGCCTGATCGAGCGTCTTGCGCACGCTCTCGCGGGTCGGCCGATGATGAAACCGGTTGATCACCGGCGTCAGCAGGCCAGACAGCCAGCGCGCCAGCCCGGGCAACGCCGGGTTGCCGGACCGCGTCTGAACGTCGGCATAAAGCGTCAAGATCGCAAGCAGCCGGCGCGCCGGGTCGGCGCTGCTGCCCAGATGATGATAGAGCGTTTCGTCCATCCGGCGGTGGCGCGCCGCGATGAACGCGGCAATGTGCCGGTCGATCGGCTCGCTCGGGCGATCGCGGCCGCCGGCGACCCGGTCGAGCGCGGCAAGCACCGCAATCGGCGTGGTCGGATGGTCGCGCCGGACCGCAGGGCTGACGCACGGAAGGGCCCGGTTGGCCTCGTACAGCGCGCGTTCGAGCCCGTAGCCGGGCGTGGTCCGCTCGAACAACGGCCGCAGCGCATCGAGATTCTGGACCATCGGCACGAACTCGGGCCGGAACTCGGTCTGGAAATTGACCCACAGATGGGGCAGCTGAAGCGTCAGGATCTCAACGATCGCCTGCGGCGACCCGTCCCGCAACACCGCGTCGGCGAGTACGGTGGCAAGGCCGAGCGGCATCACGGCGCGGCCCTTGTACCGGATCGGCGCCGGCGGATCCAGTGCCATCGCGGCACGCGCCGCCACCCGGTCGGCCTGGCTGCCGACCCGACCGCCGCCCGGCATCGCCATCGCGGCGGTCAGCGCGGTCGCCCGGCCCTCATCGCCGAGGGTAACCTTGATCCAGCGCTCGACCTCGCCGGCATCGAGCGCCGGCAACAGCCGGTTCGGCTGCGCCGCGATCACCCGGCCAAGCATCCGACAACTCCACGCCTCGACCCCTTCATAGGCGAACACCCGCTGGGCCCGGCGCGCGGGCACCGTCATCTTCGGGCTGAGCCGGCGGCCGTTCAGCCACAGCTCGAGCTGGGCGACCGTCCAGCGCTGGCGCGGATCGTCGACCAAAAGACCGCGGATCGGCTCGATCAGACCGGTCGGGATCTTGTGGGTGCCGCTGAGCGCCGGAAAGCTGCCCCGGTCGATCTTGGCGTCGAGAACCTGGTCGGCGCTCGCCCCGGCGGTCGGATCGATGCCGAGCCCGAGCACCAGCAGGGTGACGCCGAAGGCATAGAGGTCGTCGAGCGTGGTGCCGACGCCACGGCCGGCCGGCTCGGCCATGCCGCGTTCGATCGGTTCGAACACGACCGGCTGGCCGATCCCGGGCGGGGTGGTGACGCACTCGCCGAGCATCACCCCGGCGTCGCCAGCATGGAAAATGTTGTCCGGTCGGACCCCGCCATGGTGGAAGTCGCGGCGCGCCAGTTCGGCGAACGCCGGAACCAGGGGCCGCACGACCTCGCGGATGATCCGGTCTTCGGGCCAGGCCGCCCCGGCCCCGGCGCTGCCGAGCTCGGCGAGCGGCGGCATCACGGCGCCGCCGCCCGGACGGTCGAGGACGACCACTTGGCGCCGTCCGCCGTCCGCCGGCCAATCGATCGTGCCGTGGTCGACCATGCGCATGACCGCGGGCTGGTCGATCGACGCGAGCGTGGTCACGGACTCGTGGCGCGGCGGCACCCTGCCCGATAGCACCCGGGCGAACACCTCACCCTTGTCACCCTCGATCCGGCGAGCCGCGATCGCTGTGCCGGCGATCCCGTCGAGCTGGGGCAAAGGGGTGTCCGGGCGAAGCTCGATGCGGGCGTTGAGGCGGATCGGGCCGCCGGCCGTGGCCGGCGCCACGCCCGGCGGCGGGTCGGCGGTCGGGTCTTTGGGGTCGGCGCTCATCCCCCCCCCCCCTCGCTGGTGGCGGCCGGGCGTACGGGCGTGCAGGTGCTTGGCCCCGCCCGGTATTCATTTAGCTGGCGTCGGTCACAGCCGGGTCCGCTTGAACACCGGCTCCGGCAGCATGCGGATGACGGCCATGACCAGCCGCCACACCGAGCGTACGTACACCACGTCCTGGCGGCGGGTCTCGGCGCGCATCACCGCGCGCGCCACCTCGTCGGGCTCGGCCGTGAGCAGGGCCGGCAGGGCCATTCCCTCGGTCATCCGGGTGCGCACAAAGCCGGGTTTCACCGTGACCACGTGCACCTCCTTGGCGTACAGTCGGTTGCGCAGCCCTGAGAGGAAGGCGGCGAGCCCTGCCTTGGCGGCACCGTAGATGTAGTTGCTGGCCCGTCCGCGGTCGCCGGCGACCGAGCCGATCCCGATCACGGTGCCGCCGCCGGCAGCTGCCATGCGGTCGGCCAAAAGCCCCAACGCGACCCCCGGCCCGGTGAAGTTGGTGGCGACGATCAGCTCGAGCGCCGCCGGGTCGCGCTCCGCCGCCGCCTGGTCGCCGAGCAGGCCGACCGTGCACACCACCGTCCCCGGCACTGGCTCGAGCCCGTTCACGAAAGCCGGGTGGCCGGTGATGTCGAGCACGTCGAAGGCGCGCAGCTCCACAGCCACACCGAAGCGTAGGCGCAGGTCGGCAGCGTCGGGCTCAAGCCGCTCCGGGTCGCGGGCCGCCAGCACCAACGGCCGTCCGGTCTCGGCATAGCGGCGGGCAATCGCGCGGCCGATGTCGGACGCCGCACCCAGAATCAGGACCGGGCTCTTGGTCTCGGGGCTGCTCATAGCGCCAGCCTCTCCGCCTGGAGGGACCGGAAGCTGCCCGCCGGGTTCCAGCGGACACGGATGTCGCGGAACGCCGCGAGGCCCGGATAGCCGCGGTGCAGCAGTCCCGTCCCCATGCGGGCGTCCTTGGCAAGGTAGAGGCGGCCGCCGTGATCGGCGACGATCGCGTCCAACTCGTTGAGAAAGCTAAAGGTGGGCGCGTTCGCCGGGAAATCGAGAGCCAAAGTGTAACCCTCCATCGGAAATGCCATTAGTTCGTTCTGCTTTCCAAGCAATTTCAATACGGCAAGGAACGATCCACGTCCGGCACGGGCAACCGCCTCCAAGAGTGCGCGGATGCCGACGGCGCTGGCCGGCTTGGGCAGCACGCATTGGTACTGCACGAAACCGGCGCCGCCGTAGATCCGGTTCCAGTCCAGCAACGAGTCGAGCGGGTAGAAGAACGGCCACGCTCCGACGATCGCGGTCCCGGGGGTGCCGAGGCGGTAATAGATTGCATTGAATGCGGCGACCGTCCACCGGTTCAGCACTCCCGGGGGCGCGTCGCAGGGAACCGAGATGGTGCGGTGCCGCGGCGTTGCCAGCGGACGTTCGCGGCGGTCGGCGGGCACCTCTTCGATCTCGGCGTGCTCGCCGCGGAACAACAACGAGCGGCCTAGACGGGCGCTGCGGGCAAGGCAGTCGATCCAGGCGACGGTGTAGGTCCAGTCCACCGATTCCTCGAACAGCCCCATGATCGTGTCGAGGTCGGGCGCGCGCACCGTCTCCTGCCGGATCCAGGCAGTGGTGATGGGGCGAAGACGCAACGTGGCGCGCAGGATGGTGCCGGTCAGCCCCATGCCGCCGCGGGTGGCGGTGAACAACTCAGGTTCCCGGTCGGGGCCGCAGGTGATGACGCGGCCGTCCTCCAGCAGCAGGTCGAGACTGTCCACATGGTCGACGAAGGAGCCGTCCTTGTGGTGGTTCTTGCCGTGGACGTCCGCGGCGATCGCCCCGCCCACGGTGACGAAGCGCGTTCCCGGTGTCACCGCCGGGAACCAACCGCGCGGCACGAAGGTGTCGAGAATGTCGGACAGCAGCACACCCGCCTCGCAGGTCAACCGCCCGGTTTCCGGATCGAACGCCAGCAAGCGGTCGAAGCGCAGCATCGACAGCGTCGCCCGCCGGTTGAGCGCGGCATCGCCGTAGGAGCGGCCGTTGCCGCGGGCGATCAGCCCGCTGTTTCCTGCCGCCCGAACGGCGGCAGCGGCATCGCCCTCGTCGCGCGGTGTCACCACCCGGCAGTCGATGCGGGGATAGCGTCCCCAGCCGGACAGCATCATGTCGCCCCCGCAAACACGAACCGGCGGTCGAGCCGGTACTTGGCGAGGTAGCCGAACGCCAGACCCAGCCCGCCGCCGGCCAGTGCCCACGCCTCGCCGAACAGGGCAACGAAAGCAAGCTCGGTGCCCCAGAACACCGCGGTGGTCGCGACCCCCATCAGGGTGTCGAGGGAAAAGGCGCGGGCCTGCGCCGCCACCCCAGTGAGGGGTCGGCAAAGCTCCAGCGCTTGTCGGAGGCAGACGCGAGCCACACGGGCCGACCCTCGGCCCGCGCCTCACCGACCAGTGCCAGCACCTCCTGGTCCACCGGCAGCCGGTGCAAATCGAGTACGGCGGCGTCGGCCAGCCGCGCCTTGAACGCCGCCTTGCCGCACGGAAGCGCCGTCCCAGCCCGCAGCACTGCCAACGGCACCCCACCCACAGCCCCTTCTGCGGCATCCACATGCGCGGCCGTGGCGGTCCGTTCCATCATACCCGCAAAACCGTTTCAAAGAGACACCGCGCGATCCCCGCGCACCGGCCCGGCGCCCGCGAGACTAACGCGCAACCCGCCGGAACTGTCAAGCCGCCCGGCGGACCGGGCAGGGTCAGTCGGTTCTCCCGTTAAGGAGGATGGAGATGGCCTGGGCGCGGTCTTCCGCGACGTCTTCACGGCTCTCGACCGGCCTGAAGCCGAGGGGTCTTGAGACAGGTGATGACAGGCGCCATCATGGGACCGGGTGCCCGCGCACCCTCCGGTCACCGCGGCGCCGTCACCAGGCGGAACGCGGCCGACGACCCGGCGGCCAACTCGTAGAGCCGGAACAGGCCGCCGGCGGCCTCGATGCGGCCGGTCACCGTCGCGGTCGCGCCGGCGGCGTGGTCGAGCCGGTGGGCGATCACCGCGGCGACCGCCTCGGCCAGGCGGCGCAGGCAGATCGACACCTGGTCACCGAGCCCGAGGCGCTCGGCCTCGGGCGCCAGCACCTGGAAGTAGGCGAACAAACCCTCGATGCCGGCGATGTCACCGGCGGCGAGCTCGCCCGCCCCCGCGGTCAATCGATCGACCTCGCCGCGAATGCGCGCCTCCAGCATCGGCAACAGGTCCGACTCCAAGAACCCGACGAAACGCGCAATAAAAGTGCCGGCCGTGCGGATCAACGCCTGGTCGCCCGACCGCCGCGCCATCGGCACCGCCAACATCTCGATTTCGAGACAGTCCGCGAGGCTGTCGACATCGACGAGCTCGAGCAGGTCGGCGCGCCCGGCCAGCGCGTCGACCGCCTCGTTCAGCTCCGCGAGCACCGACCCGGCGACCCGCCGGGTGCCCATGGCGTCCTCGTCGAGGGTCGCGACGTTGGCGCGCGCGGAGAGCAGGCGCAACATCGCGACCGGCCCGCCGAGCAACGGCGACACCAGGCACGCGAACTGCTCGGCGTCATCCGGATTGCGGGCATTCAACTGGCTGAACAGCTCGAAAAACCGGTCGGCCAGCCGATCGCGATCGCGGTCGAAGGTGCGCATCATGAAATGGTTGCGAACCTTGAGCGTCTGGCCGCCCAGGCGCAGGCAGCCGACCACGGTCGCGGTCTGACGCTGGCTTGCTCGATCGTCGTGACAAACATGGGCCGCCGCGGCCCGGACCAGCCGTTCGCCGCGTTCCCAATACTCGGCCAGTCTCGGTTCGAGCTCGACGACCGTGAGGTCGCGTTCCGACAGCGCGTTGCCGAGGTCGAGCCGCCGATGGGTCTTCAACACGTGGTCGGCGATCACCGGCCACACCCGGCGCAACAGAGCCCGAGGCACCTGGGGCACGGCACCCAGCCGGATCTGGTCGTGATTGACCAACAGATGCTCGAACGGCAGGTAGAACAGCCGCTGCGCGGTCAGCGTGCGCGGCGGCCGCATGACCCGCAGCCGCGGCCGCAGGGCATCGAGCAACTCGGTCTGCACCGCGTTCTCGCCGATCCGGCCGACCATCGGCAACAGTTTGAGGATCGCGGTCGTGTCGATCTGGTCGATCCGCCGCACCAGCGTCTGCTTGATCGCTGCAAGGTCGGGCGCCGCGGTCACGTGTCGGCCTCGCTTTGCTCGATCTTGCGGATCAGGGCAGCGTCCGGCCGGCCGGTGCGCCAGTCCTCATACAGTCTGACATAGCGGCGCTGTTGCCAATGCAAATGGTCGGCGCGGCCGGTCTGTGCCGTGCCGGTGCGAAGCTCCGCGGTCGGCAGGATCGGCAGCGCGCGCAAAATCTCATCGACCGCACCCAGGCGCCGGTCATGGTCGCCGGCGATCGCAGTCTCCCAGAGCTCGACCAACGGCGCCCAGCCGTCGAGCAGCCACGACAGGCGGCCGAGGTGGCCGGTGACCGCCGGACGCCGCTGCCCCCAGTCGGCGACCAGCCCCGGTCGGTCGTCGGTCAGCGCGTCGAGTGCGCGGAGCTCCGCGTCGGCGCGGTCTGCGGTCAGTCCGACGACCTCGACGATGAAATCGACCATCGCGACCACATCGCCGACCAGTCCGCCCGACCATTCCTTGAGCGCGGCCTGGAAGCGGCCGAGTGCGGTGATCAGCGCACGCAGCCGCGGCGGCGAGGGATCGCCCGGCCGGCCGGCGAACGACAGGACGCGCCCGATCTCGATCACCTGGCCATACCAGTCGGTGGCGGTGAGACCGTAGCGCTCGTCGAGCCTTTGGGCGACCTTGTGGTCCTTCAACATCGCCGGAACCTGGTTGACCCGGTCGCGCAGCTCCGGCTCGGTGGCAAGGCCGAGGTCGACGAAACACGCGATCACCAAATCGAGGCTGGTCGCGACGCTGCGCCGATGGTCGTCGTCGAGCGCGCGCCTGGCCGCCTCCTGAGGCACCCCGCCGCCGACCCCGGTCGCCGCCATGCGGAGATGGATCTGCCGGATCGCCCCGGGTGTGGTCGCCCGGCGTTCCGCGACCGCGGCATGGAACAGGCGGTCGAACAGCGTCAGGCTGGTCACCTCCGGCAACGCCGACCAGGGGACGACGTAGATCGCGTTGGTGCCGGCGAACTTCGGCAACACCAACTCAAGCGTGCGGCGCTCGTTGGGGCGACCCCGGGTCAGGCGCAACTCGGGCGTTGTAAACGGCAAGGACACACCGCGCTCCTCAAAGGTCGTCGGCACTTGTTTCAAGATGTGACTGGTGGTTCCCTGGCCCGCTGACATCCTTTGCCCAATCCTTGTGCGGTGGAAGCCCCGCCGATCTGCTGACCGATCGACGGCAGAGTATAGTCGCATCTTGGTGACTGAATCATCAACTAACGCCGAACCGCGTCGGCGTCAGGTCGACTAAGCCGATCGTTTAGCTGATACTTTCCATCTCTGCGACACGCGCCTTCAACGCCGGACGCAACGGCCCGCTTGCGCGACCCGGTGGCGTCCGCATTCAGAATCCAGACTGGTCGTCACAAAGCTGTTATAATAACAGTGCGATAAGTCCGAGCGCGAGGGCGCCGATCGCGATCCAAAGCGGCGCAAGTTCGGCGCGTCGGCGTCGTTGGCGCAACCGGGCGAGCTCGGCCACGGTTTCCGGATCGAGCTTGAGCCCGGTCGCCGCCAACTGGTCGGCGGTTTTCTCCAGCCGTTCGATCAGGGTGGGCAACCGACTGGCACCGACCACCAGGCGGTGCAGTTCATCGACCGCGCGTGCCTCGGGGCCGCGGTTCTCTCGCATCCACGCCTCGATCAGCGGCCGCGCCATCTCCCACATGTTGACGTTGGGGTTGAGGATACGGCCGACCCCTTCGGCAGTCAGCATGCTCTTTTGCAGCAATAAAAGCTGCGGCTGGGTTTCCATATCAAAACGCTCGGTCACAACGAACAGCTGGGCGAGCAGCCGGCCGACCGAGATTTGATTGAGCGGCTTGTTGAGCAACGGCTCGCCGATCGCGCGTGCGGCCTGGGTAAACATATCGATAGAGTGGTGGGCCGGGACATAGCCGGCTTCAAAATGGACTTTGGCAACCCGCCGATAGTCACCGGTGAGAAATCCGACCAGCATATCGGCTAAATAGTAACGGGTCGGGCGGTCGAGCCGACCCATGATACCAAAGTCGACCGGAGCGAGATTGCCGTCCTCGGTGACGAACAAATTGCCCGGATGGAGATCCGCGTGGAAGAAGCCGTCGCGGAACACTTGGTTAAAGAACGCGGCCGACGCGATGCCCAGGATCGCGCTTGGGTCATGGCCGGCTTTGCGCAGCCGGTCGGCTTCGTCCACCTTGATGCCGCGAATCCGCTCCAGCGTCAGCACCCGTTCGCCGGTGCGGTCCCAATCGATCGCCGGCACGTTGAAGGTCGGGTCGGCGGCGAAGTTGGCGCGCAGCTCCGAGGCGGCCGCGCCCTCCATGCGCAGGTCCATCTCGAGCAACGAGGTGCGCTCGAACATCGCGACCACCTCGACCGGCTTGAGGCGCTTGAGGTTGGGGTCGATCCGGAGCGCGAGATCGGCCAGCCAGTAGAACAGGCGGATGTCGCGCTTGAAGGTGCGGATGATCCCGGGCCGCAGGACCTTGATCGCGACGTCCTGGCCGTCGGCGGTGACGCCGAAATGGACCTGGGCGATCGAGGCGGCGGCGACCGGCCGTTCGTCGAAGTGGCGAAACAGGGTCGCGATCGAGCGGCCGAGCTCGGCCTCGATGATCGCGCGCGCTTGATCGGCCGGAAACGGCGGCAGCCGGTCCTGGAGTTCGGACAGGTCGTCCGCGATCTGCTGGCCGACCAGATCGGAGCGGGTGGACAAAAGCTGGCCGAGCTTGATGAAGGTCGGCCCGAGATCGCGGAGCGCCGAGGCCAGACGCTGGCCCGCGCGCCCCGGCACCGGGCGCCGGGACGACATCAGGCGCAGGATCGCGGCGATCAGCGGCTGGCGGTCGCGCAGTTCGTCGGCGAACAGCGCATTGTATTTGCCGAGCGTGCGGACGATCGCCGCCAGCCGCAGCAGATTGCGGGCGGATTTGATCATGACCGGCCGTCGGCGGGTGGGGTCGCGATCGCGGCGTTCACACTCGCCAGCCCGAATGGATCGCGGCGACCCCGCCGGTCAGGTTGGTCCAGCGCACCTGGGCAAAGCCGGCGGCGCGGAACCGGCGCGCCAGCGCCTCCTGGTCCGGAAAGCGCCGGATGCTCTCGACCAGATAGCGGTAGGACGGCTCGTCGCCGGTGATCGCCCGGCCGAGTCGGGGCAGCACCGTGAACGAGTAGCGGTCGTAAAGCCCGCGGAGCGCCGCCACGGTGACCCGGCTGAACTCGAGACAGAACGCGCGCCCGCCCGGGCGCAGGACCCGATAGGCCTCGGCGAGCGCCCGGTCGATGTGGCTGACGTTCCGCAGGCCGAACGCGATCGTGTAGGCATCGACCGAGCGGTCGGGCAGCGGCAACGCCTCGGCATTGCCGACCGTCCACCGGATGGCGTCGAGGATCCCGACGTCGAGCGCGCGGTCGCGGCCGACCCGGACCATCGATTCGGTGAGGTCGCACACGATCACGCCCGTGCCGCCGCAGGCGACGAAGCGCCGGGCGACGTCGCCGGTGCCGCCGGCGACGTCGAGCAGGACGCGGCCGGGTCTCGGGTCGACCTGGTCGATCAGCCGGTCCTTCCACAGCCGATGGACGCCAAGGCTCATCAGGTCGTTCATCAGGTCGTAGCGCGAGGCGACGCTGTCGAACACGCCGCGCACCAGCCCGACCTTTTCGCCCTCGGCGACCGCGCGATCGCCGAACCACCGCGACTCGGCGCCGGCGGCGGGGTCGGGGCGGTTGGCGGCGGACGGCGGTGCGGCACCGGGCGTGTCGGCGACCGGGTCGGTCATGGGCGTGGAGCCTCTCGGCGATCGGGCGGGAACGGGACGGCGGGCACCATAGCCGGTTGACCGCCGCGGTGCCAGGGGGCGAGCGGCCGAGCGGGCGTCGCCGCAGGCGGGGGACCGGCGGGCCGCGGTCGGCGCACCGATCGCTGACGCGAAAGGCCCCTGCCCCACCGCCGCCCCGGTGATGCCGCCCCCGAAAACGACGCCAGCGCGAGGCGGTGCGCCGGCGCGCACCCCCGACCGGCTGGCCGACCAGGCTCCCTTACTTTGTACTTTGTGGTGATCTTCTTTGGTGATCGAATACTTGTTTCAAAATATGTCGACAATACAATATCACGAACTTGTGTATATCATACTATAATATTCAACATTACGTGTTGCGATCACTCGATCTTCATGGTAGAAACAATCAATGGTGACAAGCTCATCACCGGAAAAACTATTTGTTTCTTGGTCCGTCGCCGAATGGCGACCCGATCGGGTGTTGTCGCAATCGTGCGGCGGAG
>JANQHG010000063.1 GCA_028277115.1 Azospirillaceae bacterium
GGCAAGGCGGCGAACGGGAAGCGGTGGCGCGCCGGGGCGGCGCGCAGAAGCTCGCTCTTGAAGGCGACCCTGCCGTTCGGCGCCGGTGTCAGGGTCATGCGCATCCACCGCTCGACCGTCGGGGCATCGCAGCGGATCGGAAACGAGACCTCGATGCCGCTGCTGCGCACCGCGGTGAGCAAGCGTTTGTAGACGTCGCGGGTCTGCCGGTCGAGCATCGCCGACCACAGCGAGCGGCCGACCGGCGCAACCACCGAGGCGTCTGCGCCGTTGGCTGTGGCGAACGCGGTCCAGCCGCCACCCGTTTCGGTGATCCGGTCTTCGCCGTCGATCACATAGAAAATGGGTTGGTTGTCGCCCATCGGTCCCTCGAAACGCGTTTCTTGATGGTGGCAGTTCGCCCTCAGATTGCACATTTAAGACAAATATGACAAGACGAATATGACAGTGAGTGACTTTTCGTCAAGGCCGACCGGTCGCGTGACGGAGGGCCGGCGTCTCGCCGACCCCGGGACCCCCGGGACGCGCCCCTTCAGGCCCGCCGCCCGGTCACCCCACCGGCAGGCCCAGGACGTCGCGGAACAACACCAGGACGAAGAACAGCACGGCGATCGCGCCGAACAGCAGGCGGATCGGGTCGGGCTCGCCGGCGGCATCGCGAAAACGCAGGCCGTGCCAGGCGATCGCGCCGGTGACGACCAGGAACGTCAGGTCGATCAGCGGCGCCGACTCGGGCGGCAGGGTGGGCATGGTGCGGCCCCTCGACCTTGGGCGGCAGACCTGGTAGGACTGGCGGGCTCCGGCCCGGCCGGTCCGGTTTCCAAACCGCTCGAGTGCGCTCCCCGATGTCGCTTGTCAACAGCTTCCGCGAAGGCCCGGACGAAGGCGGCCATTTCGGCCGCTATGGCGGCCGGTTCGTCGCCGAGACCCTGATGCCGCTGATCCTCGAGGTCGAGCGCCATTACCACCAGGCCAAGACCGACCCGGCGTTCCGCCGCGAGCTCGACCACTACCTCGCCGACTATGTCGGCCGCCCGAGCCCGCTCTATCTGGCCGAACGCCTGACCCGCCACCTCGGCGGCGCCCGGATCTATTTCAAACGCGACGAGCTCAACCACACCGGCGCCCATAAGATCAACAATTGTATGGGCCAAATCCTCCTGGCACGCCGGATGGGCAAGCGGCGGATCATCGCCGAGACCGGCGCCGGCCAGCACGGGGTCGCGACCGCGACCGTGGCGGCGTTGTTCGGCCTGCCGTGCACCGTCTACATGGGCGCGCTCGACATCGCGCGGCAAAAGCCGAACGTGTTCCGGATGCGCCTGCTCGGTGCCGAGGTGGTGCCGGTCCACGCCGGCCGCGCGACGCTCAAGGACGCGATGAACGAGGCGTTGCGCGACTGGGTCGCCCATGTCGAGGACACCTATTACCTGATCGGCACGGTCGCGGGGCCGCACCCCTACCCGGCGATGGTGCGCGACTTCCAGTCGGTGATCGGCGACGAGGTGCGCCGGCAGCTCGAGGCGCGCGAGGGCCGGCTGCCCGACACCCTGGTCGCCTGCATCGGCGGCGGCTCGAACGCGATTGGCCTGTTCCACCCGTTCCTCGACGACCGCTCGGTCGCGATGATCGGGGTCGAGGCAGGCGGCCACGGCATCGACACCGGCGCCCATGCGGCGTCGCTGACCGGCGGCGCGCCGGGCGTGCTCCACGGCGCCAAGAGCTATCTGTTGCAAGACGACGACGGGCAGATTCTCGAGGGTCACTCGATCTCGGCCGGGCTCGACTACCCGGGGGTCGGGCCGGAACATGCCTGGCTGAAGGACCAGGACCGGGTGCGCTATGTCTCGGTGACCGACGACGCGGCGCTCGAGGCGTTCAAGCTGTGCGCCCGGCTTGAGGGCATCTTGCCGGCGCTCGAACCCGCCCACGCGCTCGCCCATGTGATCGAAATCGCGGGCGGCTTGCCGGCGGATCATCTGTTGGTCATGAACATGTGCGGGCGCGGCGACAAGGACGTGTTCACGGTCGCCGAGGCGTTGGGGGTCGAGATATGACGGCGCACCAGGGACGGATCGCCCGACGCTTCGCGGCGCTGAAAGCGGCCGGGCGGGCGGCCTTTGTGCCGTTCCTGACCGCAGGCGACCCCGATCACGACACCAGCCTCGCGCTCCTGCGCGGACTGCCGGCAGCCGGCGCCGACCTGATCGAGCTCGGCATGCCGTTCACCGACCCGATGGCCGACGGCCCGGTGATCCAGAAGGCGTCGCTGCGCGCGCTCGCCGCCGGCGCCCGGATGACCCGGACGCTGGCGTTGGTCCGGGCGTTCCGCGAGGACGACCGCGATACCCCGGTGGTCTTGATGGGCTATTTCAACCCGATCCACCGCTACGGCGTCGATCGGTTCCTGGCCGACGCGCGCACCGCCGGGGTCGATGGGCTGATCGTGGTCGATCTGCCGCCGGAAGAGGACAACGAGCTGGCGGTTCCGGCGCGCGCGGCCGGGATCGACATGATCCGCCTGATCAGCCCGTCGACCGGCGACGAGCGGTTGCCGGCGGTGCTGTCGGCGGCGGCCGGGTTCGTCTATTATATTTCCGTGTACGGCGTCACCGGGACCCGGTCGGCGACCGAGCAGGCGGTGGCGGCGGCGGTCGCCCGGCTGCGCTGCCATACCGATCTGCCGATCGCGGTTGGTTTCGGCATCCGCACCCCGCAGCAGGCGGCGGCGGTCGCGCGGGTCGCTGACGGTGCGGTGGTCGGCTCGGCGCTGGTCGAGGCGTTGGCGGCCGAGCTCGACGGTGACGGTGCGGCTGGACCTGGATTGGTGTCGGCGGTGCATCGTGCGGTCGGCGCGCTTGCCGCTGGTGTTCACGGTGCGCAGAACGGCACGTGACGCCCGTTGCACCATTTTGGGGGCTGCGCCCCCAGGTCAGGGGGTGTCACCCCCCGACACCCCCCGACCAGGGGTTGCCCCCTGGACCCCACCAGTAAGACGGGGTCAAGGGGGGTGTGCCCCCTTGCGGGGGTCGAGGGGGCAGCGCCCCCCGAACGGCCGTCAGGCCGAACTACGGCACAGCAGGTGGGTCGGCCGCCGGCCGGTAGGGAACGATCGATGAACTGGCTCAGCAACTACGTCCGCCCGAAAATCAGGGCTCTGGTCGCCCCGCGCGAGTTACCGGACAATCTCTGGCACAAATGCCCGAGTTGCGAAGCGATGGTGTTCCATCGCGAGCTTGAGGACAATTTGCAAGTCTGCCCGCACTGCGGGTTCCACATGCGGCTCGACGTTGCCAAGCGCTTGTCGATGCTGTTCGACGACGGCCGCTACCAGACGATCGAGCTGCCGAAGACCCCGGTCGACCCGCTCAAGTTCCGCGACCGCAAACGCTATGTCGATCGGCTGAAGGAGGCGCAGACCAAAACCGGCCGCGGCGACGCGCTGGTGGTCGCGTTCGGCACCATGAACGGCATCAGCGTGGTGATCGCGGCGTTCGATTTCCGCTTCCTCGGCGGCTCGATGGGGATCGCGGTCGGCGAGGGCATGCTGGCGGCGGCCCGCCTGGCGGTGTTGCAGGACGCCCCCCTGATCGCGATCCCGTCTTCGGGCGGCGCGCGGATGCAGGAGGGCGCGTTGTCCCTCATGCAGATGCCGCGCACCGTGATCGCGGTCGAACAGGTGCGCGAGGCCGGTCTGCCCTATCTGGTGGTGCTGACCGACCCGACCACTGGCGGGGTCACCGCGTCGTTCGCGATGCTGGGCGACATCCAGATCGCCGAAAAGGGCGCACAGATCGGCTTCGCCGGCGCCCGGGTGATCGAGGACACGATACGCGAAACCCTGCCGGAAGGCTTCCAGCGCGCCGAATATCTGTTGGAGCACGGCTTCGTCGACATGGTGGTCCACCGGAAGAACCTGCGCGCGACTTTGATCCAACTGCTCGATCTTCTGATCCACCGCACCCCGGCGGCCGAGGTGGTGGTGTTGAACACCGAGGAGGTGCCGCGGCTCGGCTATGACGGCGCGGCCGACGGGCCCGGCGCCGACGCCGGCGAGGCCGGCGGCGCCGAGGCGGCGGACGGCGACCCGGCGGCCGGCGCGGCGGCGGTGGCGGCCGGAGCCGCGGCGGCGCCGGGCGGGGATGACCCGGCGGACACCGGGGCGAGTGGCGACGGCGCGACCGACGGCGGCGGGACGGGCGCAGCCCCCGGGTCGGCGGCGCCGGGGTCGGGCCCGGGCGACGCCGGCCCGGTGGTCGAGACCACGGGCGCGGCACCGGGCGCGCCGGCGGCGGCCAACGACGGCGGCGAGCCGGCCGGTGGCCGCGGTGACGGCTGAACGGGTTGACGCGGCGCTGTCACGGCTGTCCGAGCTTTATCCGCGGGTGATCGATCTGTCGTTGGGACGGATCGAGCGGCTGCTCGGCGCGCTCGGCGACCCGCAGCGGCGCCTGCCGCCGGTGGTCCATGTCGCCGGCACCAACGGCAAGGGCTCGGTGATTGCGTTCCTGCGCGCCTTTCTCGAGGCGACCGGCGCCCGGGTCCATGTCTACACCTCGCCGCATCTGGTGCGGTTTGCCGAGCGGTTCGTAATCGCCGGGCGGGAGGTGTCCGAAGACGCCTTGGTCGAAGCGCTTGAGGACTGCGAGGCGCGCAACCGCGACGAACCGATCACCCTGTTCGAGATCACCACGGCGGCGGCTTTTTTGTTGTTCGCGCACAACCCGGCGGACGTGGTGCTGCTGGAGACCGGGCTCGGCGGCCGGCTCGACGCGACCAATGTGGTCGACCGGCCGGCGGTGACCGCGATCACCCCGATCAGCTTCGACCACACGCAGTTCCTCGGGTCGACCCTGACCGCAATCGCGACCGAAAAAGCGGGGATCCTGAAGCCCGGGGTCCCGGCGGTGTTCGCGCCCCAGACCACGCCGGCGGTGACCGAGGTGCTGACGCGGCGGGCTGAGGCGATTGCGGCGCCGGTCGTCGCGTGGCGCTTGGTCCAGCACACCGGCGGCTTTCGCTTCGAGGACCCGGGCCATGTCTTCGACCTGCCGCAGCCGGCGCTGGTCGGCGCCCACCAACTGGTCAACGTCGGGGTCGCGATCGCGTGCAGCACCCGCCTGCCGCTGCCGGTGCCGGAACTGGCGCTGCTGCGCGGCCTGCGCACGGTGCGCTGGCCCGGCCGTCTGCAGCGCCTGACCCGGGGGCCTCTGGTCGATCGCCTGCCGCCGGGCTGGGAGTTGTGGCTCGACGGCGGCCACAACCTGGGCGCCGGCGAGGCCCTGGCCGACCAGGCGGCGACATGGGCCGAGCAGGTGTCGCCGCTGCCGCTTGCCCTGATCTTCGGCATGCAGGCGACCAAGCAGCCGCTCGAGTTCCTGATGCCGCTCGCCCCACATGTCGCGCGCCTGCGCGGCGTCCCGGTCCCGGGCAGCGAGGCGGCACTGTCGGCGGTCCAGAGCGCGGCGGCGGCGACTGCGGCCGGCATCCGCGCGGCCGAGCCGGCGGCGACGGTCACGGCGGCGCTCGACGATCTGATCACGGCCGTCGCGGCGCGCCCGCACCGGGTCCTGGTGTGCGGCTCGCTCTATCTGGTCGGCGATCTGTTGCGCGACCACGGCTGAGCCGGCGCGCGGCGATTTCGCAACCGCTTGACCCGCCGGCCGGTTGGTGGCATATCCTGACCGCTCGTCCTGAGGCGCCCCGCCCCTGTGGCGGAATTGGTAGACGCGGCAGACTCAAAATCTGTTGGTGGCAACACCGTGCTGGTTCGAGTCCGGCCAGGGGCACCAAAGGACCGGAAGACGTCAAAGCCCGGGTGACGTCGGGCCGACGATCAAACAGGAATCCCTCGGCACAAATGGACCAGCGATTGAAAGATGCCCGTTGTCTATCATTTCGGGGCGTTTCTACCAAGATCTCTTGACCTCGGGTCGCTCGTGCACGTGATCGGACCGGTTCACTTAACGAGCGCGCATGCTGATTTATCAATTGTTAAATGTGTCGGGTGAGTGTGATTGGGTTGACTGGTGTGAATTTTTCCTGAATGCGGTAACGGCTCAACCTGAATCCGGCAGTTGGCCCGTTTGACCTGAGCCGGGAGGCGCCGTTTCTCAACCCGTAGGTGCACCAAGCTCGGCGACGAGCCAGGTCGGCGGCCTGAACTCAGGGATCGGTTCCATCTCAGGAGACCGGTCATACCAACTCCGATTGTTTGGTTCCGGTTATTCACGCCTGAGGAAGCTGTTCACCGATCCTGTTGGGGCGATCGGCCGGCACGGTCTGCCTGTTTGCATCGTCGGTGGGGGCCGATCGCCCCAACATCGGCGGTTCAGCTTTGCGGCACCGGCGATGTCGGGGCGCGGGCCTGGGACAGGGCGCTCCCGATCGACCAGGGTGCGGCCCGCGCCCCGACCGACCAGCTACCGGCGTTGCTCCGACCAAACGGAACGGTTCAGCCGGATTTTGTATCACCTGCGCCGCGTGGTGATAGCGTCACGGTGCCGGGTCGGATCACCCAAGCGCACAAACAAAGACCACCAGTTGTAGATGGACCGGTATTGCACCGAGCCTTGTCACAAAGTTTTCGTGCAGCCGTCATGAGACCGTTAAGGTCGCGCCGTATGAGGGAGGCCTCGGATATTTCTTGTCCCGGGAGGTCTGAGTCATGTTGTTTGGAGCCGGGGTGCGCAGCCTGAGCGGCGTCAGTATCGACCCGGCTCTCTACCTGGCGCTTTATGACGATGTCGCGAGCGCCGTCGATCGCAGTGTATTCGACACTGCCATGGCCCATTTCATCGAATATGGGTCGGCGGAAGGCCGGGTGTCGGCGGCCACCGCGACGTCGATCCCGGCGGTCCAGGGTGCCGGCCATGTTTCGCCGTTCGCCGCGCACGGTGTTCTTGTGTCGGGCGTGGTCACCGCCGTCGACAGCAACGGCTTTTACCTGCAGGACGTCAGCGGCGACGGCAACGACGCCACCTCCGACGGCATCTTCGTTTCCACCAGTTCGACCCCGAGCGTGTCGGTCACCGATCTGGTCGATGTCACCGGCGTCGTCTCCGAATCCATCCCCGGCGGCACCGCGTCCAACAACCTCTCGATCACCCAGATCGGCACCGTGATCCGCGCCGATGTCACCGGCAGCGCCGACGCGCTGCCGACCAGACCCTGCAGGCGCTGGTCGATGCCATCGTGGCAGCCGGCGGTCCGACCTACAGCTTCGTGTCCGCGGTGGTGGACGAGTTCGGTGAGACCGGCGGTGTGCCCGGCGGCAATATCCGCAACGCATTCTTGTGGAATCCGGACCGGGTGACGCTGTCGCAGGCGACCACGCTTGAGGTCGCTGAACTGACCGCCCTTGGCGTTGCCAACCCCAACGCCTTCGACGGCACCCGGGACCCGTTGCGCGGCGACTTCGTCTTCAACGGCAATGAGATCACGGTGATCAACAACCACCTGACTTCGCGCTTCGGCTCCTCAGCGACAGTCTGTTGAACGCGGGTCAGGCGGCTGTCGACGTCGTCCACGTCAACAACGATTTCCCGGAGACTTTGGACAGCGTTGCCTCCGACCACGAGCCGGTGGTGGCGGTGTTCACGTTGCCGCAGGTGGTGGCGTAAGGGAGCTCGGGGGCCTTTGCGCGCGCGAAAGCGTGCAGGCCGTGCGGCGGCGCCGGTTTTGGGGGCAAAGCCCCCAAGGTCAGGGGGGTTCACCCCCCGACACCCCCTGACCAGGGGTTACCCCCTGGACCCCGCTGATGAGTCGGGGACAGGGGGGCGTGTCCCCTGACAACGGCGTTTCAGCGCAACCCCTTGGCCCCGCGCAGATCGGCGTCGCCGAGGTCGACCGCACGGGTATCGGCATTGGTGAAATTGGCATCCAACATCTTCGCGCGCCCGAACTCGGCATCCCCGAACTGAGCCCAGGTGAAATCGGCCGCCGTGAACACGGCCTGGTCGAAATTGCCGCCGGCCAACTTGGCCTTGATCAACCGCGCGCGCTCGAAATTGGCCGGCCAGACATGCACGGTCGAACCATAGACATGGACCGGCCCGGCCCGGCAATTGATCAGCGAGGCCTCGGACAGATTGGACCGGCTCAGGTTGGCGCCCCGCAGGTCGGCGCCGGCGAGATCGGCCTGGCGCAGATCGGCGAACGACAGGTTGGCCATCATCAGCCCGCAGTCGTTGAGCCGGCACGCCTTCAACACCGCGCCCTCGAGATCGGCGGCGGCCAGGTTGACCCCGCTCAGGTCTTGGCCCGACAGATCGAACGCCGACAGCACCGCCCGGGCGCCGACCTTGCCCGCGGTGTCGATCCATTGCGTGTGCGCCGCCAGTATGCTGCGCAGATCGTCTTCGAGATCGTCGAGGCTGCGGGTCAACCGGGCATCGGTGGTGTCGGCGCGCGCCAGGCTGCTGAAGTCGAGGATCGCGCCGATCAGATCGGCGCCGTTCAGCTTGGTCTGGTTCATCATCACCGAGGTCAGGATCGCGCCGCGCAGGATCACCCCGCTCAAGTTGGCGTCGGTCAGGTCGGCGCCGTCGAGATTGGCCCCGGTCAGGTTCGAGTTGGACAGGTCGGCGCGCACCAGCTTGACGTTGCGCAGGATCGAGTCCGAGAGATCGGTCTGAACGATGAACGAATTCGACATCTTGGCGTGGGTCAGGTCGGCCGACGGCATCTTGGCCGCGGCGAGCTCGGTGGACCGGGTCTCGTAGGTGACCATTTTCAGATTGCCGTCCTTGTCCGGCTTGGCGAGCACGCCGTCGCGCAGATCGGCCTCTTGAAGACGGGCCTCGGACAAATCGGCACCGCGCAGACAAGCGCCGCGCAAATCACAACGGCTCAAGGTCGCGGAGATCAGGCTCGCCTCGCGCAGATCGACCGCGAACATGTTGGCGCAGTGCAGGATCGCGCCGTTCATCCGGGCGTTGCGCAGGCACGCACCGTTGAGGTCCGCGTGCGACAGATCACGCCCGACCAAATCCAGATGCGAGAGGTCGCACAAGGTCAGGTTGGCGCGCACGCCGCCCGCCTTGCTCTCGAGATACCGGCTGTGCTGCTGGCAAACCTGGTCGAGCCCGACCTGGGTCAGCTTGCGCAGGCGGATGCCGGGATCCTCGGCAGGGCGGGTGATCATTCGAGCTCGACCCCCACCGCGCCGCGCAGATCGGTGTCGTCGAGCCGCGCGCCGCGCAGATCGGCGCCGGTCAGCACGGCGTCCTGCAGGTTGGCGCCGGAGAGATCGGCATCGCGCAGGTCGGCGCGGGAGAGATCGATCCGCTGGGCCCGCACCATCGGCAGCGCGGCGCCGCACAGATTGCAGCGTTGCAGCCGGGCGCTGGTCAGATTGGCGGTCCAGCGCGAGCAGGTGGCGCCGGTGATCTCGACCGGCCCGAACCGGGCGCCGACCAGACGGGCGCCGTTCAGGGTCGCGCGCGCCAGATTGGCCCCGCGCAGGTCGGCATTGCTGAGGTCGGCGTCGCGCAGATCGGTGAACGACAGATCGGCCATCACCAGACTGCTCTTGGAAAAGTCGGCGCCGCGGAACACGGCGTAGGCGAGCCGGCTCGCCGACAGATTGATGCTGCCAAGGTCGGCCCCGGTCAGGTCATACTGGGCGAGATCGCAGCGCCGACCGTCGCGCCCGTTGCTGGCGATCCACAGCACATGCGCTTCGATCACCTCGCGCAAGCTGCCGTCGAGCTGGTCGAGCCGGCGCACCATCGCGGCGTTCTGGGTGTCGGCGAGGCTGAGATCGACCGAATCCAGGATCGCCCCGATCAGATCGGCATCGCGCAGGTTGGTCGAAAACAGCGCGGCGTTCGCCAACACCGCGCCGTGCAGGATCGCGCCGGTCAGGTTGGCCTCGGTCAAGTCGGCACCCTCGAGAAACGCGCCGGTCAGGTTGGAGTGGCTGAGATCGGCGCGCACGAACTTGACCCGGTTGAGCACGGCATCGGTCAGATCGGTCTGGAGGATGAACGCGCTCGACAGCTTGGCGCCGGTCATGTCGGCGCGCTGGGCGACCGCGGCGCCGAGCTCGGCCTGCCCGTCCTCACCGATTTCGGCGAACCGAACCTGCTTCAGCTCGCCGCCCGCACCGGGCTTCAACAAAACCCCGCCGCGCAGATCGGCCTCGCGCAGCTGCGAGTCGGTGAGGTCGGCGCCGCGCAGGCAGGCGCCGCGCAGATCGGCGCGGTCGAGCCGGGCGCGCAGCAGATCGGCGTGGCGCAGGTCGGCGGCGAACAGATTGGCCTCGACCAACCGCGCACCGCGCACACACGCGGCATAGAGCCGGGCGCCGCACAGATCGGCCTGCGACAAGTCCCGGCTGCTGAGGTCGAGGTAGGACAAATCATAGAACTTAAGGCTGGCGCGCGCGCCGCCGGCACGCCGGTTGAGCCAGGCGTCGTGGCGCTCGAGCAGGGCGTCGAGCGCGGGCTGGGTCAACTTGGCGCGCTTGAGGTCGATGTCGTCGACCGTCGCCGCCAGCGCCGTGTCCGTCATCCCGCCCCCGACCGCCGCTCGTCGCCGCTCCGAAGCCGCGATGATAGCCGACCGCGCCCCCGCGCGTCTCGGGTCGCCGCCCGAGGCTTGACACCGGCGCCCCCCGCCGTCTCAAGGTACCGCCGTCGCCCCTGAACACCCGCGGAGCCGGCACGAGATGTCCGAGACCGAGACCCCACGCCAGAGAGCGGTCGCGCTGTTGAACACGCTTGGCGACCCCGACGATGCGGTGGCGCTGGCCGCGGCGCGCGAGCTCGACCGCTTGCGCCAAGAGCACGCGGCCGATTGGGACATGGTATTGCCCGCCAACCTGTGGTCGGACGACGAGGCCGAGACCGAGACCGAGACCGACGACCAGCCGGTCGACACGGACGATCTGGTCGCGCCCGCGTTGATCGACCGCGACCTCGAACTGATCCGGCACCTGCGCACCCTCGACATCGAGCCGGACACCGAGGACGAGCTCGACTATATCGAACAAGAGATCCGCCGCGACCGCTACGTCCGCATGGACCGGGCCTATGTTCACGAACTGGCGCGCCGGATGGGGGTACCGATCCCGGAGGTGTAACGCCGGCCGGGGGAAATGCCGGATCGGTTCGACGGAGAAGTGGCAAAAGATGGCGCTTTGTATCCACGACCGATTTGATCTCATGCGAGGTCGAGTTCGCGGTCGCGGGTTTTGTGGTAAGTGTTTCCAAGCTGTTCCAATGGGTTGGTCAGGTCGCGGCAATCGAAGTGGACCCACCCGTCGGGCAGGTGGACCCGCTGGTCACCAGCGGCGCTCAGGCGCTCATGAAGCAACCGATGGCCAACGTCAAAGCCGCCGATGCCGCTGATGAGATCCCTCAGGGTCGGTCCGGGACCGGCCGGATCGAAGCCGAGTGCGTCCGAAAGGGGGTGTGTGTGGCATCCAGTTGCAGCTCCGCGTCAACACGCGGCGCGATCCAGCATCCCAAGGTTGATTTATCATTGCCGCCGGGTTTGTATGCCGATTGGGCTGACCGTTCCTCTTCGCGCGGTGGACGAAAGCGCCACGGGCCGGACGATCGATCGGTCAGCCAGCGGCAACAGGCCAGGGCGTCGCTTGCCCGCATGCCGAGCGCCGCTGTGGCGCCGGTCCCCGGCACAAAACGGTCCTGAGTGC
>JANQHG010000150.1 GCA_028277115.1 Azospirillaceae bacterium
CAATACAAAATCCTGATCGTCAGATCGCCATATGCCGAAAAGCCGCAGAACTCAGCCAAAAAACCCTTGAACCTGGGGCAAGACTTCCGGTGGTCTGAAGATCGGTACAGATCGTCGACCCGACAAACGGTGCCGCGAGCCGCGCCGCCGCTGTTGGGGCGATCGGCCCACAAAAGTGGGGGCAAGCGGACCGTGTCGTGCCGGCCGATCGCCCCAACCTACGGGTGTACCACGGGTGTACCGTCATCCACCACGGGCACACCATCGTCTACCGTGGCCGATCGGCGGAACCAACACATCGGGTGTCGTGTTATGGCGGGTTACGAGCTTGTCCTTCTCGGCGCCCCGACCGTGGCGGAGCGCGAGACTCTGACCGCGACGATCAAAGCGGAGATCGACCGGTTCGGCCTGGCCGTCGGCACCGAGGTCGTGATCCGCGACGCCGCGACGCTGGACGCGCGCGATCGCCGCGCCGCGGCGGCGGCAGCCTACTTCGGCACGGCGGATCATGGCGACGCGGATGTGCCGGCCGCACGCCGGTTGATCGTCGACGGCGTGCCGATCATCCCGACCATCGGCGCGACCGCGGCGTTCGAGACCGCGGTGCCGGGCTGCCTGCACCCGTTCAACGCGGTGCGCCGGCGGGCCGACGACGACGGCATGACCGAGCTCGCGATCGCGCTGTTGGAATGCGTCGGCCTCTTGCGGCGCCAGCGCCGGGTGTTCGTCAGCTACCGCCGCGCCGACGCGAGCCCGGCGGCGATCCAACTGCACGACCGGCTGTCGGCCCGGGGTTTCGACGTCTTCCTCGACACTCACGACATCCGGCCGGGTGCCGAGTTTCAAGACGAACTCTGGCACCGGCTGTGCGATTGCGATGTCGTTCTCGTCCTCGACACGCCCGCGTACAACAACAGCAAATGGACACGGCAGGAAATCGGCCGTGCCGGCGCCAAAGGCATTCAATTCGTGCGCGCGGTCTGGCCAGGCCACGGCGGCAGCGCGATCGTCGGCCTCGGCGACACGCTCTACCTGGAACCCGATGATCTCATTGCGGCGGACGGACCGATTGCGGATGCGAAGGTCGATCAGATCCTGTTGACCGTCGAGCGCGTGCGCAGCAGGAGCCTCGCCGCCCGCCATCGGCTGATCAGAGGGTATCTCCACGGCGAAGCGGAACTGACCGGCGCCCTGACGGTGGACGGCGTCGGTGCCGATCGGGCGATCGCGCTCCGGCTCCGCGACGGCCGGCGGCTGCTGGCCTACCCCGCGGTCGGCGTCCCCTCGGCCGAAACGCTCTATGACACCGCCACCAAAGCGCAACGTTGGGGGGCCGCAGCGCCGGCGGTCGTGCTTTACGATCACGTCGGCATCGGCGCCGCCTGGGCCGGGCATCTCGAGTGGCTCGACCAGAACCTGCGCGCGGTGCGGGCGGTCAAGGTGCGCGAGGCGGCGTGGGCGCTCGCGGCCTGGGAGGCGTGAGCGATGGACCACGCGATCTTTCTGTCCGCCAGCGTGCCCGACCCCAAGCGCGCGCCCGGGTTCGCCAAGACGGCGGATGCCGTGGCGATCTCGGCCGCAGTGTCCGCCCTGGTCCATGTCGTGTTGGGGCGGCGGCCGCTGATCTGGGGCGGCCATCCGGCGATCACCCCGATGATCTGGGTGGTCGCCGAGGGGCTAAGCGTCGAGTACGGCGCCTGGGTGCATCTTTATCAATCGCGCTTTTTTGCCGACCGGTTTCCCGAGGACAACGCCAAATACCGCAACACCACCTACGTCGATGCGGTCGATGGCGATCGCGAGAAAAGCTTGCTCGAGATGCGCCGGCGTCTGTTCACCGACCATAGCTACCTGGCCGCGGTGTTCATCGGCGGCATGGGCGGGGTGATCGACGAATATGATCTGTTCCGAAAACACCAGCCCGGGGGCACGGTGGTGCCGATCGGCTCGACCGGCGGGGCGGCGCTCGAACTGGCCGGGCGGCTGCAGCCGCCGGTGGCGGAGTTGGTGGACGAGTTGGACTATGTCGGGCTCTTGTACCGGCAGCTCGGGATATCGCCCAAGGAGCCGCGGCAGGCGGTTCCCTGAGGCGCCGATTTTTTGGGGGCTGCGCCCCCAACGTCAGGGGGTTTCACCCCCCGACACCCCCCGA
>JANQHG010000168.1 GCA_028277115.1 Azospirillaceae bacterium
GTGCGAAAACAGCCGGTGGTAGACCGAATCCGACCCGCCGACGCGGCTCCGGCGGTACTTTCGTTGCCACGGCATGGCGCATCCTTTCTTGCCGTCGGCTGCGCCGGATTTGGGGGCTTCGCCCCCAGGTCAGGGGGGTTCACCCCCCGACACCCCCTGACCAGGGGTTGGCCCCTGGGCCCCACCCATTTGTCCGGGTCCAGGGGGGTGTGCCCCCTGGCGGGGGCCCGTGGGGGCAGCGCCCCCCGCACGGCCGACAGGCCGCGTTCGGCGCCGCCGTGATCAAATCACCTCGTCAAAGAGCCGCCGCGCCGCCTCCCGGGTCAGCGGCACCGGGTTGCCGGCCGCGGTCGGGTCGATGACCGCCATCTCGACCAGCGTGTCGATCCGGTCGCGCGGCACCCCGAGCGCGCCCAGCCGGTCGGGCACCCCGAGGGACGCACGCAGACCCACCACCCGGTCGTAAAACCCGTCGAAGCCGCCGGCAATGCCGAGATAGCCGGCGAGCGCGGCGATCTTGTCCGCGATCGCCGGGCGGTTGAAGCGCAGCACCGCCGGCATCACCACCGCGTTGGTCATGCCGTGGTGGGTGCCGTAGTGGGCACCGACCGGGTGCGACAAGGCATGGATCGCACCCAGTCCTTTCTGGAACGCGATCGCGCCCATCGCCGCCGCGCTCATCATGTGGCCGCGCGCCTCGAGATCGTCCGGCACCGCGACCACCCGCGACAGGTTGTCGAACGCAAGACGCAGCCCCTCGACCGCGATGCCCTGGGACAACGGGTGATACGACGGGGCGCAATAGGCCTCGAGACAATGGACGAGCGCGTCCATCCCGGTGCCGACGGTCACCGTGCGCGGCAGGCCGACCGTCAGCTCCGGGTCGAGGATCACCACCCGCGGCAGCATCTTCGGGTGAAAGATCACCTTCTTGACCCGATGGGCGGTGTCGGTGATCACCCCGGCGCGCCCGACCTCGGAGCCGGTGCCGGCCGTCGTCGGCACCGCCACGATCGGCGCGATCGCCGACGCATCGGCGCGGGTCCACCAGTCGCCGATGTCCTCGAAGTCCCACACCGGCCGGGTCTGGCCGGCCATGGACGCGATCAGCTTGCCGAGATCGAGGCCTGAGCCGCCGCCGAGCGCGACCACGCCGTCATGAGCATCGGCGCGGAACGCCGCGACCCCGGCCGCGAGATTGCTGTCGGTCGGGTTCGGGTCGACCTCGGCGAACAGCGAGCGGCCGAGCCCGGCGCGCTCGAGCCGCTCGAGCGCCTCCTCGGTCAGCGGCAGCGCGGCAACCCCGCGGTCGGTGACCACCAGCGGCCGGCCGATCCCGGCGGCGGTACAGGCTTCGGCCAGCTCGGTGCGCCGGCCGGCGCCGAAGCGGATCTCGGTCGGGTAGGACCAGGTCGCAATCACGGTCATCAGCCCAATTGCTTTCTGAAATGCCAGGACTTGGGTCGGGTCAAGCTGTGATAGCCGATCACCGACAGGGCGCCGCCGCGGCCGGCGTCCTTGCGGCCGGTCCAGCACAGGGCAGGGTCGAGATAATCGGCGCGGTTGAGATAGACCGTGCCGGTCTCGAGCCGGGCGCCGAGCGCAACGGCGCGCGCGGGATCGCGGCCCCACAACGACACGGTCAGGCCGAAGTCGCTGTCGTTGATCCGCGCGACCGCCTCTTCGTCGTCGGCGACCGGCGCCACCCCGATCACCGGGCCGAAGGTCTCGTCGCGCATCACGCGCATATCGTCGGTGACGTCGACCAAGAGTTGCGGCGCGACATACGCACCGTCGCCGTCGTCGGCCGGAAAGCCCGCGCGGTCGATCAGCGGCCGGGCACCGGCGGCGACCGCCTCGGCCACCTGGGCCCGGACCTCGGCGGCGAACCGCCGCTCGGCCATCGGGCCGAGCGTGGTCCCGGGATCGAGCGGGTTGCCGAGCCGGTACGCCGCGATCAGCGCCGCCGCACGCTCGACAAAGGCGTCGAACAGCGGCGCTGCGACATAGATGCGCTCGATACCGCAACAGCACTGGCCGGAGTTGTAGATCGCGGCATCGACCAAGCCGGCGACCGCGGCGTCGAGGTCGGCGTCGTCCATGACATAGCCCGGGTCCTTGCCGCCGAGCTCGAGCCCAACGCCGGTGAAGGTGCCGGCGGCCGCCTGTTCGATCGTTCGGCCGCCCGCGACCGAGCCGGTGAAGTTGATGAAGCCGAAGCTGCGCCGACGGATCAGCGCGGCGGTGGTGTCGTGGTCGAGAACAGGGCTCACCAAAAGCCCGTCGGGCAATCCGGCCTCGGCAAACGCGCGGGCGATCCGCTCGCCGGCGAGAAGGGTCTGGCGCGCGTGTTTCAGCACCACGGCGTTGCCGGCAATCAGCGCCGGCACCACGCTGTTGATCGCGGTCAGGTAGGGGTAGTTCCAGGGCGCGATCACCAACACCACGCCGTGGGGTTCGCGGGTGATCCGGCGCTCGAACGCGTCCGACGCCTCGATCACGATCGGCGCCAGCGCCGTCTCCGCGATCCCGGCCATATAGGTCGCGCGTTCCGCGACCCCGCCGAACTCGCCACCATAGCGCACCGGGCGCCCGATCGTCCAGGCGAGCTCGGGCACAATCTCCGCGTTCATCGCGCCGAGCCGGCGGATGCCGTCTTCGACCAGCGCGACCCGGTCGGCGAGCGGCCGCGCGGCCCAGTCGCGTTGGGCGGTGCGCGCCGCCGCGACCAGGTCGGCCGCGGCGCCAAGCGGCGTGAGTGGGCGGGTGAAACAGATCGAGCCGTCGATCGGCGAGCGGCACTCCACCAGATTGGTCATTGGTTCCTCACCGTGCTGCGGCGCCGGATTTCGGCCTGACGGCCGTGCGGGGGGCGCTGCCCCCACGGCCCCCCGCCAGGAGGCACACCCCCCAGGACCCCGACTAATGAGTGGGGTCCAGGGGGCAACCCCTGGTCAGGGGGTGTCGGGGGGTGACCCCCCCTGACCTGGGGGCGAAGCCCCCAAACCCTCGCAGCACGCGTCGCTCTCACGACCTTTCGAACCCACGCGCAACCTCCCAATCGGTGACGCGCCGGTCATACTCGGCCTGTTCATACCGCGCCGCGTGAACATAATGATCGACCACGCCGTCGCCCAACGCTGCGCGCAGCATCGCCGAGCCGTCGAGCGCCGCCGCCGCGGCGCGCAAGGTCGCCGGGATCTCCCGCACCGCCGCCCGGCCATAGGCGTCGCCCATGAACACCGGCTCCAGCGGGCGGTTGTGCTCGATGCCGTCGATCCCGGCCGCGATCAGCGCCGCCATCGCCAAATACGGGTTGAGATCGGCGCCGCCAACTCGGCATTCGATGCGCACGGCAGGGGTGCCGGCAGCGCAGACCCGATAGCCGGCGGTGCGGTTGTCGAGCGACCACACCGCCTTGGTCGGCGCAAAGGTCTCGACCACGAAGCGCTTATAGGAATTGATGTTGGGCGCCAGGAAATAGGTGATGGCGTCGGCGTGGTGCAAAAGCCCGGCCAAATAACGGCGCATCAAGGGCGACATGCCGTGCTCGGCCTCAGGATCATAGAACAGCGGCCGGTCATCGTCGATCGCCGCCAGCGACTGGTGGATGTGGCAGGAGTTGCCGGCGGCCTGGTTGCTCCATTTCGCCATGAAGGTCAGCGCCCGGCCCTTGGCCCAGGCAATTTCCTTGCAGGCATTCTTGATGATCGCGTGCCGGTCGGCCATGGTCAGCGTGTCGGCGTAGCGGACGTTGATCTCTTCCTGGCCGGCGCTCGCCTCGCCCTTGGAGTTCTCGACCGGGACGTCGGCGCCTTGCAGCCCGCGCCGGATCGCCCGCATCACCTCTTCCTCTTTGGTGGTTTGGAAGATGTGATAGTCCTCGTTATAGGCGCTGATCGGGGTCAGGTCGCGGTAGCGTTTGTCTGCGGCGTCCTCGTAACTGTCGCGGAACAAGAAGAACTCGAGCTCGGACCCCATGTAGGACTTGTAGCCCAGCGCGGCGAGCCGGGCGATCTGGGCCTTCAAGACGGTGCGCGGCGCGTGCGGCACCTCCTCGTGGGTGTGGTGGTCGTGGACGTCGCACAGCACGAGCGCGGTGCCCGGCAGCCAGGGGATGCGGCGCAGCGTCGCCAGGTCCGGCTTCATCGTGTAGTCGCCGTAGCCCTGGGCCCAGCTGGTGGCGTGGTAGCCGCCGACCGGCTCCATCTCGAAGTCGGTGGCGATCAGGTAGTTGCAGCTGTGGGTTTCCTGCCAGGCGCTGTCGAGGAAGAACTCGACCTGGAAGCGCTTGCCCATCAAGCGGCCTTGCATGTCGGTTTGGGCGACCAAAACCGTGTCGATCTCGCCCGCGTCGGCGGCGGTCTTCAGCGCCTCGAGGGTCAACGCGCCAGGCATGCGACGATGTCCTTGAACGTGAGGGGTGTGGTTTCCGTGTCGGGGGCGTCGGGTGGGCCGCGCAACCGGCGGCCCACCCGGGCGTCAGGTATCCGCCGACGGATCAGGTGTAGCGATACGGCCGCCCGGCCTTTTCCATGGTCTCGTTATAGGCGCGCAAGATCTTGACCACGCGCGCGTTGCGCTCGCTCTCGGCCGCGATCTCGTCCCAGAAGGTGCGCGCCTCGGCCTCGACCGTCGCCCACTCGTCGTCGGGGATCGAGGTCAGCTGCATCTTCTCGCCGTTGACCCGCAGGTTGGCCTCGCCGCCCCAATACCAGTGCTGGCGATAATAGTGCGAGCTGTCCATGCACAAGCGGAACAGCTCCTTCAGATGCTCGGGCAACGCGTTCCAGCGCTCGCTGTTGGCGAAGTAGGAGCCGCACCAGGCGCCCGAGATGTTGTTGGTCAGGAAGTAGTTGGTGACGTCGGCCCAGCCGACCGTGTAGTCCTCGGTGATCCCGGACCAGGCGATGCCGTCGAGCTCGCCGGTCTGGACCGCGACCTCGACATCCTCCCACGGCAGGGTGACCGGCACGACGCCGAAGCGCGCCAGGAAACGACCGGCGGTCGGGAAGGTGAACACCCGCTTGCCGCGCAAATCGGCCAGGCTGCGGATCGGGTCCTTGGTCGCGAAATGGCAGGGGTCCCAGGCACCGGCGCTGAGCCAGGACACGCCCTCGATCTCGCCGTACGCCTCTTCCCAGATCTCGCGCAGGCCCCACTGGTTGAACAAGACCGGCACATCGAGACTATAGCGGGTGGCGAACGGGAAGTAACCGCCGAACACCGAGATGTCGACCGGGGCGGCGATCGAGTCGTCGTCGCTCTGGACCGCATCGATGGTGCCGCGCTGCATGGCGCGGAACAGCTCGCCGGTCGGGACCAGCTGGTCGGCGTAGTAGAGCTCGATCACCATTTCGCCGTTGGCGACCTTGTTGAACGAGTCGATCGACGGCTTGATCACGTGCTGGGCGAGCGCCGGACCGGCATAGGTCTGGAGCCGCCAGCGGATCGGCGACTGGGCGCGCAGAATAGCGGGCGCGCTCACCGTCCCGGCGGCCGCAACGGCACCGGCGGTCTTCAGAAGGTCGCGTCTGGTGGTCATGGGGTAACTGCTCCCGTGGCGTAGGGTAAAACCGGGAAAGGGGCGCCTGCGGCGACGGTTTGGGGGCTTCGCCCCCAGGTCAGGGGGTTTCACCCCCCGACACCCCCCGACCAGGGGTTGCCCCCTGGACCCCATTTGGGGGGGGCAAGGGGGGCAACCCCCTTGCGGGGGTGTCGGGGGCAGCGCCCCTGACAACGGCCGACAGGCCGCAAACCGGCGCCGGTGGCGAATCTCATCCAGGACGAGGCGGGCAGTCTGTCACCGATAATGCTGCTGCGGCAACCATAAGGCGATCTGGGGAAAGACCATGACCAGAACCAGCGCGACCACCATCACCAACACGAACGGCACGATCGAGCGGTAGATGTCGGCCAGCCGGATTTCCGGCGGCGCCATCGCCCGGATCAGGAACAGATTGTAGCCGAACGGCGGCGTCATGTAGGCGATCTGGCACGTGATCGTGTAGAGCACGCCGTACCATACCAAATCAAACCCAAGCTGCCGGATCAGCGGCACATACAAGGGCGCGACGATCACCAGCATCGCGGTGTCGTCGAGAAAGGTGCCCATGACCAGAAACGACAGCTGCATCAAGATCAGCACTTCCCACGGCCCGAGCCCGAGCTGGCCGATGAATAGCCCCTCGATCGCGCGCACCGCGCCGAGCCCGTCGAACACCGCGCCGAAGCAGAGCGCAGCGAGGATGATCCACATGAACATGCAGCTGACGCCGAGCGTGCGCCGGATCGTGTCGTCGATCACCTGCCAGGTCAGCCGCCCCTTGACCAACGCGGCCAAGGTCGCCGCCAGCGCGCCGACCGCCGAGCTCTCGACCAAACTGGTGTAGCCGAACAAAAACAGCCCGGTCATCGAAAAGAAGATCACCAGCGGCAGCACGCCGGCCTGCAGCAACCTCAATTTCTCGACGAGCGGCAGCCGCCGCTCCTCGGCCGGCAGCGGCGGCCCGAGCCCGGGCTGCAGCCAGCAGCGCAAACCAATATAGAGAATGAACAGCCCGGCCATCATCAACCCGGGCATCACGCCGGCGAGCCACAGCTGGCCGACCGGCTGGCGCGCGATCATGCCGTAGAGCACCAGAACGACGCTCGGCGGCACCAGGATGCCGAGCGAACTGCCGGCCTGAACCACCCCGGTGACCATGGTCTTGTCGTAGCCGCGCTTGAGCAACTCGGGCAGCGCGATGGTCGCGCCGATCGCCATGCCGGCGACCGACAGCCCGTTCATCGCCGAGATCACCACCATCAAGAAGATCGTGCCGATCGCCAAACCGCCGCGCAACGGCCCGAACCACACATGGAACATCCGGTAGAGATCGTTGGCGATCCCCGACTCCGACAGCATGTAGCCCATGTAGATGAACAGGGGCAGGGTCAACAGCGGGTACCATTTCATCAACTTCATCGCGGCGGAGAACGCGATCTCCGAGCCACCGTCGCCCCACAACAAAAAGGCCGACGCCGCGGCGACGAAGCCGATCGCCGCGAACACCCGCTGCCCGGTCATCAGCATCAACATCATTGATGCGAACATGAGCAGCGCGATCATCTCGTAGCTCATCAGAGGGTCTCCCCTCTGATCTTGGCGATGTCCTTAAAAAAGATCGCGATCGCCTGCAACAACATCAACAATATCCCGACACACGAGATCACCTTGATCGGCCACATATACGGCCGCCATGCCGAATAGCTCCGTTCGCCATACTCGATGGCGTATTGGGTACTCGACAGGCCGCCGTAGAGCAGGATCACCAGATAGAAGATCAGAAAGAACACGGTAAACACGTCGATCCAGGCGCGGGTCTTGGGCGACCAGCTGCCGTAGAACAGGTCCATGCGCACGTGATCGTCGATCTGGAGCGAATAGCCGCCGCCGAGCAGGTAATAGGCGACCATGACGAATTGGGCCATCTCGAGCGTCCACAAGGACGGCAGGAAGAAGGTCTTGGAAACCGAGGAGTAGAACAGGATGCCCATCATGGCGAAGATGAGGAACATCGCAACCCGGCCGACGACCCGATTGACGGTGTCCACGGCACGGACATAGAGCTTGATGGCGCGAGGCATCGGCGGGCTTTTTCGGGCTGCGGGGCCGAGTGCGGGTGCCGACCGGCGGGGACGGGGGCCCACGGCGCCGGTGCCGCAACGGTCGAACGACAAGGCGAAGCGTTGGAACCTGCCGGGGCGGCGCGCGCGGCCGGGCGCGCCGAGCCCCAGTGCATAGGTCACGAATGCTCTTCGCTCGCCAGGAAACCGTCAAGAAATTTCGGGTCGGCGGGACGCGGGCGGAGAGGCACCGAACGGCCGGGCATCAAGGCCCGATTCCCAAGGCGCGCCCCTCACGAACCGTCAGGTCATGTCGCTCGGTTCGAGACCCAAGAGTGTGAAACGCTCCCGCGCCACCGCGCCGCGCCGCACCACGCGCTTCACACGCACCTTGGCAACAGCATCGACATCGACCAACTCACGACTGAAGCGTGCAAGGTCATCGGCGGGCAGCGCGCTTGCGATCCGACCACGTACGATACCGCGCTCATCTGCCGCCCGGAACTCGAACTGACGGGCATCTGGAAGGACGCCGGCGAGGCGCCCGGGAATGGTCTCGGTGTTTTCGACGACCGCCGTCGAGGTTGCCCGCTCCGCGGCGCGCCCCACGTCGGCGATGCCGAAGCCGCGGTCCCGGGTGCCGGCGACCAGCCGAACGGTCGCGTCCGCCTGCCGCAGAAGCTCGAAAAACTCGCAGGCGGTGGCGAGGACACGCTGATCAACGGCTTCGGCGGCGGATTGGAACAGCTCCTCATCCTGCCCGCCGAGCGCCTCGAGGAGACGGGTGGTCTGATCCACCGCGCTCCTGAGCGCGCCTCGAGACAGACCCCGCTGTGGTTCGACCTCTTCGATCAGAAATCCGAAGGATCCTCTGACGACGTCGATGATATGCAGGGTGGATGCACTCTTGTTCGGGACGATGCCGCGCTGGCCGAGGCCGCCCTCACGGTGCGCCATGACCTTGGCCACCAGATCTTGGAACTTGCCGACCACGGCACCGCCGAACCCGCTCTCGATGCCCCGGCCGGCGATGACCGGGCGTCCGCCAAAGAACAGGGCGACCGACGCGGCCGGCGCGACCGCCGGGTCCTCGGCCTCGTCCAACCGGGCGACCGCCGCCCGAAGATCTTCCAACCGGGATTCGAGGCCGATCCTCGTCAACACATCCTCCTCTCCCAGTTGGGCAAGGAGCCTTGTCACGGCGGCGAGATCGGCCCGGAGAAACTCCTGTTCCTGGGTGTTGATCGCGGTCATGGTGTGCCCCCATCCCGGACGGCCCCGGGATCCGCACGGCTCAATGCGGCGAGCGCCGCCGCGTCATCGGCGACGTCCTCGAGGTCGACCTCGATCATACCTTTCCAGACGTTGTCACCACGCCGATGAGAGAATAATCCAGAAAAGTATCTGGTGGTGTTTACAAGCGCTCGCGGGGAGCCGTCCAAATCTATAAAAAAAGCATCGACCTGGTACATCGCCTTTGCCTTTGATCGAGCGAATAGTCCGTTATTATTGTGAATAATATCTGATAAACCCGAGGAATCGCGGATGCCTGGCGGTCGATGAAGGAAGCTGATGATATCAATATCTCGAGGTTCCTTGATCTCGACGAAGCTGCCGTCGAGCCATTGGAACCCCTGACGAAATCCCGCTTCTCGAAGTCCGGCGCGATGAAGGAGCCACCCTCGAAGGATCGCCCGTCGTGAGACAGTGCCAGCCAAGGTCGAGACGACCTCCAGCGCTGTCGCCATGTACGGCGACATGTCCTCTGGTGAACCGCCTGGTCCATGCAATCCAACATAGGGTGGAAGCACCCCGTCAATCGTGAACGAAGGGATCGGCATGTCACCCCATGCGTAAGTTTGCCTCCGAATAAGTGGCCGTCGGCCAGTGGGGCACCGGTGCCGGGTTTGGGCACCTCGGGAACAAGGGTGTTGGGTTGCAGCCGCCTTTGTCAATGGTCGGCGGAGATGGGGACGGCCACACACGACAATCATTCAAATGTCGGCGGGTCGATCACGCCCGACCGCAGTATCCAACGCACGGAAAAAACTGACTGATGGCAACATCTGACGCAGAGAAGATTCAGGTGGAATTTTGACCTGTCGCCATTGTCTGAAATGGCCTGTTCCTCGTTGTCTCGAAAACGATCTTTTGGGTCGGCACGACCCTAACCATAGGGGCCGGCTTCAACCGATCCGGGCATCGTTGGGGGCCTGTCCCAACCGCCGGGCTTTCCCTCGGTGTCCGTGCGATTGGCACCAACACAACCCCTACAAGCCCCAATACCCCGCCGACCGCGGCCAGAGCGAGCTTTTGAAGGCGCGGTCAAGTCCGCCAATGGCACGAATACCCTTTGATCACTCTAAACATCAAAAAAAACTGACATAAATGCTTACTCTTGCCAATGAACTGGCCCCGTCCGCCGTGCGGCGAGCGTTCGACGTTCTTCAGCCTCCGCCCGCGGGTGTAAAAATGAACGTGAAGCCGGGAATGATATCGGCATCGACCTGGACCTGATCCAGCCGGAAACCGTCCGGCCGCACCACTTCAACGGACCGGTCAAGGTCGACCAGGCCGCGAAGAATACTGCCCTCGATCCCCCCGAGGACGCCCGAGAGGCCGTCGAGCTTGGCCGTGAGCGCCTGGCGTTCGGCCTGGGTGATGTGGCCCTGGAAGGTGAAGATCAGAGACACCGACGGGATCAGGGTGGCCCCGACATCGATCTCGTCGAGGCTATACCCTGCTTCACTCGCGAGGGTCTGGAAGCGATCGATGTCCCGGCGCAGCGTCTGGACCAGTTCGCCCATCGCCGACTCGGCGTCGGCCTCGGCGGCGGAAAACAAGCCGACGATCCAGTTTCGCGCGGTATCGAACGGCCAGCGCAGACGCTCGACCGTGTTGAGGGGATCATTGGTCTGCGCCTCGGTCCCGGTCGCGATCACGATCGCGCCCACCGCCAAGACCATTGCGATCCGCGCCGCCGTACGCCGCATCTCGACCCCCTCGTCCCATCCCCGGCAATCATCCTCGGAACTGCTTTGACCCTTGGCCGCGCCGACTAGTCAAGTTTTTTTTTTAGGGGACTACCCTCCAAGGCGGCGCATCGTCCGTCACGTCGCGACCGTGATGCGGGGTCGGTGGTCGGATCTGCCACTGTCGAGCCCCGTCACCGGCACCAACACCACCGCCGCCACCCCGAACACCCCGCCGACCGCAACCAGCCCGATTTGCGGCCACAATCGCCGTGCCGGCGTGCCCCGGAACCGCGCCAGCACCATCAGCGCCCCGAGACACAGCACCACGCCGATCAGCCCCGACCAGCCATGGTGGTCGAGATGCCAGCCGAGATAGCCGCTGTCGCGCGTCTCGACCGACAGGTCGAACGGGAACAGGACGCGGGCGGCCCGGGCGTAGAGCATGGAGTCGGTGCCGGGAACCTCGCGGCGGTAGCGTGCGATCGGGGCGAAGTCGGGGGTCATCGCGACGCCGCGCACCGTGTGGTCGTCGCCGAACACCGCGGTCGCGGTCACCGGGTTGACCAACAGCTTGTAGGACATGCGATCCGGGTCGTAGCCGTCGGTCGGCAGCGGTTGCAGGCGGTAACCGTCGGTCGAGATCAGGAACAGGCGGCCGTCGGTCGCGAGCAGCATGCCGTAGTACGCGCGCTGCTGGCTCTCCGAGACCCGGATGTGCCGAACCCCGAGATCGGGCGGGATCGGCGTGCGCACCACCGACGGTGCGCCATCGACCCGGCGGAGATGAAACACCGCGCCGGTGGCGTCGGTCAGGAAATAGCCCTCGTCGAACGGCTTCAGGATGGTCGGCTTGCCGGCGACCAGGCCGGCCGGGAACCGGAAGCCGGCGGCGCGCAGGGCGGCGGTGAAGGTTTCGGTCAGCGCCGGGTCGATCCTGTTGGTGTCGACGTTGACGAACTCGATCGCCGACGCGGTCATCCGGAACACGTCTTCCGGAAAGCGCAGGCCCGCTTGGCCGGGGTTGGTTTCGATCAGCGGGTAGACCGGGATGGTCGGGCGGCGGTCGGTGAGTTCGTGGGGTTTCAGCTCGAACACCTGGCGGCGGTCGCGCATGGTTCGGCGGTCGAAAGTTCGGCCGTCCAGCGTCAGCGGCAGCAGGCCCCACAGCGCCATGTTCCGGTAGTAGATGAACGGCAGCTGGGTCTCGAAGGTCCGGCGGTCGAAGCGTTCGCCATGTTGGTCGGCGTAGATGAAGTCGTGGTCGCCGAAATGCTCGCGATAGATGAAGGCTTGGCGGACCGGGCTGTAGAACAGGCGGGTCGGCGCGACCTCGACCGCAAAGACGAGATCGTAGAGCCGCGGCAGCGCGAGCGCGAGCACGGTCATCACCAAAAGCGACAGGCAGAGTTCGGGAAAGGCGCGGCGCATCAGCGGCCCCCAAAGCGAAAGCGGTGCGCCGGGACCAGCGCGGCCGGGACCATCAAAAGGATCAGAAGGGCGACGCCCCAGAGGGCGCGGTCGTAGGCGCCATAGTCGTCGGACAGGTGGCACAGCCATGCCGTGCCGCCGAGCGCGAGCGCGAGGTTGGTCACCTGGTAGCGCCGTCGCGGCTCGAGCAGCGTCAAGGTGAGGCCGAGGTAACCGGCGACCCCGGCGAGCAGCCACGGTGCCGCGGTGGCGAGCGCGCTCGTGGCGAACGCCGCCGGGAAGAACTGCCCGACCGTGAGCGCCAGCGCCGCGGCATCGATCGCCAGGATCAGCCCGAGCGCCGTCAGACCGATCGCGAGGTGGATCAAGATCAACGCGGTCAGGCCGATCGGCAGATGCATCGCAAGACGCAACCGACTCTTCAGGATCTCGGGGGCGTATTGGGCGACCGCGGTCAGGCAGCCGGTGAGCAGCGGCACGTAGCGCAGGTCTTCGTAAAACAAACGGCCGATCCGGCTCGCTTGGTAGAACAGCATCTCGGCGTGCTCGACCCGGAACTGGTGGCGGATGTCGAGATACAGATAGGCGCAGAACGCCAAATTGCCGCCGAGGATCACCAGCCAGGCGCCCCGGAGCTTCAGCCATTCCTTATAGATCAACGCGCGCATGTCTGGTCAGTATTTCCCGGTGTAGCCGATGAACGCGTCTTCCAAGGTCATCGGCACCTCGGTCAGGGCCGGGGTGCCGAAGCCCTGGGCGGCAAGCGCCGCCGTGACCCGGTCGGGGTCGGCGAACGCGAACAGGGAAACGCTGCCGTCCGGCTCGCGGTCGACGGCGTGGAGAACGTCATCGGGTCGGGGCAGCCGGTCCGGGGTGTCGAGGGCCGGGCGATAGTGCCGGAACGACGCCATGAAGGATTTGAGCGAGGTCTGCAAGATGTCGCCGCCGCGGCGCAGGAAGATCACGTCGTCGACCAGCCGCTCCATGTCCTGGACCACGTGCGAGGTCACCAGCACGGTCTTGTTGCCTTCGCGCGCGTAGTGGACCAGATAGTCCAGGAACAGCCGGCGGTAGCCGGCGTCGAGGCCCATGGTGTAGTCGTCGAGGATCAACAGGTCCGGGTCCTGGGCCATCACCAGACCGAGCACGACCTGGGAGCGCTGGCCCTCCGACATATTGCGGATGCGGTGGTGGCCGGGCAGGCCGAGCCGGCCGATCAGGTCGGTGAAGACGTCGCGGCGCCAGCGCGGGTACCACGGGGCATAGAACCGCTCGATCTGGTCGATCGTCATGAATTCGTAGGCAAGGTGGCCTTCGAAGACGAGGCCGATCCGCCGCTTGGCGTCCGGCGACAATGCGTGCGACGGCTCGCCGAGCACCCGGCAACTGCCGGCCGACGGTGCCAGAAAGCCCATCAACAGCTTGATCAGCGTGGTCTTGCCGACCCCGTTCTTGCCGAGCAGACCAAGCAGTCGGCCTTGCGCGACCGAGAAGCTCAAGCCCTCATAGATCACCCGGCGGCCGTAGCGATGGCTGAGCCCGTCGACCCGGATCACCTCGTTCGGGTCATTCGGTGATGTCATCGCCGGCAATCTCGATCCGATGGCCGGGCCCGGCGTCGAACAGCACCGAATAGCCGCCGCGCGGCTTGTCGAACCAGTACTCGCCGTTTTCGTCCATCCGGCCTTCGATCACCGTGTGACCACGGGCGTCGCGCACCAGGAACAGCACGCCCGCCGCCGACGAGCCGTCGGAGAACCCGCCCTCGCACACCACGGTGCCGTCGCCGTTGTCGTAGCAGGCAGCCAGCGGCGTGTGCGCCGCCGCCGGCAGCGCCATCGCCAAGGCGATCGCGGCCCCGGCCGCAGTCAGGAACGTCGAGGTCATCGGTCGGGTCTCTCCTTCAGGGATCATCGGAGATCGCGGCACCGGCCAGGCGGTCCCGGCGTGTCGATCGGCAGACTGCAAAGACTGCGAATGAAAATCAATTGCGGCATTAGGAAGCAGGCACCACGCGCGGCCTTGCGCCGCACGGCGCCGCAGGTCCGGGCGCGGTCAACGCGCTCAGTCGATGTCGGTCGTCATCATCCACCTCCGCCGACGCACCCCGGTCGGCCGTGTTCGCCGGACTGGACCGACGGTCGGTCTCCTGGCTCGCGGGCATGGGGTGGCTCGCCTTCCCGGAGGCGCGGCCTCTTGCCGATCCTCCAGTGGCTTGATCAACGGAGCACCCTTCACCGCTCACAGTTGCGGGGGCAGCTTCGGATTTGCGTCAAGAGACCGGACGCGCACCGAATTCCCAAATCGCCCATGCGGGAACGACCCGCACGGCGACACCGTCGTTATCGACCCGAGTGTGCCAAGACGCGCGACCCTGTCAAGGGAAACCCCGGATCCAGCGTGGCCAATCGGCCGCGACAGGGGTTCGTCCCGCGCCCTCCCGGGTCCCCGCGGCGGCGAGCCAGGTGAGCGCGGCGTCGGTCGTGGCGGCGACCGGGCCGGCCGGCGGCGGCGGGCGGGCGACCATGACCACCGGCAGGCCGGTGGCCCGCGCGGCCTCGAGTTTGGCCGCGGTCGCGGTGCCGCCGCTGTTCTTGGTCACCAGGCAGTCGATCCGGTGGCTGTCGATCAACGTGCGTTCGGCGTCGAGGTCGAACGGGCCGCGGCCGATGATTGTCCGGCCGTGCGGCAGCCCCGGCGGCAGCGCGATCGGGGTGACGCTGCGCACCAGATACCACAGCGCCGACCGCTGGGCGAAGGGCGCGAGACCGCCGGCGCCGACCGTCAGCCAGACCCGCGCGCAGCCGTCCGGGATCGCCGCCGGTGCTGCGGCGAGGTCGGGCACCTCGATCCAACGGTCGCCCGCCGCTGGGTCCGCTTGCCAGGGCGGGCGCACCAGCTTGAGCCGCGGCACGCCGGTCCGCGCGCAGGCCGTAGCAGCGTTGGCCGCGATCCCGGCGGCAAAGGGGTGGGTGGCGTCGATCACCGCGCGCGCGCCGGCCTCGGTCAGCCAGCGCGCAAGGCCCGCGGCGCCGCCGAAGCCGCCAAGCCGCAGCGCGCAGCCCGGCGGCGCGCTGGCACCGGCGTCCACGGTCCGGCCGGCCAGCGCGTAGACCACCCGGGCCCCGGCCGCGACCGCGCCCGCAGCGACCGCGCGCGCGTCCGCGGTGCCGCCGAGCACCAGAACCGGTCCCGGCCGGCTATCAGCGGAATCGGTCGTCATCGGGTCTCTCCCTGCCTCACCCCGGTCACGCATGCCCCTACGCCGGTCTGGGGCGCGCGCACGCGGTCGCGGCTGGCAGGCGTCGGCCGCCGACCCCATGTCTTGGGCGCCCGCGGCGCACCGTCGCGGCGCAGCTGGACCAACCGCCGAGGGGGCGAGGCCGATGGCTGGAACAATCGACGCGCGTTTGGCCGAGCTCGGCATCGCGGTGCCCGAGGCGCCGGTACCGGTCGGTGCCTATGTCCCCTTTGTCGTGACCGGAGGCCTCGTGGTCATCTCGGGCCAGCTGCCGGTGTCGGCCGGGGAGGTGCGCTACCGCGGCACCCTCGGCGCCGACTGCCCGCTTGAGGACGGGGTCGCCGCGGCCGAGTTGTGCATGGTCAACGTGCTGGCCCAACTGCGCGCGGCGTGCGACGGCGACCTCGACCGGGTCAGCCGGTGCGTCCGGCTCGGCGGCTTCGTCGCCGCGACCCCGGCGTTCACCGAGCATCCCAAGGTGATCAACGGTGCCTCCGACCTGGCCGTCCGGGTGTTCGGGGAGCGCGGCCGCCATGCCCGGTTCGCGGTCGGCGTCGCCTCGCTGCCGCTCGGCGCGGCGGTCGAGGTCGAGGCGATTTTCGCCCGCGACTGACCCCGCGGTCCCGGACCCGTGCCCGACAGCCGCGACACCCTGACCGTCCGGGTCGCGTCGTCGATCGACGAGATCGAGGCCGCCGCCTGGGACCGCTGCGCCGGCACTGCCAACCCGTTCGTCAGCCACGCCTTCCTCACCGCGCTCGAGGCCTCGGGCGCGGCGTCGGCGCGCGCCGGCTGGCAGCCCCTCCATCTGGTGTGCGAGGTCCCGTGCCACGGCGTGATCGGCGTCGTGCCCGCCTATGCCAAGGGCCACTCGTTCGGCGAGTATGTGTTCGATCACGCTTGGGCCGATGCCTGGGAACGCGCCGGCGGTTCCTACTATCCGAAGCTGCAGGTGGCGGTGCCGTTCACCCCGGTCACCGGGCCGCGGCTGTTGATCCGGCCCGACGCCGGCCTGACGCCGGCACAGCTGCGCCATGTTTTGATTAGGACGCTGGAGCGGGTCGGCGACGAAAACCGGCTGTCGTCGGTCCATGTCACCTTCCCGGACGAAGAGGATTGGGAGGCGTTCGGCCACGCCGGCTGGCTGCGCCGGACCGGCCAGCAGTTCCACTGGGAAAACCGCGGGTACGAGGATTTCGAGGCGTTCCTGGCCTCGCTGACCGCGCGCAAGCGCAAGGCGATCCGGCGCGAACGCCGCGCGGTCGCCGACAGCGGTGTGCGCATCCACGCGCTGACCGGCGCCGACCTCAAGCCCGAACACTGGGACGCCTTTCATTCCTTCTACATGGACACCGGCGGGCGCAAATGGGGGTTCCCGTACCTCAACCTCGACTTCTTCCATCGGCTCGGCGCGACCATGGCCGACCGGGTGGTCTTGTTCCTGGTCGAAGAGGACGGGCGCTGGGTCGCCGGCGCACTCAATCTGCTCGGCGACCGCACGCTGTACGGCCGCAACTGGGGGGCGATCGTCGATCGGCCGTTTCTCCATTTCGAGACCTGCTATTATCAGGCGATCGAGTTCGCGATTGTGCACCGGCTCGACCGGGTCGAGGCCGGCGCCCAGGGCGAGCATAAGCTGCAACGCGGCTATCTGCCGACCCGCACCTTCAGCGCGCATTATGTCCGCCACCCGGCGTTCCGGCGCGTACTGGCCGAGCATCTGGACGACGAGCGGGCCTGGGTCGACGAGGCGATCGAGAGCTTGAGCGAGGCGTCACCATTTCGGCGCGACGGTGGCGGCGGCTGTCCCGGCGCCGGGTGACCGGCACCGGCGCTTTGCCGCTCGGGTCACCCGGTGTCGCGCCAAACCGGGCGGCTGCGCCGCCCTCAAACAAAGGAAGGGAGCATCGTCATGCACAGCTGGCTCAAGACCGCCGTCGCGGCGGTCGTGGTGGTCGTGCTGTCCGTCGCCGGCGTCGCCGGCGGGGCCGCGGCGGCCGAATTCAAGATCTATACCGGCGGCCAGTCCGGCAGCTATTACAACGACTTCGGCCCGAAGGTGAAGGGCCTGCTGGACGCCGCATTCCTGCCTTACGAGGTCGTGACCTCGGCCGGCAGCGCCGCCAACATCGCGAGCGTCGCGGCCAACCCGCTCGGCATCGGGCTCACCCAGAGCGACGTCTTGGCGCTGGCGATCGAGCGCGACCCGTCGCTTCAGGACAAGCTGACGGTGATCCGCGCCGACGTCGCGTTCGAGTGCCTGTTCGCAGTCACGCGCCCCGACGTCGCCGATCGGCTGCAAAGCTGGGGCGACGTCCAGGCCTATGCCCGGCGCCTGCGCGTGGTCACCGGCTCGGAGTCGAGCGGCTCGGCGGCGACCGTGAGCTTCTTGCAGTCGCTCAGCGACCAGTTCGGCCGAGCTCGGATCGACCATCTTGCCGGCACCGACGCGGCGATCGACGCGGTGGTCGGCGGCAACGCCGACATCGCGTTCTTTGTCCAGTTCCCGAACGTCGACAATCCGCGGTTCAAGGCGATCAACGACGCCAAGCTGGCGTTCGTCCCGGTGGTCGATCGCACGATGCTGCGCCAGCGTGCCGGCGGCGAACAGGTCTATGTCGCGCGCGAGGTCAAGGTGACCCCGGCGTCGCTCTTGAGCTGGAGCGGTGTTCAGAAGGTGACCACGGCGTGCACGCCGATCGCTTACATCACCGGCAACCCGGCCGCATTGGCCGAGGGCAGCAACGAGCGGCTCGATCTCGACGAGGTGATCACCCGGGTGCGCGCGGCCGATGCTGCGGACCTGCGTCCGGGCCAAGGGTGGTTCCGCAAGCTGTTCGACGATGCGGTCGAGTTGAGCGGTCGCGGGCTTGAGGTCGTGCTGGAGAAGGCTGAAGAGGCGGCGGCGCAGATCCGGCAGTAAGGGCGCGGGCGGCGGGGGGTTGGGGGCAAAGCCCCCAAGGTCAGGGGGTGTCACCCCCCGACACCCCCCGACCAGGGGTTGCCCCCTGGCGGGGGCCCACCCCCCGCACGGCCGACAGGCCGCAATCCGGCACCGACGCCCTAGTCACGGCCGACGGTGAGAAGGGAGGTCCCGCGCCCGCAACTCGTCATCGGTCGTCCGCGGGCGCGGACGCGGACCGGCCGCCAACGGCGCCGGGTCCTCTTCCACCTGGACCACCACCCGACAGGTCTCGCACATCTTGAGCCGGTCGATCGCACCGGGCTTGCGAAACATCGGGTTGCTGCCGGCCAGTGCCCGGACCACCTTTTCGATCGAGCTCTTCACCCCGAACAGCTTGCCGCAACGGATGCAGGCAAACGGCTCTTCCTCCTTGATCAGCCGCGGGCGCTCCGCCGCCGCAGTGAAATCAAGCCGGGGCGAAAGCGTCATCACCTTTTCGGGGCAGGTGCGCACGCACAGCCCGCACTGGATGCAGTTGGCCTCGACGAAGCTGAGCCGCGGCGCCTCGGGGCTGTCGCGCAACGCCTGGGTCGGGCAGGCGCCGACGCACGACAGACACAATGTGCAGCCCTCGACCTCAACCTCGACCGTGCCGTAAGGCGCACCCGCCGGTAGCGCGACCCGATCGACCGGCTGCGGCGCCTGGGCGTGTAGCGCGACCAACGCCCGCCGCGCCGCCGCGCGACGTTCGGGAGGCGGCAAACAGCGGCTCGGCACGCCGACCGGCGCCGGCACCGCCCGGTCGGCGACCGCGCGCGCGATCTGCTCGGGGTCGTCCTCGATCAACAAAGAAAGCCGGCGCTCACCGTAGCCGAGGCCCGCGGTGACCGCGTCGATCAGCTCGCAATGCGCGGTCAGCCCGTCGAGCTCGCCCCGGCGCGCCGGCGGCACCAGCACGACCACCCGCGCCGCCCCGAACGCCAACGCGGTCGCCACGACGTCCGGGCCGACCTGGGTCGCCTCGTTGACCGCGAACGGCAGCACATGGGCCGGCAGCCCGCGGCCGGTGCGCGCACACAGATCGAGCGGCTCGGCGTGCCGGCCGCTGCCATGGATCAACAGGAGCGGCGGCCGGCCGCCGGCGTCGGCATAGCTGGTCAACAACGTACGCAGACGGGACAGCAGCGCCTCGGTCGGCGGCATCTGATAGGCGGCGGCACCGGTCGGGCAGACGCTGTGACAACTGCCGCAGCCGCCGCACAGATAGGGGTCGATCGCGACCACGTCGCCGTCGGGCCGAATTGCCGAGGCCGGGCAGACGTCGAGGCAACGCGTGCAGCCGGTGATCCGATTGCGCGCATGGGCGCACAGTTCGGGAGCCAAGGCGACATAGCGCGGCTTGCCGAAGGTGCCGACCAGCCCGGTCAGCTCGAACAGGGCGCGCTGGACCGCCGCCGGGTCGCCCGGATCGACCCGGAGATAGCCGTCGCGCTTGTCCGGCGCCGGCACCAGCGGCGTGCCGCGGGTAAGGTCGAGGATCAGATCGAACCGCACGCCGGTGACGTCGCGCGGCGCCCCGAAGGCAAGCGTGCCGCGCGACGACACCACCGCCGGCGCATAGCCGTCGACATCGACCACGAACGCACCCAGGTGGCCGCGCAGCTTGGTCACCGTGCCACGGAACAGCGGCACCTCGCCGACCGACGGCGGCAGCACCGCGCGCGGCCGATCGAGCACCACCGTGACCGCAAGCCGCGGGGCCAGCTGGCGTGCCGCCGCCAGCGCGACCTCGTCGGTGCCATAGACCAGGCAGGCGCCGTCCGAGCGCAGCGTGACCTCGGGCACCGGCGGCACCGCAACCGCAGCCTCGGCGATCAGCGCCGCGATCTTCGGGGTCGCCGCCGCCCGGTCGGCGCTCCACGCCGCGCGCTCGCGGATGTTGACGAAGTCGAGCGCGGGGTCGCCATCCGCGCCCGCCTCTTCCCGCGCCACCTCGGCGAACACGGGGGCTTCCTGGGTGCAGCACACCAGGGTCGGCCGGTCGCTGCGCACGGCCGTGCGCACCCGGTCGATCTCGGCCCGGCACAGCTGGGTCGCGATCTCCGGCCGCTCGGTGCCGAGCGCCCGCGCCAGCGCCGCGCCGTCCAGGTCCAGGGTCCGTTCGCAGTTGCAGATCAAGATCCGCCGTCCGTCAAGCTCCATCAAAGCGTCCTATCGGTTGGTCGATCGGTTGGCGCGGGCCGCGCGCGCACCCACCTGGTATCGAACCGCCATGCGGTGACGTGCCGCAGTCCCCGGAGTGTGCCCGATGACGGTTCGCGTCCAGCGTGAGGATTTCGACCCGGCGGCGGAGCTGGCCGCGCTCGACCGCGTCGCCCCCGAGGCCGGCGCCGTGGTCAGCTTCGTCGGCCGGGTGCGCGGCCGGACCGCCGACGGCGAACCGATCCTGGCGCTGACGCTCGAGCATTATCCGGGGATGTGCGAGGCGCGGCTTGCCGAGATCGCCGCCGAGGCCGGACGGCGGTGGGCGATCGCGGCGTGCCGGATCGTCCACCGCACCGGCCGCCTGGAACCCGGGGCGCGGATCGTCCTGGTCGCGACCGCTGCAGCCCATCGACGGGACGCCTTCGAGGCCTGCGCGTTCGTGATGGACTATCTGAAAACCAGCGCGCCGTTCTGGAAACAAGAGACCACCGCCGCCGGCACCCGATGGGTCGCGGCCACGGCCGCGGACGATCAGGCTGCGGCGCGTTGGACCGACGCGCCATGACGGCGCCGGGTCCCGCGCTGTCGTCGGCCGAGCTTGAGCGCTACGCCCGGCACATCGTGTTGCCGGAAATCGGCATCGCCGGACAGGCGCGCCTCGCGCGCGCCCGGGTCTTGGTCGCCGGCATGGGCGGGCTCGGCTCACCGGTCGCGCTCTATCTCGCCGGGGCCGGGATCGGCACGCTCGGCCTGGTCGACCACGACGTCGTCGAGCTCAGCAACCTGCAGCGTCAGATCCTCCACGGCACCGCGACGGTCGGACAGCCCAAGGTGGCGTCGGCGCTGGCGCGGCTCGGCGACCTCAACGACCGGATCACGCTGATCCCGCATCACGAGCGGATCACGGCCGAGACCGTGCTCGACTTGGTGCGCGGCTACGACATCGTGGTCGACGGCACCGACAATCTCGCGACCCGCTATCTGCTCAACGACGCCGCGGTGATCACCGGCAAGACCTATGTCTCGGGCGCGGTCCAGGGGTTTGAGGGCCAACTCGGCGTGTTCCACCACGACGGCGGCCCCTGCTACCGTTGCCTGTTCCCGGCGCCGCCGCCGCCCGGGATGGCGCCGGACTGCGCCGCCGCCGGGGTGCTCGGCGTGGTGCCGGGGCTGATCGGGGTCATGATGGCGGCCGAGACGGTCAAGCTGGTGCTCGGCCTCGGCACGCCGCTGGCGGGCGAGGTGATGATCCTCGACGTGCTCGGGTTCGGCAGCCATCGGTTCCGGGTGCCGCGCGACCCGGCCTGCCCGATCTGCGGCATCGCGCCTGCCGACCGCAGGCTGCTTGGGGGCGCCGTCGCCACGGATCACGTCGGCGACGCCGCGCCGGACCGGGCGACGCTCGAGGTCGGGCCGGACGACGCGGTGCGCCTGGTCGCCGAGGCCGGCGCGGTGTTGCTCGACGTCCGCGAGCCCGGCGAGCGGCAAATCTGCGCGCTCGACGGCGCGGTCGCGATCCCGCTCGGCGCCTTGGCGGCGCGCGCCGACACGCTGGCGTCCGACCGGCCGATCATCGCGTTCTGCCGCTCCGGCGTGCGCTCGCTGGCGGCCGCACGGATGCTGCGCGCCCGTGGGTTTGCCGACTGCGTATCGCTCGCCGGCGGCATCCTGGCGTGGCGCGAACGGATCGATCCGACGCTTGCGCCCTATTGACCGGGGCGGTTCAGCCACCGGTCATCGGCGGAAAGAACGCGACCTCGTCGTCCGGCGAAAGCCGGGTCTCGAGGTCGGCGAAGCTCTGGTTGACCGCGATCCGCAGCCACGAGACGTCGGCGAATGCGTCGGCAAACCCACCCGGCCGACCGCGCAGCCAGCCGACCAGTTCTGCCACCGTCGCCACGCCGTCGGGCAGCGCCACGGTTTCGGTGTCACGCGCCAAGAGCTCGCGCAACCGCGCGAAGTAAAGCAGTTTCATCGAAGGCCGGCTCCGTCCCGGTCGCACGGACACCCGCCCGGGGCTGCGGTGCCGCGCCGGCACCCCAGCCCCGGACGGGCGGCATCGGTCACTCGGCGACGATCACGCCGCAGGCGATCCGCGGACCGGCGGCGCCGGACGGTTGGGATTCGTAATCGTCGGCGCCGGCGTGAATCACGATCGACGAGCCGTCGGCGTCGAACAGAGTCGCCTCGGCGCCCTCGACCAGCGTGACCAGCGGCGTGAAGTATTCGACCGCGAGCACCTCGTCGTCTTGGACATGCACGTTGGGCAGGTCGCCGGCGTGCGGTCCGCCCGGGACCTTCCACCCGTGCAGGTTGCCGCGCGGGGCATAGTGGCCGCCGGCCGACTTGAAGCCGGTCGCGGGGTCGCAGTCGCCGACCGCGTGGATGTGGAAGGCGTGGACCCCCGCCGGCAGCCCCTGCGCCTCGGCGAAGAGGTGGACGCCGCCCGCGCCGAGCTCGGCCAGATGCACGGTGCCGATCGGCGTGCCGGCGGCGTCGAGCAGGGTGGCGCTGGCGCGCTCGGCAGCCTGCGCTGCCGGTCCGCCGAGGACAGAAAGGCCGACCGCCAGCGCGGCCGCCAGGACCGCGGGCGTGCGCGAGATCTCGGACATGTGTTTCCTCCCGGTTGTCGCAAGGATCGCAAAGGCAGATGTTGATTTTTGACAGAGTGTCGCACCGGGCGCCCGGTCGCGGTCAACCCCTTTTCCTTTGCGCGATTGGCGGCGCGACCGACCGATCGCTACACTGCCCGACAGGCGCCCCGGGCGCCGGCGACGGTGACGTTGGGGCAAAGAGTTAAGAGGGGAGGCGACGCCGGTGGCACAATTGAGCGACGATTGCTTCGCGTTCGGCGGCCCTCTGCTCACGATCGAGGCGGCGCGCGATCGCCTGGAGCGCACCCTGTCGCCGGTGACCCCGGTCGATTCGGTGCCGCTGGCCGAAGGGCTCGGGCGAGTGCTCGCGGCCGACATCGCGGCGCCGATCGACGTGCCGCCGCACCCGAACGCGGCGGTCGACGGCTATGCCGTGGTGTTCGACGATCTGGCGGCCGACGCCGAGACCGTGTTGCCGGTCGGCGGCCATGTCGCCGCGGGCGCGGCGCTCGGGCGCACCGGCCGCCGCGGCGAGACGGTGCGCATCCTGACCGGTGCGCCGATGCCGGCCGGCTTCGATACCGTCGTGATGCAGGAGGACTGCCGACGCGACGGCGACCATGTGGTGATCCCGCCCGGGCTCAGGCGCGGCGCCAACCACCGCGCCGCCGGCGAGGATGTGGCGCGCGACAGCACGATCCTGTCCGCCGGCTGCCGCTTGCGGCCCCAGGAGCTCGGACTGCTCGCGTCGGTCGGGATCGACCGGGTTGCGGTGCGGGCGCGGCTTCGGGTCGCGCTGTTTTCGACCGGCGACGAGGTCCGCGAGCCGGGCACGGCTCTTGCGTCCAACTGCATCTATGACGCCAACCGCACCAGCCTGACCGGGCTGTTGCAGGGCCTCGGGGTCGCGGTCACCGATCTCGGGATTCTGCCGGATGACCCGGCGCGCATCCGGTCGGCGCTCGCCGAGGCGGCGGCAGGCCAGGATCTCCTGTTGACCTCGGGCGGGGTGTCGACCGGCGACGAGGACCATGTCAAGACGGCGGTCGAGGCGCTCGGCGCGCTCCATGTCTGGCGTCTGGCCATCAAGCCCGGGCGGCCGGTCGCGCTCGGCACGGTCGCCGGGGTGCCGTTCGTCGGGCTGCCCGGCAACCCGGTCGCGGTGATGGTGACCTTCATGCTGCTGGCGCGGCCGTTGATCCTGCGCCTGGCCGGGGCGGCGCCGCGCGAGCCGCAGCGGTTCCCGGTGATCGCGGACTTCGATTACCGCAAGAAGCCGGAGCGGCGGGAATTCGTGCGCGCCCGCTTGGCTGCCGGGGCGGACGGGAGCGTACGGGCGCGCAAGTTCCCGCGCGATGGGGCCGGGATCTTGAGCTCGATGGTCGAGGCCGACGGGTTGGTCGAGTTGCCGGAGTTGGTCACCGAGGTCGCGCCCGGCGCGACGGTCCGGTTTTTGCCTTTCTCCGAGGTGTTGTAGCACCCCGATCGGTCGGAGTCCGGGTGATGATCCTTGGCAACATGGGGCGACGTTTTGGGGGCCGGCGCCCCCAAGGTCAGGGGGTTTCACCCCCCGCACGGCCGTCAGGCCGCATTCGGCGAGGCAGAACCATCCTTCCCCCGCCCCCAAGCGGGGGAAGGTGTCCGCGCAGCGGACGGAAGGGGGCATACGGCGGCGCCGGTGGCCACCTTCGCCGCCGTATGCCCCCCTCTAACGCCCCCCACGTGCCGTGGGGGGAGAACTTTCGCAACCCCGCCGTTTCATTCTGGACGGACCGGCCGAAACTCTTCAGGCCCCTTGTGGCCTTGGCGATCGCCGGTCTGGTCTGGCTCGCCCCCGCCCCGGCACGCGCCGGCGAAGCGCTGATCGCGGTCGCCGCCAACTTCACCGCCGCCGCCAACGAACTCGGCACCGCCTTCACCACGCGCACCGGCCACCACCTGCGCTTCAGCTTCGGCTCGACCGGCAAGCTGTTCGCCCAGATCGCATTTGGAGCACCGTTCGATGCCTTCCTGGCCGCCGACGCCGCGCGCCCGGCCAAAGCCGAGGCCGAGGGGCTCGCGGTCCCCGGCAGCCGCTTCACCTACGCGGTCGGCCGCCTGGCGCTTATGAGCGCCGACCCGACCCTGGTCAACGACCGGGGCACGGTGCTCGCGACCGGCACGATCGATCGGCTCGCGCTCGCCAACCCGCGGACCGCACCGTATGGCGCCGCGGCGGTCGAGGTCCTGCGCGCGCTCGGTGTCTACGACCGGCTGCGGCCGGCGCTGGTCCAGGGCGACACGGTGGCCCAGACCTTGCAGTTCGTGATGACCGGCAACGTCGGGCTCGGCTTCGTCGCGCGGGCCCAGGTGGTGGCGCTCGGCGACCATGGCGGGTCGGTCTGGCTGGTGCCGCCGCGCCTCCACGGCCCGATCCGGCAGGACGCAGTCCTGCTCTCGAGCGGCGCCGACACCCCGGCGGCAACGGCGTTCCTCGCGTTCCTGCGTAGCGCGGCCGCCGCCGAGATCGTCACCGCCTACGGCTACCTGACCGAGTGATCGGCGACCGATCGGGAGAGTGTCCGCATGTGGGAGGCCGTGTGGCTGACCGTCACGCTCGCCGGCGTGACCACGCCCGTCCTGATCGCGGTCAGCACGCCGATCGCGTGGTGGCTCGCACGCTCGCGGTCGCGCCTCGCGGCGATCGTCGGCGCGGTGGTGACCTTGCCGCTGGTGCTGCCGCCGACCGTGCTCGGCTTTTATCTCTTGATCGCGCTCGGGCCCCAGAGTCCGCTCGGCCAGCTGTCGACGGCGATGCTCGGCCATCCCTTGCCCTTTTCCTTCGAAGGCCTGGTGGTCGCGTCGGTGATCTATGCGCTGCCGTTTGCCGTCCAGCCGATCCGCAACGCCTTTCTGGCGGTCGGCGACCGACCGCTCGAGGCGGCGGCGACCCTGCGCGCCGCGCCGTGGGACGCCTTCGTCTCGGTCGCCTTGCCGCTGGCGCGGCCCGGCTTCGTCACCGCCGCGGTGCTCGGCTTTGCCCACACCGTCGGCGAGTTCGGCGTGATCTTGATGATCGGCGGCAACATTCCCGGTGAAACCAAAGTTCTGTCGATCGCGATCTACGATTATGTCGAGACCCTGGAATGGCACAAGGCGCACCTGCTCGCGGGCGGCATGGTGGCGTTCGCGTTCCTGGTGATCCTCTTGGTCAACGTGACCGAAAAGCGGCTGGGATGGACGCCGCGGTGACCGCGACCGCGGCCGCGGCCGGCTTGACCGCCGCCTTTGCCGGCCGTTTGGGCGGGTTCGAGCTGGATGTCCGGTTCGCGGTCCCGGCCCGCGGCGTCACCGCCTTGTTCGGGCCATCGGGCTGCGGCAAGACCACGGTGTTGCGCTGCGTCGCCGGCCTGACCCGTCTGCCGGTCGGCGAGCTGGTGGTCGACGGCGAGGTCTGGCAGCGCGGCCGCCGCTTCCTGCCGCCGCACCGCCGGCCGGTCGGCTATGTCTTTCAGGACGCGCGCCTGTTCCCACACCTGTCGGTCACCGGCAACCTGCGGTTCGGCCACAAACGGACGACGACCCCCGGTCAGCCGGTGGCGTTCGACGAGGTCGCCGCCCTGCTCGGCCTCGCGGACCTGCTCGACCGGCCGATCGGGGTGCTGTCGGGCGGCGAGCGCCAGCGGGTCGCGATCGGCCGGGCGTTGTTGTCGAAGCCGCGGCTGTTGTTGATGGACGAACCGGTCTCGGCGCTCGACCGGATCAGCAAGAACGAGATCCTGCCGTATCTGGAGGCGCTGCACGCCGCGCTCGACCTGCCGGTCTTGTATGTCAGCCACGACCTGGCGGAGGTCGAACGCCTGGCCGACACCATGGTCTTGATGACACCGGGGCGGGTCCAGGCGGTCGGTCCGTTGGCGGACCTCCTCGCCGACCCGTCGCTGCCGCTCTATCGCCTGCCCGATGCCGCGTCGGTGCTGGACGGCGTCGTGGTCGCCGAGGATGCGACCTATGGCCTGTCGATGCTGCGGGTGGCCGGCCAAACCCTGTTCGTGCCCGGCCGGGCCGGCGGCGCCGGCAGCCGGCGCCGCCTGCGGATCGCCGCGAGCGACGTCAGCCTGTGGCGCGGCCGCGCGCCCCGGGACTCGAGCATCTTGAACGTGCTACCGGCGCGGATCACCGGGGCGAAACCCGACGAGGTGGCGACGATCAGCGTGTTCCTGGCGCTGGGCAGAGAGGGCGACGGCCCGGCGCTGATCGCCCGGATCACGCGCAAGTCCTGGGACGAACTCGGCTTCTGGCCGGGCGACCAGGTCCACGCGATGATCAAGAGCGTCGCCCTGATCGACGCGCCGCAAGGACCGGCGCCGGGCCAGCGGCCGCGCGCCCCCGATCGGCGATAGGCTCACCCGGTTGCAAGCGCGGCCGGGTTCGGGTTGACGGCAAGCCGGACAAAGGCGACGACTGCTGCCGCCCACATCCACATGGTCAGCCTTCCACTGCTGATCGAACCGGGCGCGACCTGGTGATACGGCGGCGGCCCCGGTTCTATTCGCTTTCGCCGCGAGGGGACGCACCCTCGGACGCCCGCCGCCGTTCCCACTCCAGGGCCGAGGCGACGATGGTGTCAAGGGCGTCGAACGACGGCGTCCATCCCAGCGTTCGCTTGATCAACGTCGTATCGGCGACCAAGGTCGGCGGATCGCCGGGTCGCCGGGGTCCGACCCGAATGTCGAGTTTCTTTCCCGCGACCCGCTCCACCGCCGCCAGCACCTCGCGGACCGACGCGCCCCGGCCGTAGCCGCAGTTGAAGGTCAGGACCCCGCCGACCCGCGCCAGGTGGGTCAGCGCTCCGACATGGGCGTCGGCCAAATCCGAGACATGGACATAGTCGCGCACGCAGGTGCCGTCCGGCGTGTCGTAGTCGTCACCGAAGACCGGGACATGATCCCGGCGACCGACCGCAGCCTCGCACGCAACATTGATCAGATGGGTCGCGCGCGGCGGTGCCTGACCGGCTCGACCCGCGGAGTCGGCGCCGGCAACATTGAAATAGCGCAGCATGACAGCATTGAGACCGTGCGCCTGCGCGGCGTCCCGCAGCATCTGCTCGACCATCAGTTTGCTCATCCCGTACGGACTGATCGGCACCGTCGGGGCGTCCTCTTGGATCGGCAGCCGGGCCGGCACGCCATAAACCCCCGCCGAGGACGAGAACACGAAGGTCGGCACCTTGAACTCGACCGCGCATTCGATCACCGCGAGACTGTTTGCCACGTTGTTTCGATAATATTCCAAAGGCTTCGCCATTGACTCACCGACAATGATGCTCCCGGCAAAGTGGAGGACGGCATCGATCCGATGGCGGTCGAAGATGGGTGACAGCGCCTCGCGGTCCCCGATGGTCTGCACGAACAACGGGACCTCGGCCGGCACCGCGGCGCGGCGTCCGGTCGACAGGTCATCGACCACGATCGGCCGATAGCCGGCCGCCAGCAAAGCGAGAACGGCGTGGGAGCCGATGTAGCCGGCACCACCGGTCACGAGGACATTCATCGCGTCATCAGGAAAGCTCTGGGATGCCCGACGGCGATTCGAGACGTCGCCCGCACGCACTGTGACCGACCGAGGCCAGACTCGGGCCAGCGACCCCGATCACCGAGGCCGGGCTCGGGTCAGGGGTCGTCGAACAGCGCCTCCGGGGACGGCACGTCGAGCAGCCGATCAGCCCAGACATCCAGTTGGTCGAGGTCGGCGCCGAGGATGCGCTGCTCGAACTCGGGCGGCAGCGCGCCGAACCGGCGACGAAGCAACCGAACGATCATCTCGGCCCGTTCCTCGGCTTTCCATTGTTCTATCCAGGTCTCGCCCAGAGTTGCCAGCATCGTCTCGACCCTCTGCAAATCATGCGGCACCGACGCCGTGGGCGCGATGGTCTCGAGCGCCACCCGGGCCATCTCGGCGAACAGGTCGCGGAGCTGGTCGTAGCCAGGATGGCGCACGAACCAAGCGACGATCGCGGCAACCAGCGCCTCGAATTCCGCGAAGGATGGCCCGCGTTCGAGACGGGTCAGAAGGGTCGCGAGATTGGTCTCGTCGCCGAGGTCAGCCGCCGGTGCCGCGCCCATGTCGAGCAGATGATAGCGCGCTCTCGGCTGCCAAGGTGCCAACGGCGATCCCGGCGTGAGCGCGATCAACTCGGTGGTCGTGGTCGGCGCGGCCCAGCGCGGCGTGCCGTTGTACAGCACGATCACCAGCACCGGCGGCAGCCGGTCCCCGGTTTTCAGCTTGCGCGCAGCGACGATCGCCTGGAACAACAGACCTTGGTAGACTTGGGCGCGCACCGCCATCCACCAGTCGATCTTGGACTGGAACTCGAACATGACATAGACCAGAAGGTCGGTGCCGCTGCGGGTCGGCAGGCACCAGACCACGTCGCCGCGCCGCTCCCGACCCTTGCCCGGTTTGCCGGTCGGAAAGTCGCTCGCGAACAGCTCCATTCGGGTAAAATCGATCCCGGCCGCCAGGACCTCGGGCACGAACGCGCGGATCAGATGTTCGACCAGCACCGCGTGGGTGAACAGCCGCCGGTACAGCGCATCGAAATCCGGCACGGACGCTCCGATCCCTGTGGTTGCTGCGCGGTCGCGACCGGCTCGGTCACCGGCCGCCGGGGCCGCCGTCGGTCCACGGCGGCGGTGCCGCCTCGAGCACCGCAAGCCGTCGCTCGAGCTCGATGAACCGCGCGGTCAGCACCTCCAGGGTGGCGCGTAGCGCCTCGGCGTCGCGGCCGTCCGCGGCCGCCGCCCCCGGCGGCCGCTCGAGCGCGCGGGTCAGCGCCGCCGAGACCAACTCGCCGACCGTGCAACGCTCCGCCTTGGCCCGCTCGGCGACCGCCCGTTGCAGCGCCGGCGCGACCCCGCGAATCGACCATCGATCATCTGCCATGCCATGCGATGCCGGTCGTGACCCCCACCCCCGGGCGGCGGCGATCGTCGGTCGCGCCCGCCGGTGGGCCGCCGTGGTCACACACCGCCATCCCACATCTTTAGAATATGTTGAGTGTCGGGTCAATCGCGGGCCGCCACAGCGTCCGGCCGTCCCCCGCTGCAGCGCCGGCCGGCCGTCAAGACCAAACCGTCGCGCCGGTAGATTAGCATTCCGCAATTGACCCTTCTCAGGGTAGGCTTTCGGACCAATGCCAACGATCAATACCAACGAGGAGAGGAACGTCCCGCCATGGCGGTTACCCCACACCCGATCCAGCGTTTGTTGGTCGCCAATCGCGGCGAAATCGCGATCCGCGTCTTGCGCGCTGCCAACGAACTCGGCATTCGCACGGTCGCGATCTATTCCGAGGAAGACCAGCTTTCGTTGCACCGCTTCAAAGCCGACGAGAGCTACCTGATCGGTGAGGAGAAAGGCCCGGTCAAAGCCTATCTCGACATCGACGATATCCTCCGTGTCGCCCGTTCGGCCAGGGTCGATGCCATCCATCCGGGCTACGGCTTTTTGTCGGAAAACCCCGACTTCGCCCAAGCGTGCGAAGACGCCGGGATCATCTTCGTCGGTCCGCCGCCCGAGGTGATGCGCCAGCTCGGCAGCAAGGTCGCCGCGCGCGAACTCGCCCAGCGTGCCGGCGTGCCGGTGGTGCCGGCGACCGGCGCGCTGCCCGACGATATGGCGGAGGTCCGCCGCGCGGCCGAGGCGATCGGCTACCCCCTGATGCTGAAGGCGAGTTGGGGTGGCGGCGGCCGCGGCATGCGGATCGTCGAGACCGCCGACGACCTCGACAACGCGGTCCACGCCGGGCGGCGCGAGGCCGCGCTCGCCTGCGGCAACGACGAAGTGTTCCTGGAAAAGCTGGTCCGCCGGGCCCGCCACGTCGAGGTGCAGATCTGCGGCGACCACCACGGCAACATCGTCCATCTGTTTGAACGCGACTGCTCGGTCCAGCGACGGAACCAAAAGGTGGTCGAGCGCGCGCCGGCCTCGTTCTTAAGCGACCATCAGCGCCACGCGCTGTGCGCATCCGCCGTGCGCCTCGCCTACGCCGCCCATTACCGCAACGCCGGCACGGTCGAGTTCCTGATGGACGCCGACACCGGCGCCTTCTACTTCATCGAGGTCAACCCGCGCATCCAGGTCGAACACACCGTGACCGAAGAGGTCACCGGCGTTGACCTGGTCAAGGCGCAGATCCGGATCGCCCAGGGCGCGATGATCGGCCTGCCGGAAAGCGGCGTGCCGGCCCAGCACCAGATCCATCTGAACGGCCACGCGCTGCAGTGCCGGGTCACCACCGAGGACCCCGAGCACAATTTCATCCCCGACTACGGCCACATCCAGGCCTATCGCCCGGCGACCGGTTTCGGGATTCGCCTGGACGGCGGCACCACCTACACCGGCGCCTTCGTCAGCCGGTTCTATGACAGCCTGTTGGAAAAGGTCACCGCCTGGGCCCCGACCGCCGAAGAGGCGGTGGCGCGGATGGACCGGGCGTTGCGCGAGTTCCGGGTCCGCGGGGTTGCGACCAACCTGTCGTTCCTGGAAGCGCTGATCAACCACCCGAAGTTCCGCACCGCGTCCTACACCACCCGCTTCATCGACGAGACGCCCGAGCTCTTGCGCACCGGGGAACGGCGCGACCGCGCCTCGCGCCTGCTCCGCTTCATCGGCGAGGTCACGATCAACGGCGACATGCCGCTGCCGTCCGCGTCGCCCGCGACCGAGCGCGGTGATTTGATCCCGCCGGTCCCGCTCGATCTGCCCGACGAGATCGCGCCGGGCAGCCGCCAGCGGCTCGACGCGCTCGGCGCCGACGGTTTTGCCCGTTGGATGCGCGACGAACCCCGGCTGTTGATCACCGACACCACGATGCGCGACGCCCATCAGTCGCTGCTCGCGACCCGGATGCGCACCTTCGATTTGCTCGCGGTCGCCGACGCCTATGCCCGCGGCCTGCCGACCCTGTTGTCGGTCGAGTGCTGGGGCGGGGCGACCTTCGACGTCGCGATGCGGTTCTTGAAGGAATGCCCGTGGGAGCGGCTGACCGAGCTGCGCGCGCGCATCCCCAACCTTCTGTTCCAGATGCTGCTGCGCGGCGCCAACGCGGTCGGCTACACCAACTATCCGGACAATGTCGTGCGTTTGTTCGTGCGCGACGCCGCTGCTGCGGGAATTGATCTGTTCCGGGTCTTCGACTCGCTGAACTGGGTCGACAACATGCGGGTCGCGATGGACGCGGTGCGCGACAGCGGCAAGCTGTGCGAAGGCGCGATCTGCTACACCGGCGATCTCCAGGACCCGGCGCGCTCGAAGTACGATCTCAAATACTACGTCAAGCTGGCCAAGGAGCTCGAGGCCGCCGGAGCCCACATCCTCGGGATCAAGGACATGGCCGGGCTGGTCAAGCCGGCCGCCGCGTCGCTGTTGGTGTCGACCCTGCGCCAGGAGGTCGGCCTGCCGATCCATTTCCACACCCACGACACCAGCGGCCTGACCGCCGCGTCGGTGCTGGCGGCGGCCGAGGCCGGGGTCGACGCGGTCGATTGCGCGGTCGATGCGCTGAGCGGTCTGACCTCGCAGCCCAACCTCGGCTCGATCTGCGCTGCGCTTGCCGGCGCGCCGCGTGATCCCTGCCTTGATCCCGCCGTGTTGCGCCAGCTGTCGCGCTATTGGGAGCATGTCCGGCGTTACTACACCCCGTTCGAGGCCGACATGCGCGCCGGCACGTCCGAGGTCTATCTGCACGAGATGCCGGGCGGCCAGGTCACCAACCTGCGCCAACAGGCGCGTGCGATGGGCCTCGAGGAACGCTGGCCCCATGTGGTCGAGGCCTATGCCGCGGTCAACCGCGCGTTCGGCGACATCCCCAAGGTGACGCCGTCGTCCAAGGTGGTCGGCGACATGGCGCTGTTCATGGTCTCGAGCGGTCTTTCCGAGGCCGACCTGGCCGACCCGCGCAAGGACATCGCGTTCCCCGACAGCGTGGTCTCGTTCTTCCGCGGCGACCTCGGCCAGCCGCCGGGCGGGTTCCCACCCGAGCTCCAGGCCAAGGTGATCAAGGGCGCGACCCCGTTGGCCGTGCGCCCGGGGTCGGTGTTGCCGGACGCCGATTTGAACCAGATGCGCGCGGAAGCCGAACGCGCGACCGAACGGCCGGTCAGCGACCTCGAGTTCGACAGCTATCTCATGTATCCCAAGGTGTTCCTCGACTACGCGCGCCACCAGCGGACCTTCGGCAACGTCGCGGTGCTGCCGACCCCGGTGTTCTTCCACGGCATGCATCCGGGCCAGGAGATCTCGATCACGATCGAACAGGGCAAGACCCTGGTGATCCGCTGTCTTGCGGTCGGCGACGCCGACGCCGACGGCTACCGCAGCCTGTTCTTCGAGCTGAACGGCCAGCCGCGCATGGTCAAGATCGCGGACAAGAGCCTGGAGTCGCTGCGGCGCAGCCACGTCAAGGCCGACGAGAACAACCCGTGGCACGTCCCGGCGCCGATGCCCGGGGTGATCAGCACGGTCGCGGTTCAGGTCGGCCAGTCGGTCGCCGCCGGCGACATCCTGTTGTCGATCGAGGCGATGAAGATGGAAACCGCGATCACCGCCGACCGTGCGGCCAAGGTCGAACAGGTGGTCGCCCCGGTCGGCACCCAGATCGAGACCAAGGACCTGTTGATCGTGCTCGCCGCGGCTTGAAGGCGGGCGGCCTCGCGGAGGGTCGGCGTCCCGCCGCCCCTCCCGGGGGGCGCGGGACGCGCACCTTCGGTGGACGGCGGGCAGCGAGACGCTCTGCGGGCCGCCTTTTTGGGCTTTTCCGCCAGAGAGCCTCAAGCCGCGCGGAGCGGCTCGACCGCCTCGACGTCGCGGGCGTCCCTGGCGCAGACCGCCACGTCGTACAGCATTTGCAGGTTGAT
>JANQHG010000200.1 GCA_028277115.1 Azospirillaceae bacterium
GGCGTCCAGGTATCCAGGGGAGAAAACCGCCGGACGCGGGGATGGCAAGATTGTTTCATCCAGGGTGGGTCGGCCGAAGGACGGTGGGGAACTAAACAGAAACCAACGGGCGGCGCGGCGAAATCTCCGTCCCCCGCTCTCAGCGGGGGACGGTGTCCGCGCAGCGGACGGATGGGGGCATACGGCGGCGCCGGTGGCCATTCTCGGCGCCGTATGCCCCCCTCCAGCTCCCCCCATCTGCCGTGACGGGAGAGTTTTCCCACCCCTGCCGAAAAGCAGGGTGACCGGACCGTTTCATCCAGGGCGAGTCGGTCGAAAGCCGATCGGAAACTCATGCGAAACATCGTCAAAGGTGCCATGGTCACGGGTGAGGAGGTCGGGGCCGAGACCCGGCGGAAGCGGTTAGGCCGACAACCGCTCGGGCGGCGCCGGCTGGTCGGCGAGCAAAGGACGCACCAGACTTACCAACTCGGTCGCCTGGGCGTCGAGATCGACGATTCGCTCCTTCAGCGGCGAAATGTAGCCGGCAAGCCGCCCCGGTTCGGTCACCAACGCGCGGATCGCCGCGGCAAAACCGGCGCGGTCGTCCATCGCGACCACCCGGCCGTTCTCGCCATCGACCAATTCCTCGACGGTGCCGCCCGACGCGGTCGCGATCACCCAGACATTGCGCAACACCGCCTCGCGCACGGTCAGCCCGAAGCTCTCCTTCCACTGGGACGGGAACAACAGGACGTCAAGGTCGGCATAAAAGGCGTCCATGTCCTCAGCCTCGAAGGGGGGCACGATCTCGACCCGGCCGGGCAGATGCTGCCAGTCCTCGACCGTCATCGTCGAGCGGCCGAGCTTGCGCTCGACATCGACCAGACGCAGCACGTAATCGCCGGCACCGACCTCGGCCATCACCTCTTTAAGCCAGTGATAGCCCTTGTGCCGGCCGGTGCCGCCGAGATAGCCGAGCACGATCGGGGCCCGGCCGCTGCGCGGGGCCGGCGGGGTGCGCGGCCGCGGCACGCCGTTGCGGTTGATCCGCACCCGCGCGGGATCGAAGCCGTTGGCCAGATACAGCTGTTCCTGGAACCGGCTCGGGGTGAGGACCAGCGCGGCGTCCGTCAACTCGCGCCGAAGGTCGAAAAAGCGCTCATAGACGAACTTGGCCTCGCCGGTGCACGCGCTGCACACCCGAAGGTCGATCCGCCGCTGATCGCAGTACCGGCCGGCCGGCGTGATCATGAACTGGCGCGCGCACAGCCACCAGGCGTCGTGCGCGGTCACCACATAGGGCACGCCGCGCTCGCGGCACGCCGCGGCCAGGCCGACGCCGAGCTTATGGATCGAGTGCAGGTGGACGAGGTCCGGTTTGATCGCATCCAGCACCCGGCCGAACAGCGCCGCCATCCGGTCGCTGCGGTAGTCGAGCTTGGGCTCGGGCAGCGGTTCATCGATCCGGGTCAGGAACACCGGCACGCCGTCCTGGTCGTAGCGGGTCAGGCGATAGGCCGGCAGGTCCTCGGCGAACGAGCCGGCGAACACCACGACGTCGAAGCTGCCCTCGGCGGCGAGCGCGCGGGCAAGTCCGCTGGCGACGATGGTGGCACCGCCGAAATTCTGCGGCGGATAGAGCTGGTTGGCGATCAACAGGCGCGGTCGCCCGGCCGCCGGGGCGAGCGAGACCCGCTCGAGCAGCGGTGCCAGTTGGGTGGTCGCGATCCGCTGGGGGTGGTAATGGGTGCGGGCCCAGGCGCAGGCGGCCCACCCGATCCGGTGCCGTTCCTCGGGATCGACCACCAGGCGGGTCAGCGCGTCGCGCCACGCCGCGTCGTCGGCGGCCAGAAACCCGGTCGCGCCATGGGTGATCGCGCGGCGGAACGGCTCGCTCGGCGACGCCACGGTCGGCACGCCGTGCATCGAGGCTTCCAGGAACTTGATGCAGCTCTTGGCGTCGTTGAACACGCCGGGCGCGAGCGGCGCGATCGAGATGTCCCAGGTCGCGACCGCGCGGACATAGTCGTCGGCGGCCAGCATCGGCACCCGGGCGAGCCGGTCGCCGAACCGAGCGAGGCCCGGCGGCACCGAGAGGTCGCCATGGATCGCGAGCCGGACCTGGGGGTGCGCCTCGAGCACCGCTTCGAGCGCCGGCGCCGCCGCCAGGAAGTCGCGGTCGTGGGTCCGGGTGCCGCTGCCGTAGCCGATCACCACCGTGTCGTCGGCGCACGGCGCCGGGCTCGCTGCCATCTCGTCAGCCAAGTCAAGCGCACGGCGGTCGAGCGCGTTTTCGATCGTGAACACGGTCTCCATGCCGCGACGCACCATCTCGGCGGCGATCGTCGCGGTGCTGGCGATCCCGAACCGACACGCCGAAAGCGCGGTGGCGTAGAGATCGGCACTGTCCAAAAGCAAGCGGCGCTCTTCGGGGGCGAGCGTCGCCAGGTTGACGTTCTGCCCATAGAGCTCGCGGTCAAAGATCAGGTCGTCGATGTCGAAACAGCAGGCAAGGCCGAGCCGTTCGGCCTCGGAAAACAACGGCATCACCTCGGGAAAGCCCGGGACCCGGTAGAACACCACCGCCGGGTGCAGCGCAAGTTCGGTGAACCCACGCCCGAGGTCCTGCCACGGCACCACCGTGGTCTCCCACCCGAGCAGGCCGAGCATCTCGACCTTTTGGTCGACCCGGTAGCGCCGGCACTGCGGCAACGACAACTCGCCGATCACCAACACCCTGCGGTCACGGAACAGCCGGTCGGCGCGCGCCGGTCCGCGGGGTGCGATGCCGCCGAGCGCGCCGGCGACCGCCGTGCCGTTGCGCGGCGCAAAGCCGACCCGCGCCGCCAGCGCGCCGCCGACCCGGATCAAACGCCGACGCGCGGAAAAGCTCGATGCCAGCAGAAAGTTGAAAATCCGCGCGGCGATCGACCGGTTCTTGGCAAATCGAATGATCGCCTGGAAAATATACTCGTTGTAATCCTGCGCGGCCGCGAGCTTGCTCAAGCCCCGTTGCAACGGCTTAAGCGTACCGATCTTGCGTGATGTCACGATTGCGCCCCAGGGTAACTCGGACCGACTGACCGCGCCTCGAATGCCCGTTTCCGGGGGCGGAATCAAGCAGATTAGCGCGTTGCAGCATAGCGGCGGTCAGAGCGGCCGACGCTGGCTGTGGCGGCGCAGATGGTCGAGAATGAGCGGTGTCAGATCGGGGGCATGACGGTCAACGACGTCGCGCCACGCCCACACCGACGGCAGGCGCGCCGGGTTGTCGCGTAACAACTCGATCTTCACATAGGGCACGCCGAGCTGTTCAATCAAGACCCGCCAGCAGTAATGCGAGGCATTGGCCGGCTCGAGTGCGAGCATCGCGCGCTGGCGGTCGCTGAAACTGTCGCCCGCGGCGCCGCCGTCGAGTGCGGCGGCAACCGCACGGAAGTACTCGCCGACCACGCCGATCCTCAGACCGGCGGCAAGCGCTTGGCGGGAAAAGCCGCGCTCATAGGCTTCGATCACGCTGTCCTTGCGCTCCAGGAATTGAAAGCGATCCCAGAACGCCCAAAACCAGTCGCTGTCGATCACCGGGCGCTCGAGCATCAGGAAATAGCTCTGGAGATGCCAGCCGCCGTTGTAATTGTCGGTCAGGCCCCACATGTCGTAGTCACCCGCCATCCGCTCGACCATGGGTGCGATCGGCTTGAGCGGGCCGTAGACGCTGTCGTTGACCAACAACAACCGCCGGCAGGCACCGAGTCGGTCACGAAACCGGGTGAGCCCGACACACCACGACCCGAAGTCGTAGCCGCGGTTGACCCGGCGGATCACCGCCGCGACCTCGGGCCCGATCGCCGCCACCGCGTCATCGGCCAGATTTTCGCACGCGCTCGAGACGATTGTCGCGAACCCGGCCTCGGCCAACGCCGTGAGATGGTGGCGGACCACCGGGTGGATGGTGTCGGTCGGGTCGAAATGGGCGAACACCGCGACTTGGCGCGCGCCGTCGAGCGCAACGCCGCCGGGCGTGACCTCCCGGATCAGGGCGTCGGCGCGGATGCCGTCGCTGTTTCGTCGGTCCCGCCGGTAGGCCCGGTCGAAAAGATGGCGCCTGACACGGGCGACCGCCCGGCGCACCAATACGCCCGAGCGACTGTAAGGGCTGAAAGGGTTGACCGACACCATCGGGGTTCGTCCAGGCGGGCCTCGTCCTCGTACACCGCGGCGGCAACCACGTCGTGCTTTTTTTTGCCCGCTACGATCTGCTTGTCATCTTGCCGTACAACTCGCCAGCACAAACCCTGACCCGGTCAGGCGGTGCGCCGGTCCGCCCCGGCGACGCACCTCCTGCACCGACGGGACGAGAGATCGGTCACCGGGGTCGACGCGCCGTGCCAAACCCGGGGACCACTGCGGTCGGCACCGCGTCCGTGACCCCGACCGGACAGCGATCGACCGCACGCGTTTACGGCTCGCGCATCGAATGTGCCAGCAAGTCGGTGATCGGCTTTACGAAGTAATCGAGTACGGTGCGATCGCCGATCTTGATGATCACCTCGGCCGGCATGCCCGGCACCAGCCGGTTGTCCCCCAGCGTCTCGATGCTCTCATCATCGATCACGATCTTGGCTTTGAAGAACGGTTCGCCGGTGCGCTCATCGACCAAGCGGTCGGCCGAGACGTGACTCAACTCGCCGGTCAGGTTCGGCAGGAACCGGCTGGAGATCGCCGGGAACCGGATGATCGCCTCTTGGCCGACCGAGACACTGTCGATGTCGGTCGGTCGCAGTTTGGCGTCGATCAGCAACACGTCTTCGACCGGCACGATCTGCATCACCGTCTTGCCGGGCGCAATCACCGCGCCGACCGTCGACACCGCGATATCGACCACGACGCCGTCGGTCGGCGCCCGCAGATCCAGCCGCTCGACCACGTCGCGCGCCGCGGTCTCGCGCTCGCGCAGCTCCAGGATGCGGTTTTGCACCTCTTGCAGGTCGCGCGCGACCTCTTCGCGGAAGGTCTTTTCGATCTGGAGGATCTGCAACTCGGCCTCGCCGATCGCTTGGCCGATCCGCGCCATCGCCGCCTGATGCTCGCCACGGTCGCCGGACAGCCGCGCGAGTTCGCGCTCCAAAGCCAACACCTTGGTGCGCGGTGCATAGCCTTTGTCCGCCAGTTCGCGGGTGCCGCCGAGCTCGTCCTCGAGCAGGACGATCTGTTGCTGGCGCGACTGTTCCTGGGCCCTAAGGCCGGTGATCTGTTCTTGGTATTGCGCGATCCGTTGGCGCAGGATCTTGATCTGACCCTCGCGGGAGCTGCGGCGGCTGTCGAAGATGCCGATCTGGCCGCTGATCAGGTCGGCGACCTCGGACACCCCGGCGCGCGCGGTCAACGCGGGCGGAAAGGTAACGGCGTCGGCGCCGTCTTGTTCCGCGCGCAGGCGCGCCCGGAGTGCGAGGCCGGCATCGATCTGGGCACGCACGATCGCAAGCCCGGCCTCGGCCCGGGTCGGCACGAGCCGGATCAGAACGTCGCCGGCCGAGACCCGTTGCCCCTCGCGGACCGGGATCTCGCTGACGATGCCGCCGTCGAGATGCTGGATGTCGCGGCGATTGCTCTCGACCACCACGGTGCCGCCGCCGACCACAGCACTGGCAAGCGGCGCCAAGGCGGCCCAGCCGCCGAACCCGCCAAGCGCGATCCCAAGCGTCAGGAAGCCACCGAAGATCGGGCCCGCGACCCCGACCGGCACCGCCGGCGGCGGCTCGACGTCGTCGGTCGGCGGTGGTTCGACCACGGCCAACGCGCCCCGGCTGCCTGCGCCGCGGCCGGAAGTCAGTGCTTGAACCATGATCCCCTCGCGCTGGTGTCGTCACCCGTCGCCGCCGTCAAACCAGGCGCGGTCAGCCGGTGCCTTGGTGTGCCGGCTGGCCGACCGCGGCCAGCACCGGCCGGGTCACCCGCGCCATCACATCGGCGCGCGGGCCGAACATGACCATGACCCCGTCGCGCATCACCATAACTTTGTCAACATGGACCAGGACGCTCGGCTTGTGAGCAATGATCACGATGGTCCGCCCGGCGTCCTTGAGCCGGCGAATCGCCTCGATCAGGCAGGCTTCGCCCTCTTCGTCCAGGTTCGAGTTCGGTTCGTCGAACACCAGGATCGCCGGGTCGCCGAACAGCGCCCGCGCGAGCCCCATACGTTGCTTCTGCCCGCCCGACAGCTGGCTGCCACCGTCGCCGATCTGGGTGTCGTACCCCCTGGGCAGGGCCAGGATCATCTCGTGGACACCGGCGTTCCGGGCCGCTTCGATCACGCGCGGCGGGTCGACCGTGCCGAAGCGCGCGATGTTCTCCGCGATCGTGCCGTCGAACAACTCGATGTCCTGGGGCAGATAGCCGATCGATGGCCCGATCCGGGCCCTGGGCCAGGTCAGGAGATCGGCGCCGTCGATCCGGACCTTGCCGGAGAAGGGCTGCCACACCCCGGTGATCAGGCGTGCCAGGGTCGATTTGCCGGCGGCGCTCGGCCCGACCACGCCGATCACCTCGCCCGGCTGGATCTCGAACGAGATGCCGCGCAAAGTCGGGGCGGTGCCGCCCGGCGGCACCGCGACAACGCTTTCGAAGCTGACCTTGCCGACCGGCGGCGGCAGGTCCATGCCCTGCGGTGTCGGCGGGAAACTGGCCAGCAATTCCTCGATCCGGTAAAACGCCAGACGTGCCGAGACAAACCCGCTCCACGACCCGACCGCCTGTTCGATCGGGGCGAGGGCCCGGCCGGCGATGATCGAGCCGGCGATCATGAACCCGGGTGAAATGATCCCCTGGATCGCCAACAGCGCACCGCCGCCGAGCATCAGCGTCTGGATCACCACCCGCACGAACTTGATCAACGACACCAGCACGCCGGCGGCGTCGCTCGCCTGGGCTTGATAGGCGAGCATCCGGCGATGGCGGTCATGCCAGCGCCGGCTGACCCCGCCCAGCATGCCCATCGCCTCGAGCGCCTCGGCATTGCGCAGGCTGGTCTCGGCGAAGCTGCTGGCGGCGATCTGCTCACCCGATGCCCGGCCGATCCGCCGACGCGTCACCATCTCGTTCAAGACGGTCAAAATCAACAGGACGAGGCCGCCAATCGCTGCAATGGTGCCAAGAAACGGGTGTATCAAGTAAAGAACAATCAGAAACATCGGCGTCCAAGGCACGTCGAAAAACGCGAACAAACCTTGGCCGGTGATAAATTGCCGCAACGTGTTCAGGTCGTTAAGTGGTTGGGCCCGCTGGATCTGCGGCCGTTTCAGCTGGCGATCGAACACCGCGGCGAACAGACGGTCGCTCAGCATCTGATCGAGCCGCGCCCCGATCCGCACCAGTATGCGGGCGCGAAACAGGTGAAGGATCGCCATCACCCCGAGCAGCCCGACCGCGACGATGGTCAGCGCCAACAAGGTTGCCTCGCTGCCGCTGGACAACACGCGGTCATAGACTTGCAGCATGTAGACCGGCGAGACCAGGAGCAGCCCGTTGATCACGAAGCTGAACAGACCTGCCACCATCAACGGCCGCCCACAGCGCTTCAGCGCCTGGCGCAGTTCCGAACGAGACGCCTTTGGCCGGCTCACGATCCCCCCGCCCTTCACAGTCCTTTGATTGATCACGGTTCGGGCCGCTGGCGCGCACGAACCGTCAAATTCCCGGTCTCCGCCGCGGCCAAATGCCCCGGCGGCCGGGTCGAGCCCGGTCGGTCGGCCGCGGCGCCGCCCGCCCTCGGCCGTCCACCCGACGCGCTATGTGGACATTAAACGTCGGAAGGTTCAAGGCATCGCTTGCACCCGCGGTCGATCTGGCCGTAGAGTAACTGCGTAACTCCCCGACGGCAAGGGGCTCCCCACGACATCGGGGCGAAGGGGGGACGAAGGTGCGGGAGTTGGACGTATGTACGCACATCCGCAACAGGGCGCCGGCTACGATGTGAAGCAGCTGCGCCGGGAAGCCGGACGGTGGCTGCGGTCACTCAGGGAAAAAAGGGGCCTGTCGCAGCGGCAGCTCGCCGCCGACCTGGGGTTGGAGTACTATACGTTCGTCTCCCAGCTCGAAGCAGGGCGCGGCCGCATCCCGCCCGATCGATACGCCGCCTGGGCGGCGTGCCTTGGGATCGACACGGTCGTGTTCGTCCGGACCTTGATGCGCTATTACGACCCGGTGACCTACGGCCTGTTGTTCCCGGACGGTGACGCCGGGGCGGGCGCGGCCGCGCAGCCGTCACACCCGGACTGAACCGACCCGCGCGCGGGTCGGGCCGGTCTCCGAACCGGTCGAACGATCACGTAGACGAAAACGATCACGTAGACGAAGATGCCCACAAGAACTTGGTGCGACGATCGTCGTCTGTGATTGCCAGGGTGGGCCGGAACGGTTAGGACGATCGGGCGGGGCAGGTCGCCCCGGCTTTGGACGTCAGCGATCAATGGGCGCGGATCATGGCGGCGCAAATACTCTCGTTCAGGCCACGCCGGCAACCGACTCCCTGGTCCCAGGGCGAACTTGCCCATTTTTTCCGAACCGCCGAGGTGCTGTGCCGGGCCGGCCTCGACGTGTCGATGGAATCCGGTCTGTCGGATGACGGCGACCCCTGGGTCGTGTTCATCCGGGAAGACACCCAAGACGTGGTCGCGCATTTCGCGCGGATCGACGGCGACATCGTCGCCGCCAGCGTCGCGATCGATCAGGTGGTCCGCGGCCCGTTGCTTGGCCCGGTGCTCGACCAGATCTTACGGTCTCAACCGCTGGTGCTGCCGCCGGCCGGGGAACGCGGTCGCCTGATGGTCCATCCGGCGGCGGTGTTGTCCGCGTTCATCGCGACCGCCTATGTCTTCGCGGTCACCGGGGAGTTGCTCGGCGCGAGCGGGGTCGACGGCAAGGGGGTCGACGGCCGCACCGGTGATGCCGACTCGCGGCGCGCCGACGGCGCCAACCTGTTGCGCGCCGCACTGGTCACCAACATCGACGGCGGGCCGCGCCAGTCGGGCGCCGGTCAGGACGCCGGTGCGATGACGCTTGCCCAATCCGCGGCGATCGGCGGCGTCTCGCTCGCGGTGGCGCTGGCGATGGCCGAGATGCCGACCCGCCCGCTGGTCGATCCGGCGGACGGTGCGGCGCCCGACACCGCCGACGGCCCCGCGGACGCGGACGCGGAGGCGACCGCGGACCAGACCACGACGGCCGCCGCCGCCCCGGCGCAGCACAGCGGGGCGGCGATGCTCGCACGCTCGGGGCCCAGGGACCAGCCGAGCAACGACGAGACGACCTCCGACGCGCTGGCGGTCGCCGAACGCGACACCGAAACCCCACCGACTGCCGCGGCCGGGG
>JANQHG010000235.1 GCA_028277115.1 Azospirillaceae bacterium
CCCCCTGGACCCCGCTGATGGGTGGGGGTTTAGGGGAGGGGCCGCGCCCTGAACGGCCGTCAGGCCGCATTCGGCGCCGGTTTCCCTGGTCGCTGCCGACGTTCCCGGCTACTCTGCGGCCGCCGGCCCGGCCCCCGGCGCCCGCCCGGTCCGGGCGGTCACGGCCCAACCAAATGCGCGGTCATGTCCTTCCTGGTCACCGGCTCGGCAGGTTTCATCGGTTCCCACACCGCGCACGCCCTGTTGGCTCGCGGCGATCCGGTGATCGGCATCGACAATCTTAACCCATACTACGATCCGGCGCTGAAAGAGGCGCGCCACGCCCGGCTGACCGCGCTCGACGGCTTCACCGCAGAACGGATCGACATCGCCGACCGCGTCGCGGTCACCGACGTGTTCCGTCGCCACCGACCGCGCCGGGTGATCCATCTCGCCGCCCAGGCCGGGGTGCGCTACTCGGTCACCCATCCGCAAGCCTATGCCGACAGCAACCTGCTCGGCTTCGCCAACATCCTGGAGGCGTGCCGCGACGCCGGGATCGAGCATCTGGTCTATGCCTCGACCAGTTCGGTCTACGGCGCCAACACCGAAATGCCGTTCCGCGAGGACCACGGCGTCGGCCATCCGATGAGCCTTTACGCCGCGACCAAACGCGCCAACGAGGTGATGGCCCACGCCTACGCCCATCTGTTCGGCCTGCCGTGCACCGGCTTGCGCTTTTTCACCGTTTACGGCCCGTGGGGCCGGCCGGACATGGCGCTGTTCAAGTTCACCCGTGCGATCCTGAACGACCAGGCGATCGACATCTACAACCACGGCGACATGCAGCGCGACTTCACCTACATCGACGATATCGTCGAGGGCGTGGTCCGGGTCGCCGACCGGCCACCCACGGCCGCCGCCGGATGGCAGGCCGGCGGCGACCACCCCGACCCGGGGGTGAGCGGGGTCGCGCCGTGGCGCATCTACAACATCGGACGCGGCGCGCCGGTGTCGTTGATGGCGTTCGTGCGCCTGCTGGAGGACGCGCTCGGCCGTCGGGCGACCACCAACATGATGCCGATGCAGCCGGGGGACGTCGCGGCGACCTATGCCGACACCTCGGCGCTCGCCGCGGCGGTCGGCTATGCGCCGACCACCCCGATCGAGGTCGGGATCGCCCGATTCGTCGCCTGGTACCGAAACTATCACCATGTCTGATCGGACGGATGCCGCCGGGGCGGGCCGGCGGATTGCGGTGATCGGGCTCGGCTATGTCGGCCTGCCGGTTGCGTGCGCATTCGCCGGCGCCGGCGCGCCGGTGATCGGGTTCGACATCAACCCGGTGCGGGTGCGCGCACTGGCGGCCGGCCAGGACCACACCGGCGAGGTCGAGCCGGCCGCGCTGGCCGCGCCGACGTTGACGCTGACCACCGACCCGGCGGCGCTCCGGGCGGCCGATTTCTTCGTCATCACCGTGCCGACCCCGGTGACCAAGGCGCGCCAGCCCGACCTCGACCCGTTGCGCGCCGCTTCGCGCACGGTCGGCGGCGTGCTCAAGCGCGGCGACGTCGTGGTCTATGAATCGACCGTTTATCCCGGCGCGACCGAAGAGGACTGCGTGCCGGTGCTCGAGACGGCAAGCGGGCTTAAGGCCGGTGCCGACTTCGGGATCGGCTATTCGCCGGAACGCATCAACCCGGGCGATGCCGACCACCGTTTCACCAACATCACCAAGGTGGTTGCCGGCGGCGACGCCGCGACGCTCGACATCGTGGCCGCGGTTTACGGCAGCGTGGTCACCGCCGGTATCCACCGTGCACCGACCATCCGGGTCGCCGAAGCCGCCAAAGTGATCGAGAACACCCAGCGCGACCTCAACATCGCGCTGATGAATGAGCTTGCGATCATCTTTGGTCGGCTCGGCATCCGCACCCGCGACGTGCTCGACGCTGCGTTCACCAAGTGGAACTTCATGCGGTTCACCCCGGGGTTGGTCGGCGGGCATTGCATTGGCGTCGATCCCTATTATTTGACCGCGCGCGCCGAACGGGCCGGCCATCACTCCGAGGTGATTCTGGCCGGTCGGCGGATCAACGACAGCATGGGCACCTATGTCGCCCAGACCTTGATCAAGCAACTGATCCGCCAGGACCGGCCGGTCAAGGGTGCCCGGGTCGGTCTGCTTGGCTTGGCGTTCAAGGAGAACGTCCCTGACCTTCGCAACAGCAAGGTGATCGACATTTTCCGCGAGCTTCAGGCCTATGGGATCACGCCGTTGATCCACGACCCATTGGTCGATCCGGCGGTGGCCGAGGCGGCGTATGGGGTTGCGTTGGCGCCGGCGGGGGCGTTTCGGGCACTGGATGCGCTTGTCCTGGCGGTGCCGCACCGAGGTTATCTGGGGCCCGACTTGGGAGGGTTTGCGGGCGGGCTGGCGCCGGGCGGGTGTTTGTTCGATGTGAAGTCGGTGTTGGACCCGGGCGCATGGTCCGACCGGTTTTTTTACTGGAGCCTATGATGGTCAGGGGCTTTGCCCCCCCACACCCAGGAAAAACGAGTAACGAATTAAACGAAAATGAATCAGGGTTTTTGCGCCGCTCGCCGGCGCAAAAACCCTGTTGGACTGAATGCGGTGAGCGTGGCACCGCATTTGCGGTATGGAGAAAGTAGATTGCGGGGGGGCGGCGGCGGCTCCTTCGGGCCGGATTTCCTTACTTGGCGCTGATTAGCCTGTTTATATCGGTTAATTTCTCATTTTCGGGCCGATTTTACCGGGTACAATCCGGCTTGAGATCGAGCAGCTCGAACGCCTTTCTGTCCACTGGCAGCGGGTCCCGAAGGACGCGACGGCTGGGTAATACGAAATCCGGTTGACCCGTTCCGTTTGGTCGAAGCAACGCCGGTCGGTCGGGGCGCGGGCCCCGACATCGACGGTGCCGCAAAGCTGCACCGCCGATGTTGGGGCGATCGGCCGCAACCGGCGACGCAAGCCGATCGGTCGTGCCGGCCGAGCGCCCCAACCTACAATATATTGTGTCAAACCGTAGGTCGGTGCGCGGGCCGCACCGCGGTCGATCGGGCGCACCCCGTCGCAGGCCCGCGCGCCGACAGCGGCGGTGCCGCAAAGCTGCACCGCCGATGTTGGGGCGATCGGCCGCAACCGGCGGCGCAAGCCGATCGGTCATGCCGGCCGATCGCCCCAACCTACAATATATTGTGTCAAACCGTAGGTCGGTGTGCGGGCCGCATCGCGGTCGATCGGGCGCACCCCGTCGCAGGCCCGCGCGCCGACAGGATCGGTGAACAGCTTCCTCGGGCGTGGATAACCGGAACCAAACAATCGGATTTGGTATAAGAAGAGCCGCATGAGGCAAGAGCGTTACGTACGGTCCTGTGAGAACGCGGGGGTGCGTACCCCCCCCCGCATTACTCGATCAAATATTTCGTAAGCCGAGGCTTAAAAGTAAATATTCTGCATCTTAGGCAGATTTATGCGAAAACCTCATCATGCCCGCATCGTCTTGATATCGGCTTGAACCGAGTCCTCTCGAACACGGCGCCGGACCGCCGCCTCTGCGGCAACCACCGCCTCGAACAGGCCACCAACTTCGTGGATATCCGGAAAGTTACTATGCAGCATCCGCGCGTGATACATGATTGCTTCACACGCCATTATTGCACGGGCGTCGGCGATCGCACCCATTCGCGTCCCTCCCCACCAACGGATATTGCTGATTATACCAACGCTAATCTTGTCGGGGCGACAGCTCGGGGGTAGACATTATGTCGCATCCGGAAAACCGTGGCCGGTGCCGGTTCCGCCGCAGGTCACATCAACATCTTTCCCCACTCGATCTCGAATTGGAGCACGCCGAACGCCTCATCATTTTTTTCGGCAGGTCGGACAGCGTCATCCCCGGCGTGACCTCGATCTGGATCCGGGTCCTCAGCCGGAACACCGCGTTGGTGGTGCCAGTGGCGGTCGCGCCGCTGGCGGGGACCGCCGCCGCTTTGACCCCGTGTTCCCGCGCGCCGGCGTGAGCAGAAGTGACGACCGGGCCCAAGGGCTTGCGCCGCTACCGACCCCATATCGAGGGTCAATCGCGATCCTGAACGGATCACCCTTCGCGGTGGAGGAGACCTTGACCATGACCCGACGCGGCGCGATTGCCGGTGTCGCCGCGGCGACCGGGGCGGTGGCTGCCGCTCTCGGCTTCAGCCGCGGCAACGGCCAGGCGGTGGCGGACAGCGGCTTTCCGGTCAGCCTGAGCCCGACCGAGTGGCGCCGGCGGCTGACCCCGGCGCAGTATTACATCCTGCGCGACCACGGCACCGAGCGGCCGTGGACCAGCCCGCTCAACGCCGAAAAGCGCGCCGGCGCCTTCCGGTGTGCCGGCTGCGAACAGGCGCTGTTCAAGTCCGAGACCAAGTACGACAGCGGCACCGGCTGGCCGAGCTTTTGGGCCCCGATCGACGGCGCGATCGGCACCGCGCGCGACGTCAGCTTCTTCATGGTGCGCACCGAGGTCCATTGCAGCCGCTGCGGCGGCCATCTCGGCCATGTCTTCAACGACGGCCCGCAGCCGACCGGCAAGCGGTACTGTATCAACGGCGATGCGCTGACCTTCACCCCGGCCTGACCCGCATGCCGGCGGGCGCGGCGTCGTGACCCGGCGTCGCGCGCTCGCCGCCGCCGGTGCCGCCCCCCAAATGTCGGACGGTGCCCGGCACGTCCGGGACCGGCCGAAGATCGACCAAGGGGGCTGCCATGGGGCTGTGGGGGCGCACGGCATCGCCCGCCAAGGCCGGTTCGGGCCCGGACCGGACGGCGCCTGATGGGTTCGAGCAGGCGGTGCGGGTTGCTCTCGGCGGTGGGGCGCTCGAGGCGATCGAGCAGACGGTGCTCGCCGAGGCGATGGCAAGCATCGCCGCCGGCGGCCGGCGCCGGGAGATTTGCGTCGCCGGCCTCAGCGTGGCACAGATCGGGCGGCTCGAAGAGGTGCTGCGCCGCCGCGGCGTCGCCGCGCGCTACCAGCCGATGGTCCACCATTACCGGGCGCCCAGCAGCCCGGCGCGCCTCGTGCTCGACCGGTGATCCGCGACCGGGCCGGCGCCGTCACAGCCCGCACGTGCCGGTCGTGTTCGCACCCTCGAGATTGGCGCCCTCGAGCTCGGCGCCGCTCAAGTCGGCGTTGGACAGATCCGCCTCGGACAGGTCGGCGTCGCGCAGCGTCGCACCGCGCAGGTCGGCGCCGGCGAGCCGGGCCCGGGTGAGCGACGCCCCGGCAAGCTTGGCCTCGACCAGCCGACAGCGCTGCAGATTGGCGCGCCACACCCGTTTGCGATCGCCGATCTCGATCGCCCCGATCCGGGCGCGCGTCAGGTCAGCGCCGTTCAAGGTCGCCCGTTCGAGCGTCGCGCCGCGCAGGTCGGCGCCGGCGAGATCAGCGCGGCGGAGATCCGCGAGCGACAGATCGGCCATCGTCAGGCGCGCACGCGTGAGCTTGGTCGTCACCATCACCGCGCCGGTCAGGATCGCGGCGGCCAGATTGGCCTTGCCCAAGTCGAGCCCGGTCAGGTCGCGACCCTCGAACCGGGCCCGGAGGCCATCGTGGCCGTCGGTTGCGATCCAGCGGGCGTGCGCGGCAAGGATCGCTGCGAGCCCGGCCGCGCTCGGGTCGTCGAGCGGGGCGGCGGTGACCGCGCTGGCCAGCGCCGGGACCCGCAGATGCTCGGGGTCGAAGATCGCGCCGGCGACCCGGGCACCGGTGAGTCGGGTCTTGGTCAGAACCGCGCCGGTCAGCTGACAACCCGGCAGATGGGCGCCCTCCAGCACGGCTTCGGTCAGATCGACGTTCGACAGGTCGGCGCCGGTCAGGTTGGCGTTGGCGAGATTGGCGCGCATCAGCTTGGCGCCGCGCAGGTTGGCGTCGGTGAGGTCGCTGTGCACCGCCGCGGCATTGGCCATCTTGGCGCGGCGCAGATCGGCGCCGACCATGATCGCGCCCGACATGTCGCTGATCAGCGGCGAGTCGGGCACCTGATGCGCAACCAAGCCTTCCTTGGGATCGGCGTGCAGTATGATGCCGTCGCGCAGGTCGGTCTCGCATGCGATCGCACCCGCCAGGGTCGCCGAGCGCAGGTTGGCGCCGCGCATGTCGGCGCGGGTCAGCTGGGCTTGGTTGAGGTTGGCGAGACGCAGGTCGGACGCGAACAGATTGGCGCGCGCAAGGTCGGAGCCGGCGAGGTTGGCACCAAACAGGGTGGCGCCGCTGAGATCGGCTTCGGAGAGATCGGCGTGGCTGAGATCGAGGTGAGAGAGGTCGCAGAACTTGAGCGTCGCCCGCTCACCGCCGTTCCGGTTGCGTCGGAACGCCCGATGCTTGGCAAGCACCCGATCCAGTTGGATCTGGCTGACCGCGCGACGGCCGGTCGAGCCCTGGTGAGAGGCGACCTGGGGCATCTCGGCTCTCCGTGGCAGGCGACCGACGCCGACGACGCCAGCGCGATCCTTACCCTACGCCTCTTAAGCCAAATCTGACCCCGCTCCTGTGACGCCGCGCACAGAAACCGAATTGGTCCGATTGGCAACGAACCCCGGGTGCCCCGGTCGTCCAGGCCGCGGCGCCGGCCGATCACCCGAAATCGAGCATCGGGAATACGCCGCGCATCGAGGGGGCGAGCCAGATCGCAAGCAGGCACGCGATCACCGAGATGGTCAGCGGCACCCTGAGCGTCATCCACCAGCGCGGCGCGTGGTCGGTGCCGAGCGCGTACTGATCGATTCGCAGCACCGAGGCGAAGGTAAACGCGAGCAGCGGCACCGCCCAACCGATCGGCAACAACAGCGTGCCCCACGCGACCGCGCCCGGCAGGACGCCGATGACGTAAAGCCGGACCGCCGGGCGCGCGGCAGTGACCAAGTCGGCACGCGCGGCAAAGCCCCAATGGATGCCACCGATGAACGACATGATGACGGCGGCACACGCGACCACGATTTCGGACGCTTGGACCGCGATCGCGGCCGATTGGGTCCAGGCAATCACCACGCCGACGACGAACGGTACCACGCCAAGCCCGCCGATCAACACCGCCGGGACCGGGGCCCGGCTGGTGTCCGTGCCCGCATCATAGGTCATGATTGTTTCCTCTTGGGTCTTGTTGCTCGATCGGCGTATCGTGCCCGAGATTGGCTGCCAGTGGTCGCCCCCAGTGGTCGCCCCCAAAGACCGCCCGCAAAGACCGCCCGCACCCGGAGTTGCGCCGGTCCGACCCAATATCTCAACCGATCGGAGCCCGTCGACCCTTTCGCGGCGCCGCATCGCCGCACCGCGGGCAGGCCGGACCGGCCCGCGGGCGAGCAGGGACGGCGGATCGCCCGCGTCTTCGTGGTTGAGGGGTCGTTTGGGTGTGCCGCTGCTGGAGATGGCCGGGGTTGGTGACGTGCCGGAGCGCCACCACCGTCAGCCGAGAGGATCGCACCGCGGCAGCGTCTTCGTCATGTTGGGGTTGGCAGCCCAACCAACGAGCGATTCCTCACCGGTGGTTGAGGTGTCATACGACATCCGGTTGAGCCGTTCCGTTTGGTCGGAGCACGCCGGTAGGTCGGGGCGCGGGCCGCACCCTGGTCGATCGGGAGCGCCCTGTCCCAGGCCCGCGCCCCGACATCGACGGTGCCGCAAAGCTGACCCGCCGATGTTGGGGCGATCGGCCCCCACCGGCGATGCAAACAGACAGACCGTGCCGGCCGATCGCCCCAACCTACAGGATCGGT
>JANQHG010000250.1 GCA_028277115.1 Azospirillaceae bacterium
GACTTCGGCACCGCCTGGCGCTGCATGTTGGACCCCATCAGCGCGCGGTTGGCGTCGTCGTTTTCCAGGAACGGGATCAGCGCCGCGGCAACCGAGACCAGCTGTTTGGGCGACACGTCGATATAGTCGATCGCGTCGGGCTTCGACATCAGGTACTCGCCGCCCTTGCGGCAGCTGATCAGGTCGGCGGTGAACCGGTTGTCGTTGTCGAGCTCGGCGTTGGCCTGGGCGATCATGTAGCGGACTTCTTCCATCGCCGAGAGATAAACCACCTCGTCGGTGACCCGGCGGTCGCGCACCACCCGGTACGGGCTTTCGATGAAGCCGTACTGGTTGACCCGGGCATAGGTCGCCAAGCTGTTGATCAGGCCGATGTTCGGGCCTTCCGGGGTCTCGATCGGGCAGATCCGGCCGTAATGGGTCGGGTGGACGTCGCGGACCTCGAAGCCGGCGCGCTCGCGGGTCAGACCCCCGGGGCCGAGCGCCGACAGCCGGCGCTTGTGGGTGATCTCCGAGAGCGGGTTGGTCTGGTCCATGAACTGGGACAGCTGGCTCGAGCCGAAGAACTCGCGCACCGCCGCCGCCGCCGGCTTGGCGTTGATCAGGTCGTGCGGCATCACGGTGTCGATCTCGACCGAGCTCATGCGCTCGCGGATCGCGCGTTCCATGCGCAACAGACCGATCCGGTACTGGTTTTCCATCAGCTCGCCGACCGAGCGGACCCGGCGGTTGCCCAGATGGTCGATGTCGTCGATTTCGCCGCGGCCGTCCTTCAGCGCGACCAACACCTTCAGGATTTCGATGATGTCGAACTTGCGCAACACCCGCATCTGGTCGTCGGTTTTCATGCCAAGACGCATGTTCATCTTGACCCGGCCGACCGCCGACAGATCATAGCGTTCGTTGTCGAAGAACAGGCTGTGGAACAGCGCCTCCGCCGACTCGAGGGTCGGCGGCTCGCCCGGCCGCATCACCCGATAGATGTCGATCAGCGCGTCCTCGCGGCTCGAATTGCGATCGACCTTCATGGTGTGGCAGACGTAGGCGCCGACGTTGACATGGTCGATCGCCAGCACGTGGAACGCCTCGGTGCCGAGCTTGTCGAGCCGCTCGACCACCGCGCCGGTGACCTCCTCGCCGGCCTCGTGGAACACCTCGCCGGTCCGCTCGTCGATCACGTCCTCGGCCAGGAAGCGGCCGATCAGCTCGTCAGTCGCGACCAGTTGGCGCTCCAGCCCCTGTTCGGCGAGCCGGCGCACCAGCCGCGGCGTGATCTTGGTCCCGGCCTGGGCGAGCACCGCGCCGGTCTCGGCGTCGATCAGGTCGCCGATCAGCTTGACGTTCTTCATCCGCTCGCCGTCGAACCGGGTGGTCCAGCCCTGGGCGCCGCGCTCATAAGTGATCCGGTCGTAAAAGCACGCCAGCACCTCCTCGCGCGACATCCCCTGCGCCTCGTAGGGCTGAAGCTGGCCGCCGCGCTCGGCGCGCAGCTGCTCGGTCGCCGCGCTGTCGAGCGCATACAGCAAGGTGGTCGCGGGCAGCTTGCGCCGGCGGTCGATCCGGACATAGACCAAGTCCTTGGCGTCGAACTCGAAGTCGAGCCAGGAGCCGCGGTACGGAATCACCCGGGCAGCAAACAGAAACTTGCCGGACGAGTGGGTCTTGCCCTTGTCATGGTCGAAGAACACCCCGGGCGAGCGGTGCATCTGCGAGACGATCACCCGTTCGGTACCGTTGATCACGAAGGTGCCGTTCGACGTCATCAAGGGCATGTCGCCCATATAGACGTCCTGCTCCTTGATGTCGCGGATCGACTTTAGGCCGGTTTCCTCCTCGACATCGAACACGCTCAAGCGCAGGGTGACCTTGAGCGGCGCGGCAAAGGTCATGCCGCGTTGCTGGCATTCGTCGACGTCGTACTTGGGTTCCTCGAGCTCGTAGCGGACGAAATCGAGCTCGGCACGGTCGGAAAAATCGCGTATCGGAAAGACCGACTTGAACACCTCCTGCAGACCGACGTTGGCGCGGCCCTCGGGCGTCATACCCATCTGCAGGAAATGGTCATAGGAACTCTTCTGGACCTCGATCAGGTTCGGCATCCGGGTGACTTCAGGGATGCGCCCAAAGCTCTTGCGAATGCGCTTGCGTCCGGTGAAGGATTTGGCCATCGATGTCCTCGAAGCTGGTCATGACGCGCGGACTTGCCGGAACCGGGGCGGTCGGTGCCGCCCGACGCAACAGCGCGAGCCGCGGTCCGACCCCCGGCGGGGCCGAACCGCGGCGTCGATCGCCGACCCAAACTGCCGCCCCGGGCGCGCGCGTCGGCGGTGACGGGCGCGCCCGGGTCGACCCGACGTTACTTGACCTCGACCGACGCGCCGGCGCCTTCGAGCTGCTTTTTGATCTTCTCGGCCTCGTCCTTGGGCACGCCTTCCTTGACCGGCTTGGGCGCGCCTTCGACCAGGTCCTTCGCCTCTTTCAGGCCGAGCCCGGTGATCGCCCGGACCTCCTTGATGACGTTGATCTTCTTGTCGCCGGCGCCGGCCAGGATGACGTCGAACTCGGTCTTTTCCTCTTCGACCGGCGCGGCTTCGGCCGGGCCGCCGGCGGCCGGGCCGGCCGCGGCGACCGCGACCGGGGCGGCCGCCGAGACGCCCCACTTCTCTTCGAGCATCTTCGACAGCTCGGCCGCCTCGAGGACGGTCAGGCCCGACAGCTCTTCGACCAGCTTTTCCAACTTCGACATGGCTCTTACGGCTCCATCGGATTGAATGCGGGATTTCGTGGGCGGCTGTTACGCCGCATCGTCCTTCGTGGCGTAGGCCATCAACACGCGCGCCAACTGGCCGGCCGGCGCCGTCGTGATCCCGACGATGTCCTGGGCCGGACGTGGCAGGATGCCGGCGATCCGGGTCGCGGGCGTGTTGATCATGCCGAGCAGCTTGGCACGCAGCTCGTCGATCGACGGCAGCTTGGTCAGGGCCTCGACGCCCGCGGCGTCGAGCAGCTGGGCCCCGAGGCAGCCGCCGATGATCCGGAACTTGTCGTTGCCCTTGGCATACTCGGTCGCGGCTTTGGACACCGCGACCGCATCGGCCGCATAGGCGACCGCGGTCGGACCTTTGAACAGGTCGTCGAGCGGTTCGAACGTCGTGCCTTTCAGAGCGATGCGGGCAAGCCGGTTCTTGGTGACCCGGAAACGGGCACCGACGGCGCGCATCCGGCGCCGCAGATCGGTCGACTCGGCAACCGTCAGGCCGCGGTAGTGTGCCACCACGACCATGCCGGCGCCGAGCAGGTCCTCGTGCAAGGACGTAACCGCCCGTTCCTTATGTGCGCGATCCACGGGGAAAACCTCCCACCCAAGCGATCGTTGCACCCATGGCCCCGACCGCCGCGCGCGGCGACGGTCGAAAAGCCGGCTCCCAATTGACCTGTCCCAGAAGTCCCAAGCCGATGGTCCCTCAAAGCCGATGCCCGGCCAGGGTCGAGTTGAAACTCCTGTCTCACGGGGCCTCAATTAAGCCGGCGGCGCCCTGTCGGCGTCCCGGCACCCACGGTCTCGGACAGGGTGCCGCGGCGGGCGGACCCGCCGACGGTCTCGGTCCGATCGCCGACCGATGCTCCAAGGCCGGCGATCGATGATCCAAAACCCAAGCGCGAACGACCGGCCCCGGTCACGCCGCCTGGGCGACGTCGGCGGCGCCGATCGACGAGATGTCGACCCGCACGCCCGGGCCCATGGTCGAGCTGAGCGAGACCCGACGCAGATAAGTGCCCTTGGCGCCCGACGGCTTGGCCCGATTGATCGCGGTGACGAAGGCGCGGATGTTCTCGACCAGCGCGTCCTCGGAAAAGCTCGCCTTGCCGACCCCGGCGTGGACGATCCCGTTCTTTTCGACCCGGAACTGGACGTTGCCGCCCTTGGCGTCCTTGATCGCCTGGGCAACGTTCGGGGTCACCGTGCCGAGCTTGGGGTTCGGCATCAGGCCGCGCGGCCCCAGGATCTTGCCGAGCTTGCCGACCACCGCCATCATGTCGGGCGAGGCGATGCAGCGGTCGAAGTCGATCTGGCCGCCCTGGATGCGCTCGGCCAGATCCTCGGCGCCGACGATGTCGGCGCCCGCCGCGGTCGCCTCTTCGGCGCGCGCGCCACGCGCGAACACCGCGACCCGCACGGTCTTGCCGGTGCCGTTGGGCAACAGCGCGGTGCCGCGGACCATCTGGTCGGCGTGGCGCGGGTCGACGCCGAGGTTGAGCGCGAGCTCGATCGTCTCGTCGAACTTGGCGGTCGCCTTGGCCTTGATCGTGCGGACCGCGGCGTCGAGCGCGAGCACCGCCGAGGTCTCGAGGTCGGCGTAAGCGGCCTTCAGGCGTTTGCCGGTGCGCGCCATCGCGTCAGCCCTCCACCACGTCGAGACCCATCGAGCGCGCTGAGCCGATGATCATCCGGCATGCCGCATCGGTGTCGTTGGCGTTGAGGTCGACCATTTTCTTCTCGGCGATCTCTCTGATCTGCGCCATCGTGATGCTGCCGGCCCTGGCGCGGCCCGTGGTCTGCGACCCCTTGGCGATCCCGGCCGCCTTCTTGATGAAGTAGGTGACCGGCGGGGTCTTGGTCACGAAGGTGAAGCTGCGGTCGGCGTACGCGGTGATCACCACCGGGATCGGCATGCCGACCTCGAGCTCCTGGGTCTTGGCGTTGAACGCCTTACAGAACTCCATGATGTTGAGGCCGCGCTGGCCGAGCGCCGGCCCGATCGGCGGCGACGGGTTCGCCTTGCCGGCCGGGACCTGGAGCTTCACATATCCCACGATCTTCTTTGCCATATCGTAAAACGCCTCCATTCGCGGGGGGGCGCCGCACCGCCACCACCCCGCCCCCGAGGGATGCGGTCCGGCCCGGCCCCATGGACTTCGGGACCACGGACCTCCCGCAAAACGAACCCCGGCCCGCCGGCCGCTAAACCTTTTCGACCTGGCTGTATTCCAGATCGACCGGGGTCGAGCGGCCGAAGATCGACACCGCGACCTTGAGCCGGCTTTTTTCCTCCTCGACCTCCTCGACCACCCCGGTGAACGAGGTGAACGGGCCGTCGCACACCCGGACCTGCTCGCCGACCTCGAAGATCACTGACGGCTTGGGCCGTTCGATCCCCTCTTGGACCTGGTGCATGATCCGTTCGGCCTCGGCCTGGGTGATCGGTTGCGGCTTGCCGCCACCGCCGAGGAAGCCGGTGACCTTGGGCGTGTTCTTGACCAAGTGCCAGGTCTCGTCGATCAGGTCCATTCTGACCAGGACATAACCGGGGAAGAACTTGCGCTCGGTGTTGATTTTCGAGCCGCGACGCATTTCGACCACTTCCTCGGTCGGCACCAGGATCTCGTCGAATCGGTCGTCGAGCCCCTTCTGCGCCGCCTTTTCGCGAATCGCCTGCGCCACCTTCTTCTCGAATCCGGAATGCACGTGGACCACGTACCACCGAGCGGACACCGACCTAACCCCCGATGCCCAGAATCAAACGGATGGCGAAGGCGAACACCTGATCGATCAGGAGGAAAAACAGCGCGCACACGATGACCATGACGAACACCATGCCGGTGGTCACCAGGGTCTCCTTGCGGCTCGGCCAGGTCACCTTACGGACCTCGGCCCGGACCTCGCGCGCGAACTGTTGAACGTTTGGTCTCGCCATCTCTCGCAATCTTCGTCGTGTTCTTCGTTATCGCCGCTGGCGCGTCCTGGTTGTTGTCGCTCGCGCGCCCGTGGGTCCCCAACATCCCGGCCTGTCGTCCCGTGCATCCTGGTCGGCGGCCGTCGCCCGGTCCCACCGATCGGGTCCGACCGATCAGCTGGCCGCGCCCGTCGCGCCGCCAAAGCGACCCCGTCGCGCGCCGGATGGCCGCGGTGGCCAGGGTCACGGGCGAGGCCGGAAGTCCCGGGAGTGGAGGCGCACCAGTCGTGGCAGGAGTGGAGGGGCTCGAACCCCCAGCCCCCGGTTTTGGAGACCGGTGCTCTACCAATTGAGCTACACTCCTAAAGGTCGCCGACGAGGGTGGCCGACCGGGCGAGTGTTATACCGCTTCGGTGCCGGCGCCTTCAAGTCCAAACTGCGCGCGCACGCATAACGCCGCACCCGCGACCCGCACCGACCGTGCCGGTCCCGGACCAATGGGGCGCCTTTGACGGCCGGTGACGTCTTTGACGGGTGACGTCTTTGACGTTTGTCGGACGCGGCTTTGGAGCGGGCGAAGGGAATCGAACCCTCACCGCCAGCTTGGAAGGCTGGAGCTCTACCATTGAGCTACGCCCGCACCGTTACTGACCAACTATAACGGCGGCGCCTCACCCGCACCAGACCTTAATCCGACCCGGGCGCCATTGCGAGGAGAGTAGGACAGGGGGGGAGCCAAGGGGAGCGGTCAGCGGCGATCGCCCACGATCAGCGCGCCGAGCGCGAGCCCGAACGCAGACCAGCTGCCTTCGGGGCCGCGCCGCTCGACCTCGGTGGCCAACGCCGCCAGTCGGGCCTCGCGATCGGCCAGGTCGGCCCGCAGGGTGCGCTCGCGGGCCCCGGCGGCGATCCGTTCCGCCTCGACCGCGCTTTCCGCCTGGGTGCGCCGGGTCTCGGCCTCGGCGCACAGGCGCGCCGCCTCGTCGCTCAACTGCTCGACCTTGCGGGTCAGGGCCACGATCTCGGTTTTCGCGTGGCCGTGTTCCTCGACCAGGTGCGCGAGCCTTTGGTCGCGTTCCGCGATTCCCTCCTCCAACAGATTGCGCCGCTCGTCGGCGGCGCTGCGGACCGTTGCCAGCTCCTCGGTCAGTGCCGACAGGTTTGCCTCCCGCGCGGCGAGCGTGCGGTCGCGGGTCGCCGCCGCCTCGGCAAGCGCCGCGATCCGGGCGTCGCGCTCACCGATCGTGCGGGTGTGTGCGGTGATCTGTTCGGTCAGCGCGGCGACTTGGGCGTCGCGCGCGGCGAGGTCGGCGACCATGCGTTCTCTCGTCCGGTCGGCCGCGCGCACCTCGGCCCTGGCCGCCTCGAGCGCCGCGGTCGCGGTCGCGAGCTCGGCGGCGAGGCTGGCGCTTTGGTGATCGGACGAAGGAGCCGGGTCGGGTGCCCTGCCGGTCGCCTCCGGCGAGGCGGTCTCGGGGGCGGACGGCGACGGGTCGGGCGTTTGGTCAGTCATACGAAAGACACGTCCTTGGATACCACGAGCATGGCAGGCCCCAGGGCCGGCGCGACCGTCCCAGGTGACGCGCCGCGGCCGGCCATGCGGGGTCCTACACCAAAGCGATCGCAGCCGGGAAGGGCCGATCGCGCCGGGCGGCCCCCCCGCGCACGGCGGCGACGGTTTCCATGCGCGCATTGTCGCAGCGCGGTCGCACCCCCGCCCGCCGCCGGTGCGCCGCGGCGCCGAGACTGCCAGTGCCCGGCCGCCCCTCAGGACAGCACCGGTTCGACGGTGCGCCGTGCGAAGCTGACGCGCGACCGTCGGACGCGGGGTGCCCAGGCGGGGAGTGGCGTATACCAGATGCCGGTACGGTGCAGCCCGCCGGGTGTCCTTAGATCTTGAGGGAACCCGACAGGAGGCACGCAGTTGCGGTGGTTGCGCCGCAACACTCCCCCACCGCGCGGGACCTTGGGCGCGGCATGTCGAATACCCCGTCATCTGGAGGGTTTCAAAATGGCTGAAGAGACTCGTTCGCTGTCAGGCCTGACCAATGCCGAGGCGAAGGAATTCCATGGCGTCTTTATGAGCAGCATGGTCGTTTTTCTCCTGATTGCGGCCGTTGCGCACGTTCTGGTGTGGAGCTGGCGCCCCTGGTTCGGCTGAGCCCCACCCGATCGTGACCTGTTGACCGTTGCGGCCGTCCGGTGACGCCGCCCCCTGATCTCCGAAGGAGACTTGGACCATGTACCGCATCTGGCTTCTGTTCGATCCGCGCCGCTCGCTGACCGCGCTGTTCACCTTCTTGTTTGTTCTCGCGCTGCTGATCCACTTCATCCTGCTCAGCACCGAGAAGTTCAACTGGCTCGTCGGCTGATCTGGCCTCCCGAGCATCACGTGCCAACGGCAGCGGATCGGGCTGGGCGTCCAGCCCGGCCCGGTCGCTGTCGCGTGCATGTCCCGGCCCGGCCTCACGCCGGGTACCTGACGGAGCTGCGGTCCTGACTGGGCTCGGGTCCGTGACGAAAACCGGGTGCATGACCGTGCCGGGTGCCTGACGAGGATACGGGGGTGCCACGAGACCCAAAAACTAGGACCCCCCGATCGCCGCTACTCTTGATGGCCCGGAAGGACCTCAGTCATGGCCATGCTCAGTTTTGAGAGAAAATATCGCGTGCGTGGCGGAACGCTGCTCGGAGGCGACCTGTTCGACTTCTGGGTGGGTCCGTTCTACGTCGGCTTCTTTGGGATCACCACGCTTGCGTTCGCCCTGCTCGGGACCCTGCTGATCATCTGGTCGGCGGCGATCGACGGCAACGGCAACCCGTGGACGATCAATGTCGCGCCGCCGGACCTCAAATACGGTCTTGCCTTC
>JANQHG010000278.1 GCA_028277115.1 Azospirillaceae bacterium
ACCCCCCGACCCCCCCCCCCGACCAGGGGGCACCCCTCTGGCGGGGGGGGGGGGGGGCGGCCGCGGTGTCAGCCGCGAACCGTTGCCGAGACGGGGACCGCACACAACAACCCGATCGCAATCGCCACCACCCACCGGCCGGGCTCGGTGCGCACGCCCAAATGACCGACGCTGACCTCGGCAAGCACGGTCAACACGGCGACGATCGGCATCCACATCATAATCACCATCTGGCTCGCCATGCCGCCGCCATAGGGCAACGACCCGGTGATCGCGGCAAACACCGACACAGCCCCGAACAACGTCACGGCCAACACGGTCCGCGCCACCGCCAGCGGCACCCGGCGCGCCAGCCGCAAGACCGGCGCGTCGTCATCGAACACCTCGCGATGCACCGACACCGCGGCGACCAGGCCGAGAATGATCGCGGGCAGGCCGATCAGGACAGGCTTCAATATCTCCTGGACGTCACTCGGGCCGTTGATCAGCCCGAACAGCTCATACAAGCCGGCAAGCCCGACCGCGACCAACGGCGGCGCCATCAAGCACAGCATCGCCAGCGCAAACATCTGGAAAATGCGCTGCATGTCGCGCCTCACCTCGTCATGTCGCGGGATTGCCCGGACGGTGCGAGAACGCGGCCGACCTGTCAATCAAGACCACCGTCCCCAGGCGGGGCGTGCACCCAAGACCTGATCCCTAGATCGCTGTCTTGGGCGCGGCAGTGGCGGCATCCCCGGTGTTCGGCGTCCCCCGAGGTTCGATCAGCAGAATGTGGGCCTCGCTGTCTGCGACCGGTCGGTGCTGCACCCCCCTCGGGATCACCGCGAGTTCCCCGGGGTTCAACGTGACGTCGCCATGCTCGGTTTCAATCTTGATGATGCCGTCAAGAACCAAGAAAAAATCGTCGGTATCCTCGTGGGAATGCCAGACAAACTCACCCTTCACCTTGACAACCATCACATCGTGTCCATTGAATCCGGAGACAATCTTCGGAGACCAATATTCCGAGACTGCGCCAAGTTTCTCCGCAAGGTTTACAGCCTTGATCGTCACTGCCACCCCCCTGAGAGCTGTCTTTAGGACTCTGGCGGGTCTGCCCGTCGATGCCGCCATTCTTGACGATGGCGGCAAAGCAACCGGTCCCAATCGTGCCTGGTTAAGATGAGACGCAAAACGCCGTCGAGCCGAACCCGCTCGCCCGACGGCACCCGCTCGTCGTGCGCCCGCCAATGGCGAAAGCATGGCCCCCCTTGCACCCGGTCTCAAGCACAAAGGGGTGTGGCCCGCCACCGCGGACGGCGACCGCGCTTAGGCGGTGCGGGCCAGACCGAGGTCGCCCGGGGCGACCTGGGCAGCGCTTGGGGGTCGCTTTTGCCGAGCCAACTCGTCGTCGTGCGCCCGCATCATCCACCGGGTGGTCTCCGCGGCCGTGAGCGGGCGGCCGAAGTAATAACCCTGGCCGATGCCGCAGCGCTCCCGGACCAGGAAATCCCGTTGGTGGAGCGTTTCGACGCCTTCTGCGACCACCGTGAATTCCATGCTGCGGCCAAGAGCGATCACGGCGCGCACGATCGCCGACGCCTGGAGGTCGTGGGGAACCCCGCCCAGGAACACCTGGTCGATCTTGAGCTTGCTGACCGGCAGGGTGCGCAGATAGGCGAGCGAGGAAAAGCCGGTGCCAAAGTCGTCGATCGCGATCGAAACCCCATGGTTGCGCAAGGTTTCCAAGACCCGGGTGGCAACGCCAAGGCGCGACATCAAGGTGGTCTCGGTGATCTCGACCTCAAGATCGGCCGGGGTCAGGCCCGCCGCGGCGAGCTGGGTCAAAATCCGGTCGGCCAGTTCGGTCTGCTGTTCGACCTGGGCGCTTGAGACGTTGATCGCCAAGCGTCCGAACGACAGTCCGGCATTGCGCCACCGACGCGCCTGGGCGCAGGCGGTCTCCAGCACCCAGTCGCCCAGCGACATGATCAGCCCGGACTCCTCGGCGATCGGGATGAACCGATTGGGCGGGATCAGGCCGTGCGTCGGGTGGTGCCACCGGACCAGCGCCTCGAGACCTTCGAGCCGGTGGGTGGCGAGGTCGAACTGCGGTTGATAGTGGAGCTCCAGCTGGTTGGTCCGGATCGCCTCGCGCAGTTCGCCGACCACCATCACCCGCTCGAGCGCGTGATCGGTCATCTCGCTGCGATAGGCGCAGACCGTGTTGCGGCCGTGCTCCTTTGCGCAATACATCGCGGCGTCGGCGTTGCGCATCAGCGTCGCGCCGTCGGTCCCGTCCTCGGGGAACAGGCTGATCCCGACACTGAGCCGGACATGGAACCTCATACCACCGATCACGTGCGGCTGCTGCGCCTCGGCAACCAGCTTGCGCGCCACCGTCGCGGCGGCATCGGCGGTGGAAACCGAGGGCAGGATCACCGTGAACTCGTCGCCGCCGGTCCGGGCGAGGGTGTCCTCGGCGCGCAATCCCGAGCGCAGGCGCGCACCCACCGAAACCAACACCTGGTCGCCGACGCCATGGCCGAGACTGTCGTTGATCTGTTTGAATTGATCCAAATCGATGAACAACAGCGCGATCCGAATCTGGTTGCGGGTCGCAGTGCGAATAGCCTGTTCAAGCCGATCCATAAACAGCGCGCGATTGGGCAACCCAGTCAATAGATCGTGATGCGCCAGGAAGTTCATTCGTCTTTCTTGTTCCTCCAGCGCAACAACCGCTCGATGATGTTCGGTCACGTTTCGCGACACCTGAACGATGCCGGTGATCGTGCCGTCGGATTGTCTGACCGGGCTGACGACCGTCTCGAAGATCAAGGCGGCGCCGGCGACCTCTTGGTTGACCAGCTCGCGCAAGGTTTGTCCGGTCGCGATCACCTGTTCGAGCGGGCAGCTGCGTCCCTGGTCGCCACACGGGGCGGGGGTTTGGTAGAGCAACTGGTGGCAGGGCGGCGGTGGGCCGCCGGCCTGCGGCGGGAGGTCGAGCCGATACCGATTCTGGGCCGCCTGGTTCATCAGCCGGACCCGGAAATCGGCGCCTATCACGATGATCATATCGTCGACCGCGTCGATGATCGACTTCAGGAAGGCGTGCTGGGCTTCGAGGGCGCCTTGCGCCTGCTTTCGCTGGACGATTTCGCCCGTCAGCGCCGCGGTCCGTTCACGCACCAGCCGATCGAGCGACGCGTTCAGGTCGCGCAAACGGTCTTCGGCCTGCCGGCGCTTGGTGGTGTCGGCGATCATGCAGACCAGGCTTTGGGCCCCACCGTCGCCCAGATCAATCGCGGTGACGGTCACCGCGCACCACAGCGTGTCGCCACGGGCGGTTTCGAACCGGCACTCGATCCGGTCGTGGTCGCAAACGCGCCCGCGGACCCGTGCCAGGAGATCCGCCAGCTTCGGCCGGTCGTCGGGCGCGACCAAGTCGTCGAGCTGGGTGCCCTCGAGTGCCGATGCCGCAAGACCGAACATTTGATGCGAAAATGGATTGGAGGTGAGAACACAGTCGGCCGGGTCGAGCTGAAGGATGCCGACCCCGGCGTCGCGCACGATCGCCGAGTAGCGGGCATGGCTGGCCGTCACCGCGAGCTCGGCAGATCGGCGCGCGCGTTCCAACCGACCGACAAACGCCAAGGCGCCGCACAGGATCGAAACGAACAGGCCACAGAAGATCAAGATCAACCGCGTTTTGCGGTGCCAGTCGACCAACAGCCGATCCGACGACACGGCAACCGCCAGTTGAAGCGGGAAATCCGCCAGTTGATACTTGCTGATCACCCACTGCCCGTCGCGTTCGCTCGCAAGCCCTTGGTTCAGATCGAGGATCGCCCGGAGCGGGTCCGCCGCGACCTCGCCGGCCGGCGGCCCCGAGCCGGCATCGGCGTCGTCGGCCGCTGAGGGCCGCCAATCGTGCAGCAGCCGTCCGAAGCGGTCGGCGAGCACGATCCGGTTCGGGATCAAGCGGCGATAAAGATCGTGGAACACGTCGATCCCGGCGGGGTCGGTGGAAGCTGCGACCACGCCGCCGAACCGCCCATCGTCGGTCCAGGCGGCCCGGCCGAGCCGAAGTCGTTCGGGCCGGCGGTCGGTGCTGCCGGGAGCGCCGATTTGGCCGATCGTCACATCGATCCACCGGTCGCGGTGGGCCGTGAACCAGTCGGCCGAGCCGATCGCGGCGGGCAGTCCGCGCCCCTGACCGGCGAGCCGCGCGCCGGCGTGATCGTAGACGGCAAGCGCCGCTTCGAACGGCAACGCGCGGGCGCTCGCCGTCAGCTGGTCCCCGAGCACGTCTTCGGTCCCATCGGCGGCGGCCCGCTCGACCGCGAGCGCCCGGGCCAGCGGCACCAGGACGAGATCGAGCGTGACCAGACGCTGATTGATCTGCTGGCCGATCAGGTAGGCGTAGTCTTCCGCACTCCGTTGACCGAACTCCAGACGCTCGCGCCGATCCCTGGGCAGTTCGACGGCCAAGTAGGCCAGCAGGGCCAGCACGGAGCCGAGGGCGATCAGGCCGTACGTCATCAGAAGCCGCGACGGCTGGCCGACACGCATGTCCGATGTTGTCACGACGGTGGGTGTTGTCACGACGGTGGGCATTGTTTTGTCTTCCCGTTCGTGCCGGGTGTCTGCCGTTCGTGCCGGGGTGCACGGAAACGCCGCAACGGAACCATCGGTGACGCAGTGTCTGCCGGTCTCAGGGAGACCGGTCAAGGTCCTCGATCTGTGTCCAGGAGAGGCCGACGATCCCGGGGTCGATGCCGAGGCGCGCGGCCAGAGAACTTTGGTTCGCGGCCATTGCTTGGCGAACCCTGACCTGTGCCGCCGGGTCGACGGGGCTGACGGTCATGCCGTTTGCGACCATCCGGTCGCGCGCGGCGGCCTGGGCCTTGCGCGCCGCGTCGCGGGCACTCGGCACGATCCGGTCCCAGACCTCCGTGATCGCCGTGCGCACCGGCGGCGGCAACCGGCGCCAGAACCGCCGGGCGATGATCGGGATGTACTGCGGGAAATACTGACGATCTTCGAGGCCGAAGCGCAAACCGTGGCGCCACAGGCGGGCGCTGGCGATCGTGGCATGCGTGGTCAACAGGCCGTCGATCGCCCGGCGATCAAGGAAGGCCGGAACATCGGGCCAAGCGATCACCACCGGCTCGGCGCCGAGCGCTTCGAGCCGCGCCGCATTGGCACGCCCGCCGGGAATTCGGATGCGCAGCCCTTCGAGGTCGGCGATCTGACGCAACGGCCGATCGACGGAATAGATGTGGGCAAAGCCGAGATCTATCCAGCGGCCGACCACCACCAGATCGAGCGTGTCCTCGATCCTTCGGACGATCCGGGCGCCAACCCGGCCTTCGCGCAGACGATAGTGAGCGTCGGCGCCAAGACCATAGAACATCGGCAGCATCAAGACGCCGACGTCCGGGACGTGGCGATCAAACTGCCAGGTTCCGGGCACCGCCATCTCGGCCAGACCGCGCTCAAGCGCGTTGATAACGTCGCGGTCTCGGAACAGCCGGGCGTCGTAACTGTGCTCGACCTCGAGCGACTGCCCGAGTCGCGCTTGAAGACGTTTCGCGAATTGCTGCACAACTCGTGTTTGCACATGATCTGCCGTGTTCTCGGTAGAGATGCGCAACACCGGCACGCCGCCAAGCGGATTCGATTGGGCCAGGGCCCGGGAAAAGTCGCCGATCGCCCAGTATAGACAAACCCCCAAGATGAGGGGGATCGACGGGTATCGGGCGACCGGCCGGCGGTGCCGAGCGCGCGCAATTACTGGGGTCATGGCCTTCACCCACCCTCAGGTCCTCGGCCGCGAGAGGACGACCGTCTAAATCTCCAGACTTTTTCAAACACCTTGACATCCCGTTAACGGCCGATGGTCGGCCGTCCGGGATGGTGCCGCGCCGCCAAGGTTGGCTCAATCAAAAGTGGTAGAGATCGAAGGGGGTGACAGCGGCCGAGCATGTCGACGACGCGAAAACGCCTGGGTTAGCTTACGAATCGGACGGAAGCTCCGACGATTACCCGCGGAGGTAGATTCTGTTTCCTCGCGATTTCGTGACCAAAGCGGTCGGACCTACAACCCGAGATACGCCTGTTTCACCCGCTCATGCGCCAACAGCTCGCTGCCGGTGCCGTCGAGCACCGTGCGCCCGGTTTCGAGCACGTACGCGCGGTCCGCGATCGCCAGCGCCTTGAACGCGTTCTGCTCGACCAGGAAGATCGTCGTGCCGGCGGCGCACAGGCGCCGGATCGTCTCGAAGGTCTCATCGACCAGGTTGGGTGCGAGGCCCATGCTCGGCTCGTCGAGCAGCAACAGCCGCGGCCGCGCCATCAGCGCGCGCGCGATCGCGACCATCTGTTGCTGGCCGCCCGACAGCGTGCCCGCGGGCTGGTGGCGCCGTTCGGCGAGCGCCGGGAACAGCTCGTACTGTTCGGCCAGGGTTTCGCGCAGCTCGGCGGCGGGGCGGGTGTGGGCGCCGAGACGCAGGTTTTCCTCGACCGTCATCGGGCCGAACAGCTTGCGGCCCTCGGGCACCTGGGAGATGCCGAGCCGGACCCGGCGCGCCGGGGTGGTGCGGGTGATCTCGGCGCCGTCGAATTGGATCGTGCCGGCGCTTGCCGGCATGACGCCCGAGAGCGTGCGCATCAGCGTGGTCTTGCCGGCGCCGTTGGCGCCGACCAAAGCGACCAGCTCGCCCGCGCCGACCGCGAAATCGGCCTGGTACAAGGCCTGGATGCGGCCGTAATGGCTGGCAAGGCCCGAGACGGTCAACAGCATGGGCTTAGCGATTCCTGCCTTCGGCACCCAGGTAGGCCGCCACCACCTCAGGATTGTGGCGGATCTCGTCCCAGCGCCCCGCCGCCAGCCGACGGCCGCGGTTCAGCACCAGGATGCGGTCGCTGACCCCGCGGACCAGGCGCATGTCGTGCTCGACCAGCAAGACCGTGATGCCGCGCGCCGCGATCTCCTGGATCAGGGTGTCGATCGCATCGGTCTCGGCCGGGTTGAGCCCGGCCGCCGGCTCGTCGAGCATCAAGAGCTTGGGCTCGGCCGCCAGCGCGCGCGCGATCTCAAGCCTTTTTAGGGCGCCGTAGGGCAGGGCGTCCGCCGGGCGGTCGCCGAGCCCGGCGAGACCGACCTGGTCGAGCAGCGCGAGCGCGCGGTCGCGGCAGCGCCGCTCGCTCGCGAAATGGCCGGGCAGGCGCAGCAGGATCGGCAACAAACGGCGGTCGCAGGCGAGGTGACCGCCGACCATCACGTTTTCCAGAACCGTCATGTTGAAGAACACCTGGACGTTCTGGAACGTGCGCGCGATCCCGGAGCGCACCACCCGATGCGCCGGCCGGCCGGTGATCTCGCCGCCGTCGAAGCACACGCGGCCGGCGTCGGGGTGGAGCAGGCCCGAGACCAGGTTGAACAAGGTGGTCTTGCCGGCGCCGTTCGGGCCGATGATCGATTGGATCGTGCCGGGCTCGACCACGAACGACAGCTGGTCGATCGCGGCGAACGGGCCGAACCGTTTGACCAGGCCCTCGACCTCGAGCCGGCTCATCGCCCAAACCCGACCGATTGGACCAAGCGGACCAGACCGGGCACCAACCCCCGCGGCAGCACGATCATCATGCCCATCAACACCGCCCCGAACACGATCGATTCATAGTCATGGAACACCGTCAGCACCTGCGGCGCGATCGTCAGCAGGGCCGCGCCGACCACCGCGCCGAACACCGAGGCCATGCCGCCCAAAACCACCATGGTCACGAGCTCGATCGAGTGGTGGAACGCGCCCTCGGTCGGGGTGATGAAGCCGCTGAAATGGGCGTACAGGCTGCCGCACACGGCGGCCAGCACGGCGGACGCGACGAACAACAGGTTCTTGTGGCTGGCGGTGTTGACCCCGAGCGTTTCGGCCGCGACCTCGGAGCCGTGCAGCGCCCTCAGCGCCCGGCCGATCGGCGAGCCGATCAGGTTGAGCGACAGCCACACCGTGACGAACATAAGGCCGGCGGTGATTGCGTACCACTCGAGACTCTCGAACGGCATCCAGCCGAGCACGCTGAACGGCGGCACGATCGTGCCATCGGGCCCGCCGGTCAGCTCGACCTCGCGGTTGAGCGCGATCGAGATGATCACGCCCAGCCCGAGCGTGCCCATCGCCAAATAGTGGCCCTTCAACTGCAGGATCGGCCGCGCCACCACATGGGCCAACACCGCAACCCCGAGCGCGCCCGCCGCCAGCGCGCCGAGCGGCGGCCAGTCATAACTCAAGGTCAAGATCGCCGAGGCGTAGCCGCCGAGCGCGAAAAATCCGGCATGCCCAAGCGAGATCTGCCCGGCGTAGCCGATCAACAGATTGAGCCCGACGCACACCGTGGCGTTGAGGCAGACCAGGATCGCGATCTCGAAGTGATAGGGATTGTCGAGCACGAACGGCAGCGCCGCCAGGATCACCGCCAACAGACCAAGGCCGGCCGACTGTCCCGCGCTCACAGGCTGATCCCGTCGCGCCGGCCGAACAGCCCGGACGGCCGGGTCACCAACACCAACAGAATGATCACGAACGCCACCGCATCCTTGTACGCCGAGGACAGATAGCCGGCGGTCAACGCCTCGGCGATCCCGACCACCAGACCGCCGGCGATCGCACCCATCGGGCTGCCGAGCCCGCCGACCATCGCCGCCGAAAACCCCTTCAAGCCCAGCATCACCCCGACCCCGGCATAGGTCATTCCGATCGGGGTGATCAAGATGCCGGCGATCGCGCCGAGCCCGCCGGCCAGCGCGAACGCCAAGGTCAAGACCCGCCGGGTGTCGATCCCGACCAGCAGCGCCGCGGTCGGGTCGTACGAGGTCGCAAGCATCGCCTGGCCGGTCCGGGTCGCCTTGAAGAACCAGAACAGGGCCGCGACGATCGCCATGGTGGCGCAGATCACCAGCACCGCCTGGGGCAGGATGGTCGCGCCCAGAACCTCGATCGGCATGCCGCCGCCGATCCCGGGCAGGGTGTGGAAGTTGCGGTCCCACACCAGCTGGGCGGTGCCGCGCAACAGGATCGACGCGCCGATCGTGATGATGATCAAGGTGACCACCGATGCGCCGCGCGCAGGCGCGATCGCGACCCGCTCGAGCCCGATCCCGACCAGGACCGCCAGGAGCACGGCGAGCGGCAGGGCTGCGACCATCGGCAGGCCGTCGGCGACCAGGAACACCGCAGCCATGCCGCCGATCATCACGAACTCGCCCTGGGCGAAGTTGATCACCTTGCTCGCGTTGTAGATGATCGAAAAGCCGAGGCCGACCAGCGCGTAGATCGCGCCGATGGTTACTCCAGAGATCAGGTATTGCAAGAGCGCGGCGGTCACGCCGGCGGTCCTCCCAAGACTGCAGAAATCGACGCCGGTTGCGAGGGTTTGGCGGCTGGCGCCCCCAGGTCAGGGGGGTTCACCCCCCGACACCCCCCGACCAGGGGGTGCCCCCTGGACCCCATCAAAAAGTGGGGGTCAAGGGGGGGAAACCCCCTTGCGGGGGTCGAGGGGGCAGCGCCCCCCGAACGGCCGCAAGGCCGCATGGTGCCGATCGGGGCCTCACTCGACCAAACGCCAGCCGCCGTCGTGCACCTCGACCATCACGAACGATTCGGTGTCGAGACCCAAATGGTCGGTCGGCGACATCGTGTAGATGCCGTCGGCGCCGATGTACCGCTCGGTGGTCTCGATCGCCGTGCGCACGGCTTCCTTGTCGGTGGTGCCGGCGCGCTCCAGCGCCCCGACCGCCAGCATCAGCGCGTCATAGGCGTGGCCGCCGAAGGTCGAGATCGGCTCTTGATAGCGCGCCTCATAGGCCTCGCGATAGGCAAGACCGACCGCCTTTTGCGGGTTGTCGTCGGGCAGCTGCTCGGCGACGATCACCGCCGCGGCCGGCAGGCGGGTGCCCTCGGCGGCGGCGCCGGCGCCGTCGATGAACTTCTGCGATGCCGAACCGTGGGTCTGGTAGTGCGGCAGATCGATCCCGAGCTGGCGCAGGTTCTTGGCAACGATGCTGGTCGGCGCCCCGAACCCGCAGTAAAGGATCGCGTCGACCCCAGGGGTGGTGCGGATCCGGGTCAACTGCGGCGTCATGTCGGTGTCGCCGCTGGCGTGCAGCTCGTCGGCGAGCACGGTGAGCCCATGGACCTCGGCCAGCGCCTTGGCGTTGCCGCGGCACGACTGGTCGAAGCCACCGCTGCCCGACAACAGGCCGATCCCGGAGAGGCCGCGCGCCACCATGTCCTCGAACACCCGCGCGACCGCCAGCCGGTCGGTGTGCGGGGTCTTGAACACCCAGCGCTTGACCGGATCGATGATCACCGAGGCGCCGGCCAGCGAAATGAACGGCACGCCGGCGCGTTCGACCAGCGGGATCACCGCCATGGTGGTGCCGGTGGTCGAGCCGCCGATGATCAGATCGACCCGATCCTGGAAGATCAGCCGCTTGACGAAGGTCACCGCCTTCTTGGCATCGTGCTGGGCGTCATAGGCAATCAGCTCGAGCGGCCGGTCGAGCACGCCGCCCGCGCCATTGATCTCCTCGATATACATCTCGAGCGTCTTCAGCTCCGGCGCGCCCAGGAACGACGCCGGGCCGGTGACCGCGAGAAACGCGCCGATCCGGATCGGCTCCGCCGCCGACCCGCCGGGCGGGGCAAAGGTCAGGAGACCGAGCAACAGACCGAGGCCGAACGCGGCCCTCCGCTTCATCGAACGGATCTTCATGCGGGATTTCCTCCGGGTTGCCGAACGCACCGGCTTTCGTGGTTGTTCGGTTTTGGTGCGGCGAACCCGCTGCTAACACAGGTGTGAAAAACACGGCAAGGCTGTGCCATCACGGGGGGCGATCGGCCGCGAGACACGGTGTCGCAGGTTGCTGGTTCGGCCTGACGCCCGTTGCCCCCCTTAACCCCCACTCATGGGGTCCAGGGGGCACCCCCTGGCCGGGGGGTGTCGGGGGGTGAAACCCCCTGACCTGGGACGAAGCCCCAAAGCCGTCCGGCGCCGTCTACGCCACCCCAGCCGCGCGCAACCGCGACACCAACTGGCGGTCGCTGTCCAGGATGTGCTTGGTCAACCAGTCCTTCAGAAACTCCATGACCTCCATCGAGATCTGCACCTCGCTGCGCCGGTGCTTGTCAACCAGGTCCTCGACCCCGGCGACCAGGGTCCGGTGCTCGGTCTGGTGCTTGGTGAAGTCCTGGCCCGCGGCCTTGGCCATCAGCGCCTCTTCGCGCGCGAAGTGGCCTTTGATGTAGTCGGTGAGTTCGTCCAGGATCTCGCCGATCCGGGCCTGGCCGCGGCCGTGGGCGATCCCGTCGTACAGGCGATTGACCAGATCGACCAGGACCCGGTGGTCGCGGTCGATCACATCGTGGCCGACCGCGATCTTGTCCGACCATTCGATGAAGCGCGCGGTCGCGGCATTGGGCGTGAGCCGCTTAAGCTCGGCGTCGGCGAGCAGATCACCTTCGAACCCGAGGATGAGCTCGATCTGGTCGCCGTGCGGGCGCGCCTGGATCACCCGGGCGGTCAGCGGCCGCGCGATCCCGGGCAACCGCACCCGACCGACCCGGCCGGGGGCGGCGTTGCCGGTGCCGAGCAGCTTGAGCCCGCCTTGCGAGACATTGACCACGGTCACCGGCTCGTCGTCGAAGGTCGCGGAGAGACCGACCTTGTAGCGTTCGTGGCGCCGGCGGTCGGCTTCGTCGGTCGCGGTGCGCACGACATGGCTGAAGCGGTGCTGGAGCTCGGTCACGGTTTCGCGCAGCTCGGCCAGTTGGCCCCGGATCTGGCCGGCCAGCGACTTGACCTCGCCCGCGACCACGGCAAAGCCTTTGCCGGCGGTGCCGGCGCGCGCCTCCTCGATCGTCGCATTCAGCGCGAGCAGGTTGGTCCGCTCGGCGATGTCATCGATCAGGCGCACGATCTTGCCGATGTCCTGGGCGGTCTGGTCGAGCCCGGTGACCACCGAAAGGCTGTCGTCGGCCCACGCGCTCGCGCGCACGGCGACCGCCCGTGTGGTCTCGACATGACGGCGGATTTCGGCGATCGCGTCGCTGAGCGCCGCGGCGTCGACCGCGCCGGCATTGGTGCGGCTGCGGTCGCCCGCCTCGGTGCCGTCGAGCATCGCGGCGGTCGCCTGGTCGATCGTCGCCACCTGCTCGACCGCCTGGGCGACCACGGACGCGGTCTCGGTCTCGACCGTGCCGGCCCTCGACCGGATCGCGTAGCGCCGTTCGCTCGTCGCCGCGGTGCGGTCGGCATCGGCGCCGGCCGCGGCCGCCCGCTCGGCCGCGCCGGTCCACGCGACCTGAACGGCGCGCACGAGCGCCCCGATCTCGTCGCGCCGGTCTGCACCCGGCAACGCGTCGAGCGACGCCCCCTCGCGGAGCCCCGCCACCGCCGCGGCCAAGCGGCGGAGCGGCCCGGCCGTTGTGACCCCGACCGCCACCGCGACCCCGCCGACCGCCAGCGCCGCCACGACCGCCACCAGGATCAAGACCGCGGTGTCGCCTTTGTCCGTCGCAACCGCGGCGGACGGCGCGATCACGGCGATCGCCCAGCGCCACGGCGCATACGCGCGGACATAAGCAACCGCATCGGGGGCAACCGCATCGGCCCCCGCGGCACGGTCCCATCGAAGACCGGTCACCATGCCCCCGCCGGCGCGCGCTGCGGCGATCAGTCGGTCCCGGCCGGCCGGCGCGGTGGTCTCGGTCTCGGCGCCCAGCCGGGCACCGTCGAAGCGCAAAACCACCACGCGGCCGCCCCCGGTCGTTGCCAGATCGGCGATCGCCTGGCGCGCCGCAGTCTCGGCCGTCGCGCGCGCCACCGTCCCGGCGTCCGCAAGTGCGCCGAAACGGGCGACCGTGGCGTGGGCCACCTCGACCACATCCTCAAGACGGTTGCGGCCGGCCTGCGTTTGCGCGGCCTCGATCCGGTGGACCGCCACCGCGGCAACCGCGACGGAGGCCGCGACCGCCGCAAGCCCGAGCGCGATCAGCCGGCCACGGACCGACATCGCGAACTCTGGTGGCTCTGTCATCGACCGACCCTTACAGGTTTCAGGACACACCAATCCTCACCGCAAGGTTCCTCCCCGCAAGGTTGCACGGACCGGCGACGGGTGACCAATGGAATCGCCTCAAAACTGACCGCGCCCGGATGCCGCACCGGGTGGGGTGCTTGCCGCGCCGCCCGCGGTGCGGTGGTCAGAGCGGCTCGCCGCGGACCAGTCGGGGCAGGGTGCCGACCATGCCCATCGCGTGCTGCATGAAAAAGCGCCGCGCGCCGCCGATGCCGTTGACGATCCCGAGTCCGGCCTGACGCGCCGCCCGGATCGGCGGGATCTCGTTGGAAAACAAGCGCAACAGCCCGTCGCAGACCAACGACAGGCTCAGATTGTCGAACCGGCGCCAGCGCTGGTAGCGCGCGAGCCCGTCCGGTAAGCCGACGTCCTGGCCGAGCCGCCAGGCATCGACCACCACCTCGGCGAGCGCGGCGACGTCGCGCAGGCCCATGTTGAGGCCCTGGCCGGCGATCGGGTGGATCGCGTGCGCCGCCTCGCCGATCAGCGCGACCCGCTCGGCGACATGCGCCTCGGCATAAAGGAACGACAAGGGATAAGAGCCGCGCGGGCCGACCACCCTTAAGGCCCCCAGATAATCGCCGCTGCGCCGGCGCACTTCGGCGGCGAAGTCGTCGTCGGCGAGACCGAGGTAGAACGGCACCCGGTCCTTGTGTTCGCTCCACACGATCGAGGAGCGGTTGCCGGTCATCGGCAGCACCGCGAACGGGCCGGTCGGCAGGAAATGTTCGACCGCGACGCCGCGGTGCGGGCGGTCGTGCTCGATCGTGCACACGATCGCGGCCTGGTCGTAGGCCCAGCCGATCGTATCGATCCCGGCAAGCTGGCGGATCAGCGACTGGCGGCCGTCGGCGCCGACCACCAGGCGCGCCCGCACCCGCCGGCCGTCGGCGAGCGTGACCTGCGCGCCGGTGCGGTCTGCCGTCATCGCCGACACGGTCGCAGGCGCCAGGTGGTGCACCGCCGGCACCTCGGCGATCCGGGCGAACAGGCCGCGCCGGATCACCAGATTGTCGACGATGAAGCCCAAGGGATCAGACCCGAGCTCGCGGTGGTCGTAGTGGACGAACACCGGCGCAAAATCGTCGGCGACCCGGATGTCGAGGATCGGCTCGGCCCCGGGCGCCAGCGCGTCCCACACCCCGGCACCGTCCAGGATCCGTTTGGAGCCGAAGGCGATCGCGGTGGTGCGGATGTCGAAGGTCTCGGCGACCTGGTGCGCCGGCGGGTCGCGGTCGATGCACACGGTCGGCACCCCGGCGCTGCCGAGCGCGCTCGCCAGCGTCAGCCCGGCCAAACCGCCGCCGACGATCACCACGTCCGCCACCTGGTCGGGGGTCGCCGCCGCCGGCGTGTCTGCGGTCGCCGCGCCTGTTGCCGTCATGCCGTGCTGCCCTTGGGTTGACGTTGTCCTGTCGAAGCGCTTCGGGGCGGCCATGCCCACAGTCGAGACAATCGGTCGTGGACGACCCCTTGTCCAGGCCCGCGACGTCGAGCGGCGGCGGACGCCCACAAACTGGGCAGCGGCTGCCCAAGAACCGCACGGCCGCGGCGCGCCGGCCGGCGGCTTGCCGCGCGCCGATCCGCGCCCCAGGTGCGCGGGGGAGGGGTAAGGGGCGCCACCGGGCGGACGGCATGATTCTTGAGTAGAGGTTGTCTACCAAGCGTGGCGTGGCATTGCGCCCGCTTGACCCGGCCGGTTTGAGGTGTCTCGACGTCGGTGGAGCGACGCGCCCAACTGTCCTTGAAGTCGAAAGGGAAGGCAGAGCAATGAAGCTGGTCACGGCGATCATCAAGCCGTTCAAGCTTGACGAAGTCCGGGAGGCGTTGACGTCGCTCGGGCTTCAGGGTTTGACGGTCAGCGAGGTCAAGGGGTTTGGCCGCCAGAAGGGCCAGACCGAGATTTACCGCGGCGCCGAGTATTCGGTGAGCTTTCTGCCCAAGGTCAAGATCGAGGTCGCGATCGACGACGACATGCTTGAACGCGTGATCGAAACGATCCAAAAGGCGGCGACCACGGGTCGGATCGGCGACGGCAAGATTTTTGTCTTCGAGGTCGTCCAGGCGGTCCGGATCCGCACCGGCGAGAGCGACGCCGAGGCGCTGTGAGCGGAGCTGCCGCGTTGGCGGCGGCCTACGCGATCCTGTCCGGGGGGCGGCAGCACCGCCGCCCCTTCTTGCGACCGATCGCGACCGGGCGGGAAGGCGGGCCGGTGCGTCATCTGTGTCCGGCAGGCCCCGGCCGGTCTGCAGTGACGCGATCCAGCGCGCCTTGATCTTGATCCTGAATTTCAGCGACCTCAATCGCTCGCCGACCACGGTATGGCTGATCGGGTGGCCCATTTCCGCAGCTCACGCGCCAGTTGACGTGGGCTCTTGCAGGCCAGCGCAGCGGCGACATCGGATCACCCCGCTCGCCGGGAGCGACCAGGCTCTCCAAATCCTGCAATAGCTGCGGACCCTTTCGATCAGTGACGTGCGCCCGCCGCCGCGCCGCCGGCCCCGCTCGTCAAGACGCGGCGCCTGCGCCGAACATCGCTCTCGAATGGCGTCGACATCGATCATGCGCCCAACATCAACATATGGTAGGATAGCCCGCAAGGGAATCCACCAGATAGGCCAAACTCAATTCCGATTCGCTTGTTTGCTGACCAGTCCTTAGATCAGCGTGACCAAAGGCATTGTGTCATCGGTTATCGTCGTGGTCTCCGAGTGACCGGCTCCGTGTGGCAACTGACCCCGACCTGAAGTCCCGCGACGGCACCCCCTCGCGGTCATCCGATACTGGAGCGCGTATGATGTCTTGCACCTCTACCTACCTTCGTCTCGGCATGATCGGGCTTTTGCTGGCGCTGCCGACGACGCCCGCCACCGCGGCGGAGACCGCCACATTCGAGCTGACGCTCGAGGTGACGTGGAGTGCGGCAACCACCCCGTGGGAGTTCCCGTCCAACGCCCATCTCTCCCGTATCATCGGGGTCACACATAACAGCCGCTACACGCTGTTCCGGGATGGCCTGACGGCGTCGAGCGGACTGGAGCTGGTCGCCGAAAACGGACGGGGCTCGATCCTCGATGCCGAGTTTGCCGAGGCGCGGCGAAAAAGGCGGGTCGGACCGGTCTTTGCCGGTCCTGACCTGGCGTCCGTGCCTGGAACCGTCAGCACCGTGTTCGAGGCGACCAGCGCCCATCCGCTGCTGTCGTTCGTCACCATGCTGGCGCCGAGCCCCGACTGGTTCACCGGTGCGGGCGACATCCGCCTGTTGGCGGACGGCGCCTGGATCGATCAGATCGAGGTACCGCTTTGGGTCTGGGATTGCGGGACCGACGACGGCACGACCTACGACGCGCCCAACGCCGACACCCAACCCCGGCAGTCGATCCGCCTGCTTGCGACCCCGCATGTCTTGTCGTCGGATCGGCTGGTGCCCGCGGGGGTCGCCCGCATTCGCCGGCGCTCGTAGCTGCTTTGACGGCGTGAAAATCCGTGGCGGGTCGATTAGCCCCGGGCAGCGCATCGCCTGACGCCGGCGCGGTTCTCCGCGAAGTGTTCACGGCCCTCAACAGGCTCGCAGCCGAGGCGTCTCATACGAAATCCGGTTGAACCGTTCCGTTTGGTCGGGGCACCGCCGATGTTGGGGCGATCGGCCCCCACCGGCGATGCCAACACGGCAGACCGTGCCGGCCGATCGCCCCAACAGGATCAGGGGGCATCGCAGCAACGGGACCTTTTGCGCGGGCAATGCTATTGTCATCAAGACAATATAGAGATTGACTCAGACAGTCGTCGCTTACAGACTGGAAATGAGCGTTCTGGCACTCGATAACAGGTGCAATCATGATGTCGGTCTCGGCGCGCGAGATCTCGCGCGGTAAGGGGATATTATTGGCATTTGTTTGCCTGTCGATCCTGGGGGCCATGCCGGTAATCGCGAACAGCCGGCCCATCGACTTCGATGCCCATAGCTTTGCCTTGTTCTTGTCGGCCTGGCAGGTGTTGTTCGCGTTGCCGCTGTTTCTGGGCGAGCTGAGGTCGCGCGACCGCGGCATTTTCGCCGCCGATCTGGCGCCGCAGGCCCAGCGCCGGACCCTTTTGATCATTCTCGGCACCGGCGCGATCTTCGGGCTGTCCACGTATGTTTATGTGCTCGCGGTCGAAAAGGCCGGCGCGGTCGGCGCGGCGATCGCGATCCAGGCCTACCCCTTGTTCGCGATCTTGTGGGAGACGCTGTTTCTCAAACGCCGCAAAACCGCGGCGGAGTTGGGGCTGACCTGCGTGTTGATCGCGACCATGGTGTTCTTGTTGACCAAGGGCACCTGGCGGGTCGACGCGATATCCCTTTGGTTCGGGTTCGCGCTGTTGATCCCGTTTTTGTGGAGCATCGCCCACGTCGTCATCAAGGAGGTGCTGGACGCCACCCCGATCACCCCGGCCCAGGTTACCTTGTTCCGGGTCGTGACCTCGACCGTGGTGCTGGCGGTCGCGCTGGTCGCGCTCGCAGATACCGATCGCCTGTGGGCGACCGCGGTCTCGATCGACCTGCAAAAGTTCGCGGTGCTGATGGGTTTGGTCTACTATCTTGAGCTGATTTGCTGGTTCTCTGCGGTGCGCCACATCCCGGTGTCGTTGGCCAGCTCGATCACCGTGCCGGCCCCGGCCTTGACCATGGTTCTGGCGATCCTGGTGCTCGGCGACCGGGTCGCGCCGTACCAGGTGGGGGCGATCGGCGTCGTGATGGCGACGATCTACGGCCTTTTGCTCGCCGGGCGCAGGCGCGCCGTGCCGGCCTGAGGGCCGGCACGGCCGTCGTCAACCGTCAACCGTCAACCGCCAAACGCCGCCGCCGCGGTGAGCGCCACGTTGGCCAGGATCACCGCGGCGAACAGCGCTGCGGCGAACCAACTCTCGAACCGCCGGCTGAAGCCGAGGCGGTCGGACGCGACCACCGCGACCACCAGCGCCAGCATCACGACATAGGCGGTGATGAAGTAATGATCGATCCGGAGCAGATAGCCGACCGGCGGCAGGGTCGACATCTGCGCCAAGTGGAACACCAAGACACTGATCAACGCCGAGGTCACCAGGGAGATCCGCGCCTCGAACTTCGAGGCGTCGATCAAAAACGCCAGAAAGGCGATGCAAAACATCGCGCCGAGCGGCAGGAACACCGCCCAGATATAGGGTGCGATCAGCCGTTTGAGCCGCACCTGGGTCGCGAACACGGAAAACTCGGGCCCGCGGCTGCCCGCGGCCAGCTCCGGGCGACCGAAGCTCGAGTTGATCGTGTAGGTCGCGCCATAGCTGTCGCTGCCCTCGAACAGCCATTCGTTCGGATAGATCGCGGTGATGCTGTTCGGGCTCAAGCGGCCGGCATCGCGCACCAGCATCAGGCTGTCGGCGTGGCGGGTCCGGTGGGCCAGCCGCAACTCGAGTGCTTGATGGTCGAACGGAAACGCGCGCAGATCGTAGTTGGCGACGAACCGGCTCTTCACCTTGTAGAGCGCATAGGTCACCCCGTCCGTGGTCACCCGGTCCAGCTCGTCGCGGACATTTTCTTCCGAGAAGATCTCGTTGACGAAGGTGATCTCGTCGGGTTCGAGGTCGCCGGACCAGCGCAGCCATAAAAACCCTTCAAGATCGAAGCGTTGGCCACGGATGTCGACGTCATTGACCCGGTAGACGTCGAGCCCGGCATAGACCACCTGGATTTCGTGAAACGGCCGGCGGCCAATCGTCACCACCCCGGCGGGCGGACGGCCGCGCTCGATCATCGCCAAGGCCGCCGGGGCGACCACCCGGCGCAGTTGGCGGAACTCGGGCCGGAACCGGCCGTCGGCGATCCGTGCAAACAGGGTCGGACGCACCGCCGCCCCGAAGGCGTCGAAGTAAAACCGACCGGTCAGGCCCTCGACCGCGCGCGCCGGTCGGTCGATCGCCGCGAGATGGCGGCGCACCCGACCGCGGTCGGCGCCGACCGCGGCGACCGCATCGACCACCAGGCGGGCGGCATCATAGGCGAACGGCACCCAGGGCGACGGCCAGGCGTCGTCGGTCTCGGCCGGCGCCGGGTCATGGCCGTCGGTTTGGCCGAGTGCGTGCCGAAGCCGGTGGACGAACCTGACCGTGTCGAGCGACGCGGTTTCATACAGAAACGGCGTTGCCACCGTCAGACCGGCGGTCGCGCCGTCCAGCCCGGCAATCACGCCGTCGTAGGCGAAATCCTCGGGCCCGATCACCGGCCCGTCGAAGCCGTGACGGCGCAACGCGCGGACCACCGCAATGCCGTCGCCGGCGTGGCTCATCACCGCGAGCGCGTCGGGCACCGCAACGTCGAGCATGGCGCCAAGGTCGCGGGCCAAAACCGTGTCGGCAAACCCGCCGTCCGGAAACACGTGGCGGGCCGGAACCGCCATGCCGAGCCGCAGCGCGGTGCGTTGGACCGCATCGGCCAGGCTGGTTCCATACGCATCGTTGCCGTGGACGATCGCGAGCCGACGCACACCTTTGATCCGGTGAAGCCAGGTCGCGATCATCTCGCCTTCGGTGCCGGTTTCGAAATTGAGGCTGAACAGCCATGGGCTCGCCCGGGTGACCTCGGGACTGCTCGCCGACGGGGTCAGCAAGGGCACGCCGGCGCGATCATAGATCTCGGCGGTGGCGAGCGCGACCGACGAGAACAGGTGCCCGACCACCGCGACCACCCGCGGGTCGGCGACCAGGACCTCGGCATTGGCGCGGGCCCGGTCGGCGTCGTTGGCGTCGTCGAGCACGATCGCCTCGACCGTGCGGCCGTTCGTCGCGTCGGTGGCATTGACCGATTCGACCAGCAGCTCGAGCGCCGCCGCCATTGCCCGACCCTCGTCGGCAAACGCGCCGCTGAGCCCGACCGACAGCCCGATCGCCACCGTTTCCGCCGCGGCCGGGCGGGCCGGGCCGACCGAGCTTGCGAGCGCGCCGATCAGGACCGCGACGACCGCCGCCGCCGCGGCCCGCCACCGACCGCGGCGGGCGTCCGCCGCGCCTGGTTCCCAAGACCCGGACGCCCCCGACCGTCGTCCACCCCTGTTCGGCGTCATCGACCGCACCGATCCCTTAACGAACACGCCCGATCCCCCCCGGCCCGACCCGCCAGGGCCGCGCCGAGGGCAGCGATCAAGCCGCCCCGACCGGGCGATGTCAAGCGTCCGGGCCGGCGCCGGGGTGCGGTCCGGCCGGTGCCCATAGGGATTGCAGAGCGCAGAACGGTTCGATAGAACGAGGCGCAGATCTACACTCCGCGGCACGATGTTTCAGGGATCGAAAGCTCAGGGCGATGTCGGCATCGCCGTTGTTACATAAATGCAAAACAACGGCGACGGAACGGAAGGAACATACCAATGTCCTCATCGAGTGTACCGATGCCGGCAGCACCGATTTCACAAGCGGTCCCGGTCAACAGCCACACCGAATGGGATTTGCTGGAAGAAGTGATCGTCGGCCGTGCCGACCATGCTTGCGTGCCGGAATGGCATGTCGCGATCGAGGCGACGATGCCGAAGAAGCACCATACCTTCTTTAAGACCCACGGCGGCCGCCCGTTTCCGGCCGAGCTGTTGGCGGCGGCGGCGCGCGAGCTCGACGGGCTGTGCGCCCGGCTTACGTCGGAGGGGGTGACCGTGCGCCGCCCCGATCCGGTCGATTGGTCGGTGCCGTTCTCGACCCCGGCGTTCGGGCCGACCCCGGGCCTGTACGGCGCGATGCCGCGCGACGTCTTATTGGTGGTCGCGGACGAGATCATCGAGGCACCGATGGCGTGGCGCTGCCGGTATTTCGAAAGCCGCGCCTATCGCCGCCTGGTCAAGGAGTATTTCCACGCCGGCGCACGCTGGACCGCAGCCCCCAAGCCGGAGCTCGGCGACGCGACCTTTCGCGACGATCTGACCGGCGGCGAGTTCGACGTCTATGCCGACCGGTCTGCCACCACCGAAGCCGAACCGGTGTTCGACGCCGCCGATTTCTGCCGGGTCGGCCGCGACATCTTCTGCCAGGTCAGCCAGGTGACCAACCGTTTCGGCATCGCTTGGCTCGCCCGTCACCTGGGTCCCGGCTACCGCGTCCATGTTCTGCCGTTCGACGACCCGAACGCCATGCACATCGACGCGAGCTTCGTGCCGCTGGCGCCCGGTCGGCTGTTGATCAACCCGGCGCGGGTGACCGCCGAGACCCTGCCGGCGATGTTCCGGTCCTGGGAGATCCTGGTCGCGCCCGAGCCGACCGTGCCCGACAGCCACCCGTTCTACTTCACCAGCAAATGGCTGTCGGTCAACGTGCTTAGCCTCGACGAGAAACGGGTGGTGGTCGAGGCGGCGGAACAGCCGATGATCGATCTCCTGAAACACCACGGCTTCGAACCGATCCCGGTGCCGTTCCGCAACTTCGGCAGCCTGGGCGGCGCGTTCCACTGCGCGACCGCGGACGTCCGCCGCCGCGGTACCCTCGAGAGCTTTTTCTGACGCCACCCTCGGGCGTAATCGCGAGAGCGGGCAAGGGCAGAGCAGGGCAGGGCAGGGGATGCGCGGTCTTGCGGGCAAAAGGGTCCTGATCACCGGCGGCGCGCGCGGCATCGGGGCGGCGACGGTGGCGCGCTTCGTCGCCGAGGGCGCACGGGTCGCGGTGATCGATGCCGACCCGGACGGCTGCCGCGACCTTGTCGGGCCGGTGGTCACGGTCGCGGCAGACGTCACCGACGGACCGGCGCTCGCCGCGGCGGTCGACCGGGTGGTGGCGGGGCTCGGCGGCTTGGACGTCCTGATCAACAACGCCGGGATCAGCGTGCCGCACCGGTTCCTCGAAATCGATCCGACCGACTGGCAGCGGGTCACCGAGGTCAATCTGACCGGCGTGTTCCGGGTCGCGCAGGCGGCGGCGCGGGTGATGGTCCGCGCAGACGGTGGCGTGATCGTCAACATGGGCTCGGTCAGCGGTCTGGTCGGCATGCCCGGCTACGCCGCCTACAACGCGAGCAAGGCGGCGGTGATCGAGCTGACCCGGACCATGGCGCTGGAACTCGCGCCGACTGTCCGGGTGGTCGCGGTGTGCCCGGGCTATGTCCTGACCCCGATGCAACAGGCCGAGTACACCGACCAGGAGATGGCGGCGGTCAATCGGACGATCCCGCTCGGCCGCCACGCCGACCCGGGCGAGATTGCGGCGCTGTTCGCGTTTCTCGCCTCGGACGAAGCGCCGTTCATCACCGGCAGCGCGGTGGTGATCGACGGCGGTGAGACCGCGGGCGGTCTCGCCAGCGCGCGCACCGGATCGGATAGAGAGTGACGACCGCTGCCGGAGTTTTGGGGGCTGGCGCCCCCAAGGTCAGGGGGTTTCACCCCCGACACCCCCCGACCAGGGGGTGCCCCCTGGACCCCGCTCATTGGTGGGGGTCAAGGGGGGTGTCCCCCCTTGCGGGGGTCGAGGGGGCAGCGCCCCCCGAACGGCCGACAGGCCGCATCGGCGCGAAAGCGCCGCGGGCCGGAAAGGAACCAACCGGTATCAATAAGACAAAACGACCGACAGGAGGCTGAGCCATGGATGGTGGGGCGGTGTCTGCGGACAAGCCGGAGATTGACCGGGTCGAAGGCTTGACCACCGAAGAGTTCGTCAAATCATACTTCAAAAAGAAGCGACCGGTCCTGATGGTCGGTGCTGGCAAACACTGGCCGGCCATGGGCAAATGGTCGCTCGAATGGTTCGCCGACCTCGAGCCGCGCGACCAACTCTACACCGAAGCCGGCAACGTCATCCAGGGTGAGGCCGATTTTGCGGTGACCAATCTCCGCGACTATCTCCGCCGGCTGATGGATCCGGCCGACCCGATACACGACGTCGGCGGCAAAAAGCGACCGTATCTGAGCCTGATCAATATCTTTCGGGTGTTTCCTCAGTTGGCCGAAGACGTCGATGTTTCGATCCTGACCGATCGGACCTATTTGAATGTGATGTATGGCTGGATCGGCCCGGCCGGCACGGTGACCGGGTACCACACCGACTGGAGCGACAATATCCTGACCCAGATCGTCGGTCGCAAGCGGTTGATGTTGGTGCCGCCGAACCGGACCCGCACCATGTACGTGACCGACCGGTACGAGTTCCGTTCGGAGCTGAGCGCGATCGAGCCGACCGACTACGACCCGGCGCGCTTCCCGCTTTACCAGCAGGCGGACCCGGTCACAGTGGTGCTGGAGCCGGGCGACATGCTGTACGTGCCGCCGCGCTGGTGGCACCGGGTCGAATCGTTGGACATATCGATCAGCATCAACAATTTCGGCCAGGACCTGATCGGCCTCGTCCGGTATGAGGCGCCGGCCCGCGTGCGGGAGGCGCTGCATCGCCGCGGCCTCTATCGCCGCACCTGCACCTGCCACATGTGGATCGACGGCAAGCGGGTCGCCAAGACGACCAAGCTGGTCGGCGCGCCCTATCGGTGATACCTGTCGCGGGGTCGCGGGGGCGTTCGACCGATCGAGCGCCCCCCGTCGTCCGCGCCACGGAGTCCGAGACCGCCCGTGTCAGACTTGATCGATCTGGGCGTACGCGCGTTGCGCGACGGCCTGAGAGCCAGATCCTTTTCCGCGGTCGAGGTCGCCCGGGCGTTCCTCGACCGCATCGCCGCGACCCGCGGCCTCAATGCCTTTCTGACCGAGACGCCCGAGCGCGCGCTGGCTGACGCCGCCCGCTCGGACGAGCGCTTGGCCCGGGGCACGCCGCGACCGCTCGAGGGCGTACCGCTCGCGGTCAAGGACAACTACTGTACCCGCGGCATCCGCACCACCGCGGCAAGCCGGATCCTCGAGCGCTTCGTGCCGCCGTATGAATCGACCGTGTCCCAGAAGGTCTGGGACGCCGGCTGCGCCCTGCTCGGCAAGACCAACATGGACGAGTTCGCGATGGGCTCGTCTACCGCGGCGAGCGCGTTCGGGCCAACCGTCAATCCGCACCGCGCGACCGGCGAGGCGCGCGACCGGGTGCCGGGCGGCTCGTCCGGCGGCTCGGCGGCGGCCGTGGCGGCGCGCGGCGCTCCGGGGGCGCTCGGCAGCGACACCGGCGGCTCCGTACGCCAGCCCGCGAGCTTCTGCGGCGTGGTCGGGCTGAAGCCGACCTATGGGCGCTGTTCGCGCTATGGCCTGATCGCGTACGCGTCGTCGCTGGATCAGCCCGGCCCGATCGCCCGCGACGTCGCCGACGCGGCGGTCCTGCTCGCCGCGATCGCCGGGCATGACCCGCGCGACTCGACCTCGCTGCCCGAGCCGGTGCCGGACTATGAGTCCGCGGTCGGCCGGTCGATCAAGCGCTGCAAGATCGGCATCCCCAAAGAGTACCGCTTGGAGGGCCTGCGCGCCGACGTCTGCCGGGCGTGGGATGACGGCGCCGCGCGGCTGAAAGACGCCGGCTGCGAACTGGTCGAGGTGTCGCTGCCGCTGTCGCGCTACGCGTTGCCGGCGTACTACATCATTGCGATGGCCGAGGCGTCGAGCAACCTGGCGCGCTACGACGGTGTACGCTACGGCCGCCGGACCGAGGGCGGCTCGCTCGAGGACCTGTACGCCGAGACCCGGTCCGCGGGCTTCGGGCCCGAGGTCAAGCGGCGGATCCTGCTCGGAACGTACACCCTGTCGGCGGGATACTACGACGCCTATTACAAAAAGGCGCAACAGGTCCGCGGCCTGATCAAGCGCGATTTCGACCGGGTGTTCGAGACGGTTGATGCCTTGCTCTATCCGACCTCGCCGATCCCGGCGTTCCCGCTCGGCGACGAGAGCTTTGCCGCCGACCCGGTCGCCCTGTATCTGATCGACGTGTTCACGATCACGGTCAATCTGGTCGGTGCGCCGGCGATCTCGATCCCGTCGGCGGTGCCGTCCGACGAGGGCCTGCCGCTCGGCCTGCAACTGGTCGCACCGGCGCTCGGCGAGGCGCGGCTGATCGAACTCGCGTCGGCGGTCATCTGAGCTGGGTCATCGGTCGCCGCGGTCGGCCGCGACCCAGATCCCGCCCGCGACGATCAACCCGGCGCCAAACACGGTGGCGAGGCGGAGCGGCTCTCCGAACACGGCGACGCCGAGCGCGGTCGCGAACAAGATCCAGCTGTAGCCGATCGGCCCGAGCACCGAGGCTGGCGCGACCGCAAAGCCGCGAATATTGCAATACTGCCCGCCGCTCTCGATCGTCTGTGAGCGTCGAAACCGCTCGTGCCGGAAGCGAACGCCTGAAAACGGGTGGGATGAGCCGACATCGATTATCGCACACCTGTCGCGAGAGCGCGATATCGATGACAGAGACAGCCGAATGGGTCACGGTGGGGACGGGACGACGCTCGCCGTCCTACAGCATGCCGATCGAGATGCCGGCGGCGAACACCAGCGCGCCGCCGAGCACCACCTGGAGTGCGGCGCGGAAGAACGGGGTCTCCATGAACCGGTTCTGAATCCAGGTGATCGCCCACAACTCGACGAACACCAGCGCAATCGCGATCGCGGTCGCGGTCCAGAAATGCGGGATCAAGTAGGGCAGTGCATGGCCGAGCCCGCCGACCGTGGTCATCACGCCCGAGGCGACCCCGCGTTTGGTCGGCGAGCCGCGGCCCGAGATCGTGCCGTCGTCCGACGCCGCCTCGGTCACCCCCATCGAAATGCCGGCGCCGACCGAGGCCGCCAAGCCGACCAGAAAGGTCTGATGCGTGTCGCCGGTCGCGAACGCCGCCGCGAAGATCGGCGCCAAAGTGGATACCGAACCGTCCATCAACCCCGCGAGCCCCGGCTGGACCCAGGTCAGGATCATCTGGCGGTGCGCTTGCTGGGCCTCGGCGGCGCGGTCGTCGGCGTCGAGATGATGCGCTTCCAACGCCTCTGCCTTGGCCCCATGGCGGCTCTCCGCGATCGCGAGATCGCCGAGCAGTTTGCGCGTGTTCGCGTCGGTGACCTGGCGCGCCGCGGTCTCGTAAAACCGACGGGCATCCGCCTCCATCCGGGATGCCTCTTCGCGGATCCGCTCGATCCCGAGGTTCTCGATCAACCACACTGGGTTGCGGTTGTAGTAACCCGAGACATGCTCGCGGCGGAGCAAGGGGATGGTGTCGCCGAAGCGCTGTTGGAACAGGCTGATCAGGCGGGTGCGGTGGCGGTTTTCCTCGGCGGCCATGTCTTCGAAAAACTTGGCGCTCTGCTGATAGTCGGCCCGGAGCTTGTCGGCATAGGTCAAATAGATTTTCGCGTCGTCTTCTTCCGACGAGATCGCGAGCGCGAGGATCTCGCGCTCGCTCAAGTCGCGAAATCTCTTGGTCTTTCTTCCCAATCCAAGCATCGAGCCTCTCTTTCCGGCGCGCGGGCAACGGGCGTTCGCTGGGCCCGACGGTTGCGCACGAATGATGCCGGTCGGCGCCGGCTGGCGGCCGCGCGCCGAGACAAACCATTTGCAATCGGTTGACCATCGGGCGAACAATCGGGCGCCCGTCACCCGGACGCCCGCCATGGATATAGGGTTTTTGATCGCGGCTGCCGCCTCCCTGGCCATCTGGTCATACCTGTTGGTCGGCCGCGGCGGGTTCTGGCGCGCCAACCAGCGGCTGCCCACCGCCGCGCCTGCGCCCGCCGGCGGCTGGCCGGATGTGGTCGCGGTGGTGCCGGCGCGCGACGAGGCCGCGGTGATCTCGCGCGCGCTCACCGCTCTGCTCGGCCAAGCCTATCCCGGACGCTTGTCGGTGATCCTGGTCGATGACGCAAGCCAGGACGGCACCGCGGCGACCGCGCAGGCGGCCGCCGAGGCCGCCGGCGCCGGCGGCCGGTTCATCGTGATCGCGGCGCCGCCGCTGGCCCCCGGCTGGTCGGGCAAGCTCGCCGCGGTCGCGGCCGGGGTCGCGCAGGCGGACCGGGACGCGCCGGACGCGCCCTGGCTGCTGTTGACCGACGCCGACATCGCGCTCGACCGCCCGACCGTGGCGCGGCTGGTCGCCAAGGCCGAGGCCGAGCGGCTCGAGCTCGCCTCGCTGATGGTCCGGCTCGAGAGCGCCGGGGTGTGGGGCCGCCTTTTGATCCCGGCATTCGTGTTCTTTTTCCAAAAGCTCTTCCCGTTCCCGTGGATCAACGACCCGGCCAACCCGACCGCCGGGGCGGCCGGCGGCTGCCTGTTGATACGCCGCAGCGCGCTCAAGCGGATCGGCGGGATCGCGCGCATCCGGTCAGCCTTGATCGACGACTGCGCGCTCGCCGCGGCGGTCAAGGCACTGCCCGGCCGGCTGTGGCTCGGCCTCTCCGAAGGCGACCAGAGCCTGCGCCCGTACGAGGGGCTCGCCGGCATCCGGCGCATGGTCGTGCGCAGCGCCTACACCCAGCTCGGCCGCTCGCCGCTCGCGCTTGCCGGCACGCTGGTCGGCATGGCGCTCGTCTACCTGGTCCCGGTCGCGACGGTGGTCGCCGCCCCGTGGCACGCAAGCCCGGCGGCGCTCGGCTGCGGTCTCGCGGCGTGGGCGGCGATGGCGGTCGCCTATCGCCCGACCGGGCGGCTGTACGGCGAACCGGCCTGGGCGGCGGCGTTGCTGCCGGCGGCCGGGCTGGTCTATAGCCTGATGACATGCGAGTCCGCGGTTCAGCACTGGCGCGGCCGCGGCGGCGCCTGGAAGGGCCGCCACCAGGCGTCGGCCGACGCCACCCCCCAATGTGCCGAGGATCGGGGCAGCGGATGACCCAAGACACCCCTGGCAGCGAGGTCGAGACGCCGTCGGGCAAGGCGGCACGCGACGAGAACTTTCCGGTCGGCTCGATCCTGCTGCCGCCGGCGCTGCGGCCCCATGTCGCGGCGTACTATGCGTTCGCGCGCGCCGGCGACGACATCGCCGACAATCCCGACCTTGCGCCCGAGGACAAGATCGCCCGGCTCGATGCCTTCGATGCCGCACTTGCGACCGGGCAGGGCGATCCGGTCGCGCTGGCAAAGCCGTTGCGGCTGCGCCGATGCTTGCTTGCGGCCGGGGTCGATCTGCGCCACGCCCGCGACCTTCTGGTCGCGTTCCGGCGTGACGCGACCAAGCTGCGCTATGCCGATTGGGGCGAGCTGATGGATTATTGCGCGGTCTCGGCCGCCCCGGTCGGCCGCTTCCTGGTCGAGTTGCACGGTGAGGACCCGGCGGCGTTCGCGGCCTCGGACCCGTTGTGCGCCGCACTCCAGGTCTTGAACCACCTGCAGGACTTGAAAGACGACCACCGGCGGCTCGACCGGGTCTATCTGCCCCGGGACTGGATGGCCGCAGAGGGCGTGACCGTGCACGACCTGCACGCACCGGCGGCGAGCCCTGGGCTGCGACGGGTGATCGACCGCTGTCTCGAGCGCACCGACACCTTGATCGACCAAGCGCACCGGTTGCCCGGGCGGCTCGCCAACCGGCGCTTTGCCATGGAGTCGGCGGTGATCGTGCGGCTGGCGGCGCGGCTCGCGGCGCGCCTGCGCAAGGGCGACCCGGTCGCCGGGCGGGTCGCGCTCAACCGCGGCGACTTCGTCCTGTGTGGCATCGGCGGCGTGATCGCCGGCCTGGTCCGGCGGGACGCGGGCGCCTCCGCGGCGGCGGAACCGGGGCGGGCATGACCGGTCCCGCGGGCCGCGCGCGCAGCGACGCCGACGCCGAGGCGCATGTCCGGGCGGTGGTCCGCCGCTCCGGCACCAGCTTCTTTCACGGCATGCGCATCCTGTCGCACCGGCGGCGGCTCGCGATGTACGCGCTCTATGCCTTCGGGCGCGAGGTCGACGACGTCGCCGACGAGGACGCTGCGCCGGTCGACAAGGTGGCGGCGCTTGACGCCTGGCGCGAAGAGGTCGCAGCCCTCTATGCCGGCCGGCCGACCCGGCCAACCACGATCGCGCTCGCCGACCCGGTCCGCCGGTTCGGGCTGCCCAAGGCCGAGCTCCTTGGCCTGATCCACGGCATGGAGATGGACGCGACCGAGGCGATGCGGGCGCCCGACGAGGAGCAGTTGGCGCTCTATTGCCGCCGGGTCGCCGGCACGGTCGGCGTATTGTCGATCCATGTGTTCGGCGCAACCGACCCGGCGGCGACGACGTTCGCGCTCGCGCTCGCCGACGGTTTGCAGCTGACCAACATCCTGCGCGACATCGACGAAGATGCCGCGCGCGGCCGGCTCTACCTGCCGGCCGAACTGCTCGCGACTCACGGGCTCGACCCCGACGCGCCGGTCGACCGGCTGGTCGCCGACCCGGCGGTCGACCGCGTCTGCCACGAACTGGCCCGCCGCGCGCGAGAGCGGTTCGCCGCGGCCGACCAGGCGCTGGCCGCGACCAAGGCCCGGGCGATGCGCCCGGCCCTGTTGATGATGGGAGCGTACGAACGGGTACTCGACGAGTTGGAGCGGGTCGGCTGGCGGCCGCCGCGGCCGCCGCTCAGGCTGTCGTCCCGGGCCAAGCTGTGGGCGGGCCTGAAGCGCGGCGTCTGGCCGCGGCCGCGGCGACCGCGCGCCGGCTGATCCGCGCGATGGCGACCGCCCATGTGATCGGCGCCGGGCTCGCCGGGCTGGCGGCCGCGGTGCGGCTGGCCGCGGCCGGCTGGCGTGTCCGGGTTTGGGAGGCGGCCCCGCGCGCCGGCGGGCGCTGCCGGTCGTTCGACGACCCGGTGCTCGGGTGTGCGATCGACAACGGCAATCACCTTTTGTTGAGTGCCAACCGGGCGGTGCGCCGCTATCTGACTGAGCTCGGGGCCGCGGACAGGCTGGACGGGCCGCCGGTGGCGGCGTTTCCGTTCCTTGACCTTGCGACCGGCGCGCGCTGGACCGTCCGGCCGGCGCGCGGGGCCGTGCCATGGTGGCTCGCGGTGCCCGGGCGGCGGGTCGCCGGCACGCGGCTCGCCGACTATCTCGACGTGCTGCGTCTGGTCGCGGCCCGGCCGGGCGACCGGGTGATCGACCGGGTCGACCCGGCGGGCCGGCTGTTCCGGCGGTTCTGGGAGCCGTTGACGCTTGCGGTGATGAACGCCCCGCCAGGGGTCGCGGCGGCAGCGCCGCTGCGGACCGTGTTCCTTGAGACTTTTGCCCGCGGCGCCGCGGCGTGCCGACCGCTGATCGCGCGCGACGGCTTGGGCCCGGCCTTGATCGACCCGGGGCTCGCCTGGCTCGACCGCGCCGGCGCCGCGATCACCCTCGGCCGGCGCATCCGCACGCTGACCTTCGCCGACGGCGCGGGCAGCGGCGCGCCGCGGGTCGCCGGGTTCGCCTGCGCGCACGACACCACAACACTCGGCCCGGACGACCGGCTGGTGCTGGCGGTGCCGCCGGCGGTCGCGGCCGGGTTGGTGCCGGGGCTCGAGGTGCCCGGGGACGGCGCGCCGATCGTCAACGGCCATTTCCGGCTCGACCCGGCGCTCGCCCCGGCGGTGGCGACGCCGTCGCTGCTCGGCCTGGTCGGCGGCACGGCGCAGTGGTTGTTCCGGCGCGGCGCGCTTGCCAGCGTCACGGTCAGCGCGGCGAGCGCGCTTGCCGACCAGCCGGCCGATGCGGTCGCCGCGGCGCTGTGGCGCGACGTGGCGGTCGCGCTCGGCCGGCCCGGGGCGGCGATGCCGCCGGTTCGGATCGTCAAGGAACGGCGCGCGACCTTCCACCAGACGCCCGAGAACCAAGCGCGCCGGCCCAGGGCGACCACCGCGTGGCGCAATCTGCGGCTGGCCGGCGACTGGACCGCGACCGGGCTGCCGGCGACGCTCGAAGGTGCGGTGCGGTCCGGCTGGACCGCAGCCGCGCGTTGACCCCCGCGACCACATTCTTTGTAAGGTATTTGTTGGTCGGCACGGCGGTCGCCTTGATTTACGGTGGCGACACCGCTATCCGAAGGTCGTCATGGGTGGTGAGGTCTCTCGCGGGTGGTTGTTGTTCGCGACGCGCCGAGACCGACCCGGCGGATGATGCGGCCCGATGGTAATGGCGCGGCGGTCGCCGTGTGCTATGTCTTGGGGTTGACGCGGGTTTTTTCCGAAAGTCCATCCATTTCTTGCTAACTGTCCTTTGCCGCCGGCATCCGTCTATTGAATTAAGTCTTATTGTCTAATCTGGTTGGTTGGGCGCGGTCGGGGTCGTGGGGCGGGCGTCGACGGGCAGGGCAGGGGCGCGCGCAACGCGCCGGGGAGGATCAGGAGACGATGACCCAGGACACCGATCTCGGCACCGCAGCCGCAGCGGCGGCCGCCCTTGGGCCGGAGCCGTTCGCGGGGCCGACGGTGGTCGGGATCGGGGCGTCGGCCGGCGGGCTCGAGGCGCTGACCGCGCTGGTCGCCAATCTGCCGCGCCACGGCGGCATGAGTTATGTCGTTGCGCAGCACATGTCGCCCCAGCACAAGAGCATGATGGTCGATCTCCTGGCGCGCGCGACCGCGCTGCCGGTGGTCGAGGCGAGCGAGGGCCAGGTGCTGGCGCCCGATCGCATCTACATCACCCCGCCCAACCGCAACATCGAGATACGCGACGGCGCGGTGGTGCTGACCGGTCCCTATGCCGAGGGACCGAAACCGTCGGTCGATCTGTTGTTCCAGTCGCTGGCCGAGGATCTGGGCGACCGGGTGGTCGGGGTGATCCTGTCCGGGACCGGCTCGGACGGCGCGCGCGGCATCCAGGCGATCAAGCGCGCCGGCGGCGTCACCGTGGTCCAGGCGCCGGACAGCGCCAAGTATGGCGGCATGCCCGAGGCGGCGTTGCGCACCGGCCGGGTCGACAAGGTGTTGTCGCCTGAGCGGATCGGGCGCGAACTGCCGCTGCTCGCCGGCCATGGCTGGGCGGTCGCCGGCGGCGGCATCACCGCTGAGGCCGGTTCGCCCGCCGACGCCGAGATCGAGGACGGCGTCGACCCCGACGACTTCCACCACGCCTCGGGGCCGTATCACTCGGTGATCAGCCTGATTCGCCAGCGCACCAACGTCGACTTCCAGCAGTACAAATCGGGCACCATCCAGCGTCGGATCCAGCGTCGGCTGACCGCCAACCGTCTGACCAGGCTCGAGGACTATGTCGATTTCCTGCTCCAGCACCCCAAGGAGATCGAGCGGCTGTGCGCCGACATCCTGATCTCGGTCACCTCGTTCTTCCGCGACCGCGCGGCGTTCGAGGCGTTGGGCCAGGCGGTCAGCGAGATGCTGGAACACAAGCCCGAGCGCGAGGGCCTGCGGGTCTGGGTTCCGGGCTGCGCGACCGGCGAGGAAGCCTATTCGATCGGCATGGTGGTGACCGAGGAGCTGTACAAGCGCGGCCAGATCCGCCCGGTACAGATTTTCGCGGTCGATATCGACGAGGCGGCACTCGCGATCGCGCGGCGCGCGGTCTACCCGATCTCGGCGATCGAAGACCTCGCCGACGATATGCTGCGCAAGTATCTGACCCGGGTCGACAACGTTTATCAGGTCGATCGGCAGCTGCGCGACATGGTCGTGTTTTCCCGCCAGGATATCACCAAGGACCCGCCATTTTCTCACATCGATATCATCAGTTGCCGCAACCTGTTGATCTATTTTAATCAGGAGCTGCAACAAAGGATCCTCAACCTGTTCGCCTATGCCCTGAACCCGGGCGGCATCCTGTTCCTCGGCAAGTCTGAAACGCTCGGCACCAACACCGACGGCTATTTCGAGACGGTAGACGGCACCCATCGGGTGTTCGTGCGCGCGCAAGGGCCCCGACTGCCGCTCAACCAGCTGGGCGGCCGGGCGGTCGAGATCGGCGCGGGGCGCACCGGACCGCGGCCCAAGCCCGAGGCACCGGCGCTGCCGGTCCTGGTCAAGATGTCGATCGGCGAGGTGTTTGGGCCCCCCTGCGTGGTCACCGACAACAACCACCGGCTCTTGTACATCCACGGCGACGTCAGCCCGTTCGTCCGGCTCAACCGCGGCAAGTTCGACCAGGATCTGTTGACCCTGATCGCGCCCGACCTGCGCACCACCTTGCGCGCGGTGCTCCATCGCGCCGAGCGCAGCGACCGCCAGCCGGTGTCGCTGACCGTCAAGGTGCCGACCGACGACGAAACCCGAACCGTGCGGCTGTCGGTCCACCCGCTCGGCACCCCCAGCACCGACGGCGCGGTGAGCTTGCGCATGATCGCGTTCGAGCGGCTGCCCGACGACCAGCCGGGCACCGCCGCCGCCGAGGCGTCGCCCGACGACCCCCGGGTCGGCGAGCTCGAGCACGAGCTGACGGTCACCCGCGAACATTTGCAGACGGTGATCCAGGAGCTCGAGTCGGCGAACGAGGAGCTGCAGGCGACCAACCAGGAACTGCAGTCGTCGAACGAAGAGCTGCAGGCGACCAACGAGGAGCTCGAGACCACCAACGAAGAGCTGCAATCGACCAACGAGGAGCTGCAGACGGTCAACGACGAGCTCCAGGCCAAGTCGAACGAGCTGTTGGAAAAGGCGACCGATCTCCAGAACGTCTCCAGCGGCATCGAGATGCCGGTGATCATCCTCGACCGCGATCTGCGCGTGCGCCTGTTCAACGAGTCGGCGCGGGCATTGTTCGAGATCACCCAAAGCGACCTCGGCGCCCAGATCACCCAACTGGCCAGCACGATCGATCTGCCCGACATGCGGCGCAAGTTCCAGCGGGTGATCGAGACCGGGGTCGCCTATCGCGCCGACATCACCGACGTCGGCGGCCGGGTCTATGCGCTGACCATCTCGCCCTACCGCGACAGCGACAAGGTGATCGTCGGCGCGGTGTTCACCGCGTCCAACATCACCGACCGGGTGCGCGCCGAGGCGAGCCTGCGCGAGATGACCCGCCAGCTGAACGAGGCGCAGCGGATCGCGCATGTCGGCAGCTGGCGCTGGGACGTGGCGTCGGACACGCTGACCTGGTCGCCCGAGCTCTACCGCATCTGCGGTCTCGACCCCGACGACATGGCGGTGACGCCCGAGACCGCGCTCACCGTCTATCACCCGGACGACCGCGGCCGGGTGCGGGGCGCGCTCAAGGCGGCGCTCGACAACCGCACCGGCTTTGGGTTCGAGGCGCGGGTGGTCCGCCCGGGCGGCGACGTCCGGCACGTCAAGGTGACCGGCCTGTGCAAGCTGACCGCGGCCGGCCAGCCGGAGTCGATCTTCGGCGTGGTCAAGGACGACACCGAGTCGATCAATGCCGCGAAGCTCCTGACCGAATCCCACGCGCGCCTGACCTCGATCATGAACACGATCATCGAGGGGATCGTGGTGATCGACCCGCGCGGCATCATTCGGCTGGCCAACACCGCAATCAGCCGGATGTTCGGCTATGCCGAGCCGGAGCTGGTCGGCCAGAACATCAGCCTGTTGATCGCCGAGCCGATGTTGCCGGACCAGGAGCCGGCGACCGGCAACGGCGCCGGCGGCCGGCGCCGCCTGCTCGGCAGCGGCCGCGAGGTCACCGGCCGGCGCAAGGACGGCACCCAGTTCCCGATCGAGCTGTCGGTCGGCGAGGTGATCGACGAGATCGCCAGCGGCGACCCCGACAACAAGCAAATCTACATCGGCACCATGCGCGACATTTCGGCGCGCAAACGCTATGAAGAAGCCTTGATGCTGTCGAAGCGCGACGCCGAGGCGGCGAGTGAGGCGAAAAGCACCTTCCTGGCCAAGATGAGCCACGAGCTGCGCACGCCCTTGAACGCGATCCTGGGCTTTTCGGAAATCCTGAAGGAGCAGCTGTTCGGGCCGCTGCACAACGACAAGTATTTGCGTTATTTGAACGATATCCACGCGAGCGGCCAGCATCTCTTGAAATTGATCGACGATATCCTGGACATCTCGCGGATTGAATCGGGGAAATTCCGGATCGACGAGGAGATTGTCACCCTGCCGGACCTGGTGCGGCATTGTGCCGACCAGATCCGCGACGTGGCGGCGCGCAAGGCGATCGCGATCGAGCTGGCGGTGCCCGAGGCACTGCCGCGGCTGCGCGCCGACAGCCGCTCGGTGCGCCAGATTCTGGTCAATCTGTTGGACAATGCGATCAAGTACACGAGCGACGGCGGCTCGGTCGCGATCGGGGCGGCGTTGATGCCGGATCGCGGCATGTCGTTGACGGTCAGCGACACCGGCCGCGGCATGTCGCAATCGGCGATCGACGCGGCGTTCCAGCCGTTCGGCCACGCCTCGACCTCGCGCCTGACCGACACCGAGGGCGCGGGGCTCGGTCTGTTCGTCGCGAAATCGCTGGCCGAGTTGCACGGCGGCAGCCTGGTGATCGCGAGCGACCCCGGCCACGGCACCGAGGTTACGGTGCGCTTCCCGCACCACCGGGTGGTCCGGATGTGACGGTGGGGCGTCAGATCAGATCGAACAACGCGCAAACAACGCGCAAGGGCGCGGCCGCCCAGCAGGTCAAGCCGGCACGCCGGGGGGCGTGCCGACCCCACGGTTCCGGCCGCCGCGCGCGACCGGAGTCGCTCAGGCTGCCGGCGCTGCGGCGCGGTCGAACTCGAAGATGCGGTCCCACAGCGCATCAAGCCGGCGTAACGCCTCGCCGATCGGGGTAACCGCGAGCCGTCCCTCGGCGTCGCGGGTCAACAGGCCGAGCCGCTCCAGCTTGGCCAGTCCGTCGTGAACCTCGAAGTCGAGGTCGGTATTGAATTTCTGGTGCAGCCAGTGTTCGACCTGATGATCCAGTTCAGTCTCGGTCAGCGGCGCCGGTGCAGTCAAAAGGAAATAAAAGGCGAGAAAGGCTTCCTTGGTTTCCTGCGCCTCGGCGGCACCGATGATGTAATCGAAGATGCCGGCGTTGTTGTTGACGTTCCGGTAATAGACATTGTCGGTGACCGCCTTTTGGTACTTAAGCGATTGCCGTTCGAACTTCATCCACTGGCGCATGATGAAGCCGCCGACCGCGGCGACACCGCTCAACGCTGCGAGCGCCTGCTTGACCTGATCGTCTTCGACCGTGCCGGTGAAGCCGAGGTAGAAGCCGATCACCAACAGGATCACCGAGAGCGCCGGGATCAGATTGATCAACAACGGGATGCCGCCGAACACCGCCGGCACCCCCAGCATCAATTTGTCGATCAGACTGAGCGCGACCCGCGCGTTCGGGAACAGCATATTGAGATCGGCGACCGCGATATTGTGGAAATACTTGATCAGGACTGACCCTGGCCGCAGGGCGCGCGACGGCTTGCGCTCGTACCAGGCGCGCTTGCGCAGTTGATCGGCAGGTTTGATCGCGGCGAACAGGATGACATTGTCGAAGAAATCGACCTCAACCTGTTTCGACCATAAGCCGAAGAAGCGCTTGATCGTGACCATTTCCGTGGTGCGGCCGCGACGGAACAGCCGGACGTCTTGATAGTCCTCGAGGTCATATTTGACAGGGACCCGGACCACGCTCTGTTGTTCTTTGGTGTCTTCGATCTCGTCCTGTTTGACCTCGGCAAAATTTGCCTTGGTCAGCACATCCTCGAAGTTTCGCACCAGGCGTCGGTAGGTCTCACCGCGTTGGTCGCTGCCGATATTTGGTTGGTACTTCAGATCCGGGCTGAAGTAGTAATAATCATCCTTGAGATTTTCGAGGTGTTCGAAGTACTCATAATGAAACATGCTGGCCAGCATATGGCACAGAGTGCGGAATTCCGAGACCTGTTGGGGGTCGAGACCACCGCTTTCGACCAGGGTTTCGATCAGGTCGCGCTTGCGCACCGGGATGTACTGGTCGCGTTCGTCGGCTGCGGCGCCCGCGGTGTCGGGGCGGACCGCCGCGGCGCCCGATGCTTGCTCGGTTTCGGCACCCGCACTCATCATCGTCTCCGTCAACGGGAAAAAAGACCAGGTCCATCGCTCCGGTCGTAGCCGGTCGCCGGGGCAGGATCAAGCCGGGACCGGGCACGCCATCCGCGGTGCGGCGGCGCGCCCGGTCATTGACACGGGTCGCGGTAGAACTCGGCCGGGGGTTGGCGCGACAGCGACTGTCGATTAAGGATTGACGGGAACAGACCGAGCTCGATCGCCAGGTAATCAAGATCGATTTCCGGCCGCTCCGCCAAATCCCGTGCGGCGCCGTCAGCCTCGCGAAGCAAATAAAGTAAAGAAGACAAGGTCAGATATGATAATGACCATTGATCGCCGTATCGTTCCATATAGGCGTCGATCTTCGCCCAAACCCATTCGCGCATCTCGCGCGGCTTGTCAGTGGTCCGAAACAACACCGTCACCGACGGGCCGGTCACACTCAAGACTTCGGCGACCTTGACCACCTCGTAACCCAGATCCTCGAGATGGCGGTACAGAACCAACGGTTCGTCCGGCCCGGCATCGGCATAGGGCCGTGGCACCAAAGTAGTGTAGATCTGGGGCAGGGGCAGCAGATAGAACTCGACCTGGACCAGGCTCAGACCGAATTTCGAAAACAGCCAGGTGGTCGAGGACCCGAAGTAATACAAGACGGACAACACCAGCGATTGCAGGTTGGCCCAGGGGTCGTACCAGGCGTAGTCCGTGGCGAGCCGGTTCTTGGCCGCCTCGAACGCGTCTTCCAGCTGGTCCATGTCGCCGAATTTTTCGTCGAGCCTTGAGGTGAACGCGACGCAGAACGACGGCACCAGGCCCCATTTCGAAGCGACCACCAACACGTCGAACCCGACCCCTTCGACCAGGCGGTCGAACGACATGATCGAGTCCGTGTCCTGGTTCGACGCCGCGGGCGGGGTCCCGGGCGCGGTGGCACCCCGGCTCGGCTCGGACACCCCGGCGCCGACAAGACAGGTGAGACACGCCAGCAAAAGCCCGACGTGGCGCACGGGTCGGCTCGGCATACCGCGCTCCTTACCTCTCGGGTCGCGACCGGCCTCATTCCCGCCAAGTCGAGGCCAAGACGACAAGGGTGTCGGCACCAAGACACACTGACCCGCGCACGGTCAAGCCCTACGGTATCGCGGCGCCGGGCGGCAAAGATTGGTGCGCCGACGCGGCGGCGATGGTTTCGCGCGCCGTGATCGGCGCGCTACAGTCGCCCGTGCCGGTCGGGGCCGTCGCCCGCGGCCACGAGGTCGGGCCATGAGACTTGCCGCGCGCGTCGTCCTTTACACCGTCTTCATCATCGCCGGTGCGGTGACGCTTTATGACTTCCTCGCCAACGTCAAGCTCGGCACCGTGGTCGAGCGCTTGGTCGAAGCACGCTATGCGATGCTGGCCCGTGACGGCTTCCAGACGATCGAGCAAAGCCTGGGACTCGGCATGACGCTCGAGCAGTCGGCGAACATTCAGGACGTGATCGACCGCCTGCACCGCCATGCGGGGGTCGGCGCGGTCGTGGTGTTCGACGCGGCGGGGCGGGTGCTTTACCGCGCCGGCGCGACCGCGACCGGGCCACCCGGGGCGGCGCCGGGCAAGGGCGCCGCGCAGTGGCATCGGCTCGCCGTGGGCGGGGCCGACCGGCCGGGGCGCCATCGCCTGGACGCCGCCGACGCGGACCTGGTCTGGCTGATCCACCCGCTGGTTTATCCCCATGGCGAGCGGGCCGGCGGCATCGCGGTCGGCTACCACCGCGACGAGTCGCGTGCGATCCTTGCCAAGGCCGGCGCCTGGCAGTGGCGCGCCGGGCTTGCCGCGAACGTGTTCGCCGCGATCGCGGCCGCGGCGGTCGCGCTCGGGCTGTTGCGCGGCACCGCGCACCGGTTTGTGCGGCTGGCCGATGGGATCGCCGCGCTCGACCAACTGACGACCGCGTCGGGCGTCGGCGGTCCGGCACCCTGGCCGGCGACCACCCCGTCGGGCGCGCCGGACCCGACGATCGATCAGACCTTGGCCGCGCTTGCCGATCAGGTCGCCGACCTCGCGGCCTGTGCCGACCGGATCGAGCGGGCGATCGACACCGCCGCCGGCACCACCGACCCGGGGCCGCCCGCATGATCGATCGCACCCCGACCGGCACCGCCGGGGCCCCCGCCGAGCCGACCGCGATCGGCGAGCTCGCCGACAGCCGGCGGGTGCGCATCGGTCTGATCGCGATGCTGTTTGTGATCGTCGTCGCCACCTTGGCCGGCCTGTCGTTGGCCACGCTCGCGATGTTCGAGGACGCGCTCGCGCCGGCGCTCGCGCGCAAGGCCGGGACGGTCGGCGAGCTGATGGCCGGGCGCCTGGCGCGCACCGTCGCGCTCGGCGTGCCGATCGACCGGATGGTCGGGCTCGACGCCTTCGTGGCCAACCGCCTGGACGGCCATCCGGAAATCCACCGGGTGACGCTCCACGACCACGACGGGCGGTTGCTCTATGAGCGCAGTTTCGAACCCGATCCCCACGCCGCGGCGACCGGTCGGGCGCCGGCGCACGACCCGGCGCGCGACCCGGTGCGGCGCTTCCCGGTCACCGTCGGCGACCGGGAGGTCGCAACGCTGGCGTTCGCGCTCGACCCGGACTGGCTCGCGCGTGAGTTCAACCAGATATTCTATGACGTCTTAACGATCTTTTGTGTATCGCTGCTGCTGACATTCGAGATCATTTACATCGTGTTGCGGTTGCATATCGAAACGCCGATCCGCCAAGTGGTCGCGCTGCTTGCGCGGGCCCGTGCCGGGTCGTTCCGCCATGTCGCGGTCGCGCCGGCGCGCGACGAGATCGGGCGCAGCGTCGCCGCGCTCAACCGCCTGATCCGCGACCTGCACCACCGCCGCGCCGCGTTGGCGGCCCGGGTCGCCGCGATCGGCCCCCGGTTGCCGGCCGCGGTCGCGCACGACTTGGCGACCCTGACGGCGCGGCTCGGCGCCGCGCCCGAGCGCTTGGTGCTGTCGTCGCCGAGCGACCTTCGGCTGCCTTTGTTTGTGTTTTTTTTCGCGACCGAGCTGTCGCGCGCGTTTCTGCCGCTCTTTGCCGCGGCGCTCGCCCCCGACGACGGGCTGGTGCCGAGATCGGTCGCGGTGGCGTTGCCGATGATCGGCTACGGCCTGGTCGCGGTGGTCCTGACCCCGGTCGCCGGCACGCTGGTCGACCGCTGGGGCGCCAGGCACCTGTTCCTCGTCGGGCTGGTGCCGACGGTCGCCGGCCTGGCCGGGCAGGGGGTCGCCGGCGGCCTGTGGGCGTTGGTTGGGTGGCGCGCGGTCGAAGGCGTTGGCTTCGCGCTCGTCAGCATCGCGGCACTCGGCTACATCCAAACCGTGACCACCCCGGACACCCGGGCCCGTGGGGCTGCGGTCTATGCGGCGGCGTTCGTTACGGCCGGCATCTGCGGCACCCTGATCGGCGGCGTGCTTGCCGACCGGATCGGCTATGGGCCGACGATCGGGATCGGGGCCGTGCTCGCGGCGGTCTCGGCCGCGATCGTGTGGAGCGAGTTGCCGGATCTCGGCGGCGGCCGTGCGGCCGCGGCCCGGCTGGGCCGCGGCGATTTCCGCCGGGCGCTCGCCGCGCCCCGGTTTCTTGCGGTCGCGCTTCTGGTCGGGGTTCCGGCCCAGATGATCGCCAGCGGCTACCTTTACTATGCGATCCCGCTGCTGTTGAACGATGCCGGTCTGACGACCGCGACGATCGGGCGGGTGATGATGGTGTACTTCCTGGCCAACCTGGTGGTGACCCAGGGTGCAGCCCCGCTCGCCGACCGGGTCGGCCATCACGCCGGGTTTGCCGGCGGCGGTCTGGTGGTCGCCGGGTTCGCTGCCCTGGTGCCGATCGTCTGGTTCGAGCTGTGGCCGATCGTCGCCAGCGTCGTGGTCCTCGGGGTCGCCCAGGCGGCCGGCGCACCGTCGCGCGGCGCCCTGATGATCCGGGAGTGCGGGCAGATCACCGGCGTCGCCCCCGGGGCGGCGATCAGCCTTTACCGACTGATCGAACGTCTGGGCGCGGTCGCCGGGCCGATTGCGACCGCGGCCCTGGTCGACACGCTTGGTCTAAAGGCCGCGGTCGCGGCGACCGGGGGGCTGGTCGCGGGCACCGGGGCGCTCTATCTGCTGGCGGCGCGGCGTGCGGCGGATCGGGCTTGAGGTCGCGGCGCCGCACCGGCAAGACGGCGAGCGGGTGCACGGGGCAAATGGGCACGGGCGCGGCGTGGGAGGGGCGAATGGACGGACGAACAGACACGGGCGCCGCGCGGGCGCGCGGCTCGGCGGCGGTCGGTTTTGCGCTCGCGCTCGCGCTCGCCGGCGCGACATTCGGGACCACGTCGGCCGTCGCGGCGACCGGCGCGCCCCGGGCGGCCGCCTACCAGCCCCACCGGATCTATATCGCGACCTGGCGCGGGTGCGAGGAGGTCTGCCGGGCGTTTCAGGACCATCTGGTCCGCCGCGGTCTCAGTGTCGATTTCCTGGTGCGCAGCGCCCGGCGCGACCCGGCCCGGCTCGACCGGATGGTCGCGCAAGCCCGGCAACTTCAGCCCGACCTGATCGCGACCTGGGGCACCACCGTCACCACCGCCTTCGTCGGGCGCCATGACGCGGTCGATCCGGCGCGCCACATCACCGACATTCCGGTCGTGTTCATGTATGTCAGCGACCCGGTCGGCGCCGGGCTGACCACCGGTCCCGACCGATCGGGCCGGCCCAATCTGGCCGGCGCGCATTACACCGTGCCGGCGGCGAGCCAGATCCGCGCGATGCAGTCCTACCGCGCGGTCGACCGTCTCGCGATTATCTACAACCCGGCCGAAGCCCATTCGGTCGGCGCCTATCAGGCGCTGCGCCACGCCGCCCGCGACCTTCGGATCGCGATGATCGCGCGTCCGCTTGGCCTCGGCCCCGACGGCCGTCCGACCGACGGCGACCTCGCGCTCGCGGTCAACGAGATCGCGGCGGCCGAGCCGGACTTCCTGGTGTTCGGCTCGAGCTCCTATCTCATGTCGAATGTCGAAACCCTGACCGGTGCTGCGGTCGACATCGGTGTCCCGGTGTTTTCGATCGGCGAGCAGGTCCTGCGTCGCGGCGACGGCCTGCTCGGCCTGATCGCGACGGTCGAGAACATCGGCGAGGTCTCGGCGTTCCAAGCCGAACGCATCCTGCGCGACGGCATCGCGCCCGGCGATCTCGAGACCGCACATCTCACCCGTTTCCTGCTGCTGGTCAACATGCGGGTTGCGCGTCAGCTCCGCCTCTACCCGCCGATGTCGATGATCCCGCTTGCCAAGTTCATCGAGCTCGGCGAGCCGTGACCCGGGCTTGCTGAAGACCCGCGCGGCGGCCGGCCGCCCGCGTCCCCGATCGGTCATCACCCGGGCGGCGGCACCCGCGCCAGGGTGACCAGATCGATCCGGCGCGCACCGGCGGCGCGCAGCACCCGGGCACACTCGTCGGCGGTCGCGCCGGTGGTCAGAACGTCGTCGATCAACAGGATATGCCGGCCGGCGACCGCGTCGCGCCGGGTCGGCGGCACCCGGAACGCGCCGGCGACCGCGCGGCGCCGGCGCTCGGCGCTGCGATTGCGGTGGGGCGCGGTCGCCCGGTGGCGCTCCAACAGGTCCGGCACCACGGTCAGCGCGGCGGCGCGCCCGGCGGCGTCGGCCAACAGCGCCGCCTGATTGAACCGCCGCGCCCACAACCGACGCCAATGCAGCGGCACCGGCGCCACGATCGCCGCGGCCGGGTCGGCACCGCCGTCGGCGACCAACGCCAGTCCGAGCCGCGCCAACCACGGCCCGTAAACGGCCGCGGCATGGGTCTGGTCGCGGTACTTGAGACCAAGGATCAGCGGTCGGCTCGCGTGGTCGTACACCAAGACCGCGCGGGCGTGATCGAACCGCGGGGGCCGGACCGCGCAGGCGGCGCACGGCTCGGCCGGGTCGCCGGCGGGCACGGCGTCCACGTTGCGCGGCGCGCCGCAGCGCGGACACACCGGATGGGTGATGAAGGAGAGGCCGTACCAACAGAACGGGCACAGCCCGCTCTGCCGGTCGATCAAGGTGCCGCAGCCAAGGCAGCGCGGCGGCAAGACCAGATCGAGGACGCGCGCCCCCAGCGATCGGTGGTCCGATCCGACCCTGGTCCCGGCCTGGCCGCGCCCGCGGCCGGCGACAGGCGCCAAAGGGTCGGCGGCCGCGTCGCTTGGGTCACCCGACACCATCGGGGACCCCGGTTGGCCGGCGGAACGGGATGCGCTCCGGGCGGCGACCGTGTGCGGCGCTGGGACGCAGTGGGTGGAGCGGGGCGATCTCGCGCCGTCGGCTGCAGCCGGGCGCGCCGCATCGCCCCAATCGGGCCCCGACCGGGGTCACGCGGCTTTGCGGATCTGCGCGGCTTCGACGAACACCCGCGAGGTCTCGGCAACGAAGGTCGCAAGCGCCTCGGAATCGCACGCGGTGACCAAAAGGCCGTCAACCACCACCGGCTCGTCCGAGACCGTGCCGCCCGCGGCCTCGAT
>JANQHG010000276.1 GCA_028277115.1 Azospirillaceae bacterium
TCATGAGCCCGGCACCCGGCCGGCGGCCGTTCTTCCGCCGCCGCAAGACCTGCCCGTTCTCCGGCGCCAACGCGCCCAAAATCGACTACAAGGACATCAAGCTGCTGTCGCGGTTCGTGTCTGAGCGCGGCAAGATCGTCCCGAGTCGGATCACCGCGGTCTCGGCCAAGAAGCAGCGGGAACTCGCGCGCGCGATCAAGCGGGCCCGGTATCTCTCGCTCTTGCCCTATACGGTGAAGTGAGGCCGCGCGCGGCCCCGAGACCACCGTGGGGCCGCCGCGCCAAGGCAAAGCGAGCCGGGGACCGGCGGTCGGACCGTTCTCCCCGGCGGTCGAGGGCGAGGCGATGTCGATCGCGATGGGCGCGGCGTTCGCGGGCGGTGCAGCCAGTGCGCTGTGCTACCTTGCGATGTTGGGGGGAACGCTCGGGGCGTTCATCCTCGGCTACCTGGCCGCGTTGCCGTTGTTTTTGGTCGGGCTCGGGATCGGACCGGTCGCCGTGACCACCGCGTCGGCGTTCGCGAGCCTGCTCGTGTTCGCCGCCGTTGGCAGCAGCATCGCGACCTTGGTGTTCCTGCTTGCCAACGCGCTGCCGGTGGTGCTGGTGACCCGGCGGGTGTTGCAGTGCCGGCCGATCGGCGCGCCGGGCCAGGCGGGCGACGGCACCCGGTTCGAGTGGTATCCGCCCGGGCCGATGCTGTTCGAACTCACCGTGATTGCGACCGGCCTTATGCTGGCGGCGTTCTTGATGTTCGTCACCACGCCGGGCGGTCTGCCGGCGGCGATCGACGAGCTCCTTGCCGGCAGCCTCGGCGAGGTCACCGGTCTCGGGGGCCCCGGGGGCGACACCGGCGCGGCGGCCGGCCTGCGCGCCGGGCTCGCCATGGTGTTGCCCGGGGCGACCGCGGTGTCGTGGCTGCTGATGGTGGTGATCAACGGCACGCTCGCCCAGGGCCTGCTCATGCGCTTTTCGCGCCAACTGCGCCCGCCGATGAGGCTCTCCACCTTGGTCCAGCCGCCGTGGCTGTCGGCCGCGGTGATGGGCTTTGCTGTGGCGTCGCAGCTGGTCCCCGGCCAGGTCGGCATCATCGCGCTCAACCTTGCGGTTGTGCTCGCGGCGCCGGTGTTGTTCCTCGGCCTCGCTGTGCTGCACAGCACCACCCGGTCGCGGCCGGCGCGGACACCGTTCCTGGTCGCGGCCTATTTGTTCATCGGATTGTTTGGCTGGCCGGCGCTCGTGGTGATCGGGCTCGGCATGGCCGACCAATGGTTCGACTTAAGGCGCCGGTTCCCGGGCGGCACCGGCGGTGGGGAGATGGGATAATGGACGTGATCTTGCTGCAACGGGTGCCCAAGCTCGGCCAGATGGGTCAAGTGGTCAAGGTGCGGCCTGGCTATGCGCGCAACTACCTGTTGCCGCAACAAAAGGCAATGCGGGCGACCAAAGCCAACCTGGCCGAGTTCGAAACCCGGCGCGCGTCGCTCGAGGCGATGAACCTCGAACAGCGCAAGGAGGCCGAGTTCGTCGCGGAGAAGCTCGACGGTCAGGTGGTGGTGATCATCCGCCAGGCCGGCGAGACCGGCGTGCTCTACGGCTCGGTCAGCGCCCGCGACATCGCCGATGGGCTCGGCACCGCCGGGTTCGAGGTCGCTCGCCGCCAGGTCGAAATCCCGCAGCCGATCAAATCGCTCGGCCTGTTCTCGATCGCGATCCGGCTCCACCCCGAGGTCGAAGTGACCGTCACCGTCAATGTCGCGCGCTCCGAAGAAGAAGCGGCGCTGCAGGCCACGCGCGGCGGGATGGTGACCGCCGCGGACGTCACCGCCGAGGAAGAGCGGCGCGCGGCGGAAGAGGCGGCGGCGGCAGTGGACCAAGACGCGGAGGCCGAGGAGAGCGGCGAGGCCTGACGCGGCCTTCAGCCGAAATCGGGAGCGCCGCCCCCGAACGCCCGGCAAGGGGGTCCTCCCCCTCGACCCCCACGAACATAAACATCGGGTCGGGGGCAACTCCGGTCGGGGGTGCCCCCGACCTCATCGCGGCGCGAACAGATATCCCGACTTCTCGATCCGCGCCCGAAAGTACCGTTCGTTGTGCCGGTTGAGCGTCGCGGTCGACGCAACTCGTTCCGCAATCGCGATGCCGCCCTCTCTCAACGCCGCGATCTTGTCCGGATTGTTGGTCAAAATCCGCACCCGTGTCGCGCCCAAGTCACGAAGCATCGCCGCGGCGACCGAAAAATCACGCTCGTCGGCATCGAAACCGAGTGCCTCGTTGGCTTCCAGCGTGTCGAAACCGTGATCCTGGAGCATATAAGCGCGCAGCTTATTGGCAATCCCAATGCCGCGGCCTTCCTGGGCCAAATAGCAGATGATCCCGGCACCTTCGCCGGCCATCCGGGTGAGCGAGCCCATCAGCTGTTCGCGGCAATCGCACCGCAGACTGTGGAAGATGTCGCCGGTGAAGCAGGCGGAATGCAGCCGGACCAGCGGCGCGTCCGCGGTCTCGGGCCGGCCGACCAGGATCGCGACATGGTCGGTGCTGGCCCCGGGCGCCCGATAGGCAACGAACCGCCCGGTCTGGCCATCGTGCAGCGGCACGTCGGCCTCGCTCATCCGGGTGACCCGGCTCAGCCGATGGGCGCGGAAGGCATCGACCGCGGCGACGGTCGCGGTCAGGATCACCCCCTCAGCAACCTGGCGTCGCAGCCGCTCGCTGCCGTTGGGCCGCGCGATCAACAGGGCGGGCAACGCCTCCGCCGCGCGCGCCAGCCCCAGCGCGGCATCGGCCATCGACCGCCGCTCGACCGGCCGGGCGTCCTGCGCCAGCGCGGCGCGGTCAAGCGCCACCGGATGGTCGACCGCAAGCGCGATCAAGCGCCGGGTCTCGTCCTCCGACCGACAGGGCAGGCACACCGGCCAAGCGCCGAGGCCGAGCGCGGCCGCGCGACCGGCAGAGATCAGAAGCTCGATCGGTCCGTCGGCGAACGCGCGCAAAAGCGAGAAATGGCCGGTCTGAGCGCCTTCGAGCCCGGCGATCACCAGCCAGTGCTCGCCATCGATCAGACACACCGGCCGCCCCTGGCGCACCTCGAACAGACAGCGCTCGACCGCGACGACATCCGATGAACGGGCGGTCTCGGGCGTCTCGCCCGGCATCGCGTGCATCACCCGGTTTCACCTCGACCACGGACCCGGCGCCGGCCCAACCAGGGCGACGTACACCGATAGGATCATTTCCATACTCTCATGACGGACGGCAAACAAGCCTGCCAATCAAAACCGTTCCCATTCGATGACCGCGGGCGCAGACACCCGACCATCCCGGTCGCGATCGACACCGTGGCCGTATCAATCGCTCCAACCGGTTTTTCACGGGATGGCAAACGACGGACAGGCGAAGACATCGCAATGGCCGACCGTCAATCCACCGTGACCGGCGGCGATTGCTCGGCGTCGTCGGACCGCCCAGGCGTCGACGGTTCGGATCGCCAGCAGGTCGGCCGGATCGCCCTCGGCGATCACCTCGGCAGCGGCGACGGCATAGCCGTCGATCAACGCCGTCTGCAACGCGGCGTCGGCAGCCCCGAGCCGCCAGGGGCTTGCGCCCGCGACGGCCCGCGCCCACCCCTCGGTGGCGCGGCGCAGACGGGCCACCGCATCGCCCCCCAGCGCCGGCCCGAACCCCTTGTCGCACGCTTGATGGCGACGGACTGCCGCGGCCACCGTCTCATCATCGGGGTCGGGCGGCCACCAGGTAACCGTGCCGTCGACGGTCAGAACGAAACAGACCGCGGTGCCCGCCGCCCGACAGGCGGAAAGCAGTCGGTCGAGCCAGGCGGCCGAGACCAGGTCGAGCAGCGCCGCCGCGGTCACCAGGTCGGCGGCACCGATCAGATCGAGCGGCAGCGCCGCCGACAGGTCGGTCGCGACCGGCGTCGCCACGCTCACCGCCGGCTGGTCGCCCGCGCGCGCGACCGCCCGATCCAAAAGATCGCGATCATGGTCGACCAGATGCCAGACCTGTCCCACCGGCAGCACCGGCGCGAGACAGTCAAGGTTGGCGCCGCTGCCGCAGCCAAGGTCGACCACGGTCGGCGCCCGGCCGAGCCCGGCCGCCCAGGCCGCCGCCGCGTCGGCGACCGCGGGGTTACGGGCCCGCCGGTCGGCCGGCGCGCGCAGCGCAAGCCAATCGGCCGAAAAACGTTCGGTCATGGCAGACGATCTCCCGAACCCGCCGCGTCCGCGCCCACCAGGTCGGCAAGCGCGGCGCGAAACCGCGCCCCGGCAGCGGCCCAATCGGGCAGCCGGTCCCCGGCCGCGCGCGCCCCGGCGGCAAGGCGTCGGCGCAGTTCGGGGTCGGCGATCGCGCGCGCCAGCGCGGCCGCCAACCCGTCACCATCACCCGGCGGAACCAAGAGGCCGGCGTCCGCCGGCACGGTTTCGCCAACCGCACCGCCGGCCGCCGCGACGATCGGAAGCCCGTAGGCGAGCGCCTCGGCCAGCGCCATCCCGTAGCCCTCATACAGCGCCGCCGAGACGAACAGATCGGCCGCCCGCAGCGCCTGCTCGAGCCGGGGCCGCGCCACCGCGCCGTGCAGCCGCACCCGGTCGCCGAGCGCGGCCAACGGCATTTCCAGCTCCCGTTCATAGCCGGGATCGGCCCCGGTCGCGCCATAGACCTCGAGCGTCCAGGCAAGCGCGGTCAGCCGGCCGAGTGCGGCGAACAAAACGTCGAGCCCCTTGCGTCGGGTCAGGCTCGCAACCGCGATCAGTCGCACCGGTGCGCCGTCCGGCCGGTCGCGCCGGTCGGCCGGCACCGGCGGCTGCGGCCGATCGGTGCCCGGGACCACCACCCGGATCGCCGCCAGCGGAACCTCGAACGCGGCCAGCCGAGCCGCGGTGGTCGGGCTGGTCACGATCACCCGGCGGGTCGCCGCCAGCGCCGCCCGCTCGCTGTCGAACAGGCTACGGCGACGGTCGGGGTCGAGACCGCTCTCGTCGCTGAGCGGGTGGTGGACCAAGGCGACCAGCTGCAGCCGCGCGGCCTCGGCCGCGGCGATCTCGGCCATCGCGCCGAACGCCAGGCCGTCGACCACGACCACCCGCCGGTCAGGCACGGCGGCGATCGCCGCTGCGGCGTCGGCCCGCTCAGCCGCGCTCGGGTGCGGGTAGCCGGCCGGCAGCGCCAGCTGATCGATCGTCCAGCCGGTGTCGCGGCACGCCGCGATGATCCGGCGATCGTACAGATAGCCGCCGGTCGGGGTCGCAAGGTCGCCCGGATAGGCAAAGGTCACGCGCGCGGCGGACAATCGGGCGGCGCGGCCGGTCACGCGCCGGCCGCGACCGCCAGCGGCGCCTCGTAGGCGGCCCAGGCGACATGCGATTCCGCAAGCGTCACCTTGAGCCCGGCGAGCCCGGCGCCGCCGGGGCCGAGGTCGCCCCGGGCGATCCGTTCGGCGATCCGGTCGAACACCCATTTGGCCAGGAACTCGGTGGTGGTGTTGTGGCCGGCGAGGTCCGGAACCTCGTCGAGATTGCGGTAGTTGAGCGCCCCGAGCGTTTCCTTCAGCACCTCGGCGGCGCGGCCGATGTCGACCACTAGGCCGTCGGCGTCGAGGCCCGGCCGGCGAAACTCGAGGTCGACGATATAGGTGGCGCCGTGCAGCGCCTGCGCCGGGCCGAACACGGCGCCGCGGAAGCTGTGGGCGATCATCAGATGGTCGCGGACGGTCAGCGCATACATCGGTCGGGCGAGCCTCGGTCGGGGACGGGAGACGGGGCGGACGGGCGGTCGGCCGCACCATAGCGCACGCGCACGGTGCCGGGCGACCGGCCCGGGGCGTCAAGGCCGGCAAACCAGGCCGGCAGGTCGAAAAAGTCGATCTCGTGCGTGATCAACCGGTCGAACCCCGGATCGTCGAGGTGCCTGAGCGCGAAGGCGAGCCGGTCGGCATGGCGGAACCGCCCCCGCTGCGCCGGCGCGACATGGCCGACCTGGGACGCGATCAGGCGCAGCCGGCGGACATGGAACGCTTCGCCGAGCGGCAGGGTGACCGGCCGGGTGCCGTACCAGCTGAGCTCGACGATCAGCCCTTCGAACCCGGCGAGCTCGAGCGCGCTGACCAGACCGGCCGGCACGCCGGTGGCGTGGAACACCACCGCCCGGTCGCGCCGCGCGGTTTCCGGCGTCGCAAAGCCGAGCCCGAACGCGTCGGCGAGCACGCGCCGTTCGGGGTCGATGTCGATCAGCTCGACCTCGACCCCGGTCAGCCGGCGCGCCAGGATCGCGACCAACGCCCCGACCACCCCGGCGCCGATCACCGACACCGTCTGGCCGGGCAGCAGTCGGGCGTCCCACAGCGCGTTGACCGCGGTCTCGGCGTTGGCCGCGAGCACCGCGCGGTCGGCCGGCACGCTGTCCGGAACCGGCACCAGAGCGGCCGCCGGCACCACGAACCGGGTCTGGTGCGGATGAAGACAGAACACTCGTCGGCCAACCAGCGCCGGCGGCCCGGCCTCGACCACGCCGACCGCAGCATAGCCGTACTTGACCGGCCCCGGGAAGGCGCCGTCCTGAAACGGCACCCGCATGCTGTCGTACAGGCTCGGCGGCACCCGGCCCGAGAACACCAGCCGTTCGGTGCCGAGGCTGACCGCCGAAAACGCGGTGCGCACCAGCGCCTGGTCGCCGTCGCGCGCCGGCAGCGTGACCGGGCGCACCGCGCCGACCCCGGGACGGTCGATCCAGAATGCCGATGCCGCAGCCTGGTCGGCGGGCGCGGTCATGCCGTCCGCCTCCGGTCGCCGCCGCCCGGTCGCGCAGTCGTGATCGGCCGCGACTTCCGCGGCGCGGCTGCGAGGCCATGTTCCCGATCGTTCGCCATGTCCGACCAGTCCGACACCAAAGGGGGGAGTAGGATGCTGGAGATGATCCGTCCGGCCCGGCACGCGCTGCTTGCGGCCGCCGCGCTCGTGGTCGTGGCCGGGACGCCGGCGGCGGCCGAGCCTTATCATTATCGTCTTGATCCCGACCATCTGTCGATTGCGTTCAAGACCCATCACATCGGCTTTGCCGATACGATCGGCCTGTTCCGCACTGCGTCCGGCAGCTTCGTGTTCGACGAGACCGTGCCGGCAGTGTCCGAGGTCCGGATCGAGGTCCAGGCCGCCAGCGTGTTCACCAACCATGAGCGGCGCGACGCCCATCTGCGTGGCGGCGATTTCCTGGCCGTCGACGCCCATCCGGTGATCCGCTTTGCCGCCGACAGCGTCACCGTGACGGGGCCGCGGACCGGGACGGTCACCGGTGATTTGACCCTGCTCGGCGTCACCCGGCCGGTCACCCTTGATTTGACCTGGAACAAGTCGGGTCGTTACCCGTTCGCGGTCGGCGGTGGCGAACCGAACTATGTGGTCGGCGTGTCGGTACGCGGCACGATCACGCGCAGTGAGTTCGGGATGACCTATGCGGCGGCCAACGGCTGGGTTGGTGACGAGGTCCAGTTGCTGATCGAGCTCGAAGCAATCCGTGGCGCGCCCGCGAGCTGACCCGGTTCGGCCTTGCGGCCGTTGTCAGGGGCGCTGCCCCCGACACCCCCGCCAGGGGGGCACCCCCCTTGACCCCCACGAAGTGGGGGCCAGGGGGCAACCCCTGGTCGGGGGGCGCCAGCCACCAAAACCGGTGCAGCCAACCCGCCGTAGACGGTTGGGGTTCACACCCCAACATGACCTAGTACAGCCTGGCACAAATCCTGACATGGTCAGGATTTGTGCCAGCAAGCTGTACGACAAGATGATTAGTACACCGCGGCGGACCAAAAAACCATGTCACTATTTCCGCCGCGGTGTACTAGCGCGTCGGCACCGGCGGCGTCTTCGAGTAATCGTAGAACCCCTTCCCGGTCTTACGCCCGAGCCACCCCGCCTCGACATACTTGACCAGAAGCGGACACGGCCGATACTTGCTGTCGGCCAAACCTTCGTACAGCACCTGCATCACCGCCAGACAGGTGTCGAGGCCGATGAAGTCGGCCAGGAACAAGGGCCCCATCGGGTGCCCGGCGCCGAGCCGCATCGCGGTGTCGATCGACGAGACGTTGCCGACCCCTTCGTAGAGGGTATAGACCGCCTCGTTGATCATCGGCAAAAGGATGCGGTTGACGATGAACGCCGGGAAGTCTTCGGACACCGCGGCGGTCTTGCCGAGCTTGACGGTGACGTCGCGCACCGCGATGAAGGTCGGCTCGTCGGTTGCAATGCCGCGGATGATCTCGACCAACTCCATCATCGGCACCGGGTTCATGAAGTGCATGCCGATGAACCGCTCGGGCCGGTCGGTCGACGCGCCGAGCCGGGTGATCGAGATCGACGAGGTGTTGGAGGCAACAATCGCATCGGCCTTGAGCACCGGGCACAGGCTTTTGAAGATGTCGCGCTTGATCGTCTCGTTCTCGGTCGCGGCCTCGACCACCAGGTCGCAGTCGCCCAGCATCGCAAGCTCGGTCCCGGTCGAAATCCGGCCGAGCGCCGTGTCCTTTTCCACCGCGGCGATTTTGTCCTTGGCGACCTGGCGATCCATGTTCTTGCCGATGGTCGCGATCGCCTTGGTCAGGGCGTCCGAGCTGATGTCGGTCAGTTTGACCTCGTAGCCGGCAAGCGCGCAGACATGCGCAATGCCGCTGCCCATCTGGCCGCTGCCGACGATGCCGATTTTCTCGATCATGGGGTGGGGTGTCCTTGGGTGAAGAGTAAGCGGCGAGCGCAAGACCGGGGGTCGATCAGTCCGTCTTGTCCAGGGCGGCGATCAGCTCCGGCACCGCGGTGAACAGGTCCGCGACCAGGCCGTAATCGGCGACCTGGAAGATCGGCGCTTCCTCGTCCTTATTGATTGCGACAATCACCTTTGAGTCCTTCATGCCAGCCAGGTGCTGGATCGCCCCAGACACTCCGATGCCGATGTAAAGCTCCGGCGCCACAATCTTGCCGGTTTGTCCGACTTGGTAATCGTTGGGCACGAAGCCCGCATCGACCGCAGCCCGGGTCGCCCCGACCGCGGCACCGAGCTGTTCGGCCAGTTGGTCGAGCATCGCGAAGTTCTCGGCCGACTGCAGACCGCGACCGCCGGCGATCACCACCCGGGCGCCGGTCAGCTCCGGACGCTCGGACACCGAGATCTCGCGGCCGACGAAGCGGGTACGGATCGGGGTCTCGGCGACGTCGACCGGTTCGACCGCGGCGCTGCCGCCCTCGGCCGCGGCCGGTTCGAACGCGGTCGGACGGATCGACAGAACCTTGATCGGACCGGTCGCGCGCACGGTGGCGATTGCGTTGCCGGCGTAGATCGGCCGCTCGAAGGTCTCGGCGTCAAGGACCTTGGTGATCTCCGACACCATCGCGACGTCGATCAGCGCGGCCGCGCGCGGCAGGCCGTTCTTGGCGGTGGTGGTCGCGGCGGCCAGCACGTGGCTGTAATCGGAGGCAAGCCGGGCGATCAGCGGCGCCACCGTCTCGGCAAGCGCGTGGGCGAGCGACGGGTGATCGGCGAGCCGGACCTTGGCGACCCCGTCGATGCGTGCCGCCGCCTCGGCGACCGCGGCGCAGTCGGCGCCGGCGACCAGGACATGGACCTCGCCGAGCGCCCGCGCCGCGGTCACCGCGCACAAGGTGGCGGGACGCAGGCGGCTGTTGTCGTGGTCGGCGAGCACGAGCACCGTCATGTCGTGAACCTCAAAGTAGGGCAGGATCGAGCGTGGGTTTACGTCACGCCGGGTCAGAGCACCCGAGCTTCGGTGCGGAGTTTGTCGACCAACTCGGCGACCGACGCGACTTTGACGCCGCCCGCGCGCGCCGGCGGGTCCACCACCTTGACGGTCTCGAGCCGCGGCGCGAGATCGACCCCGAGTGCCTCCGGCGTCAGTGTGTCGATCGGTTTCTTCTTCGCCTTCATGATGTTGGGCAGCGACGGGTAGCGCGGCTCGTTCAGCCTGAGATCGGCGGTCAGAACCGCGGGCAGGGTCAAGGCCAGGGTCTCGAGCCCGCCGTCGATCTCGCGGGTCACGGTGGCGACGCCGTCGGCGATCTCGACCTTCGACACGAAGGCGCCCTGGGGCCAGTCGAGCAGCGCGGCGAGCATCTGGCCGGTCTGGTTGGCGTCGTCGTCGATCGCCTGCTTGCCGAGCACGACCAGGTCCGGGCTCTCGCGCCGGACGATCTCGGCCAGCGCCTTGGCAACGCCGAGCGGTTCGAGCGCCAAGTCGGTCTCGATCAGGATACCGCGGTCGGCACCGATCGCGAGCGCGGTGCGCAAGGTCTCCTGGCACTGTTTGACGCCGAGGCTGACCGCGACGACCTCTTTGGCGATCGAGCGTTCCTTCAGACGAATCGCCTCTTCGACGGCGATTTCGTCGAACGGGTTCATCGACATCTTGACGTTCGCGGTCTCGACGCCGGAACCGTCGGACTTCACCCGGATTTTGACGTTGTAGTCGATGACCCGTTTGACCGGGACCAGAACCTTCATGGGGCCGTCTCGCTCCCGTTTCGGCGCGCCAAGGCGGATCCCGGCACGATAGGCGTGGCGGCGAAGAGCTGTCAACGAGGCCCGGCCGATGCCGCCGCGGCGACACGGCCCGCCCCGACCCGGTTTGGTCGGGAGGTCGCCCGGTTAAGATCACGTCAAGCTGGACCTTCTTCCACGCAACACCGCAGCACTTGAAACGACAACCGCGCGATACCCCGGCAATAGGGCTAAAGCTCCTTGCCCGGTCGGCGAACAGCGTGCGGCATCGATCTTGCGGCGTTGCCACTGATTTCCCGTTGACCGGGCGCCGCCGCGGATTGTCATTCTTGTGCGGCGTGGGTCCGGTGGCGCCGGCCCGGTCTCCTGGTCGGTGCCCCGACCTTGAGGTCCGTCGGACACCCACCCGACGGACCGCGGATCGACATCGCGGCGACGGCGAAAAGGGCATGGACGATCATGCGCCGAACGGATGTACTTTTTCTCGGTCTCGCCGGAGCCGCGGGTCTGTTTCACGGGGCGGTGGCCGGGCTCGGGGGCGATGCCCTGTGGGGCGGCGCGGGGGCGATCCTCGCGGTCGCGCTCGGCGGGCTTGTTGTGGCGCGCCGGACCGCGGCGGTCCCGGTCCCCGACCGGATGCGCGACGTCGAGGCGGCGGACGCCGTGGGCCCGGGCGCCGATTCGGTCGATGCGGCCGCATCGGTTGACATGCACGGCCTGTCGGAGGCGACCCGGGCCGCACTGACCGAGACCTGCAACGTGGTCGAGGCGGACCTCTCCGCAACCACCCGTCAGGTGACCAACCTGGCGCAGCTGGCCGGCGAGCGCGCGCGCGAAATGGCGGCGGCGATCGGCGCGATCCGCGGCCGCGCCGCCGAGGTCGCGGCGAGCGCGGCCGCGGGCAGCGAGGCCGTCACCGCGGTCGCCACCGCGTCGGAGGTTGCGGGCCGCGCCGCCGACGCCGCGCGCCGGACCGCGGACACGGTCGACCGGTTGACCGCGGCGGCGGGCCAGATCGGCGACATCGTCAAGCTGATCTCGGGCATCGCGTCCCAGACCAACCTGCTTGCGCTCAACGCGACGATCGAGGCGGCGCGTGCCGGCGCGGCCGGCAAGGGCTTTGCCGTGGTCGCGGGCGAGGTCAAGTCTTTGTCGGGCCAAACCCAGGAGGCGGCCGGCCGAATCACCGGCCATGTCACCGAGATCCAGGCGGTCGCGACCGAGGCGGCCGAGGTGATCGGCCAAGTGATCTCGGTGATCGGCGAGATCGACACCGCCGCCGGCGCGGTGTCGGCCGCGGTCGCGGAACAGACCGGGGCGAGCCAGGAGATCGCGCGCAGTGCGGCCGCCGCCGCCGGCGGCGCCCAACAGGTCTCGGCGGCGGTCACGGCGATCTCGGCCGAGACCGACACGGCGCGCACCCATGCCGAGACCGTCGAGCGCCAGGTCACCGACGCCGAGGCGGCCGCGCCCGGACGACCCGACCTGGAACCAGGCCAACGCCCGCCAACGACGGATTCTCGCCGACCGCACCGGTCTGACCTCGGCGCGCAATGTCCGCCCGTTTCTGATCCAGGCCTATGACCGCGATCTCGGCAGCGGCACGGTCCAAAAGCTGAAGGAGATCGCCGCCCCGGTGACGATCGACGGCCGTCATTGGGGTGCGGTGCGGCTGAACTATCGGGTGTGAGGGCGGCCCGGCCCGGCGGGGGGCGGGGGCCAAGCCCCCTGACCTTAAGCTTGGCATGAGCGTCGCGGCATTCGTCAAGGAAGATCCTGCGTGCGACCTAACGACCGTCATCCTCGCCACAAGAGAAAACGGGTTGGAGTTTTATCGCCGCCCGCCGGCGCAGAAATCCTAATTCGGTTCGGCACACCGTCAGTGGTCGCGCTTGTCTCCAGCGTCGTTTTTCAGCGCGCCCCGCGGTCGCCCCGGCTTGCCCGGTGTGATCCGGCGTCCCAGGGCCGCCGACGCCTCGGCCAAAAAGCGCTTGCTGCCCAAGGCAAAGTTGCCGTTGGTCGCAACACGGATCTGGTCCACCAAATCGGGGGCCAGATGCGACCGGAACAGCTCTCGGTACGCGGCTTGGCGGTCTTCGTCGTCCGACCCAAGGCGCAGGTAGATTGGATGCGGGACGCCCCGGTGCCCGGTGTCGCCCAGCGCATTGAACCGGTGGCTCGACCAGGGATAGTCCGCCGGGTTGCGGACCATGCCGGCCCGGACCGGGTTCAGTTCGATGTAGCGGTAGCAGGCGAGCATATAGCCCTCGGCATCAAGCAGACACGACCGAAAGCGTCCGTCCCACAAAGTTCCGGTCCGCTGGTACGTGCGGTTGACGTGCTGGGTATAGCGCTGCGCCCACGCCTTCATCATGCGGGCCGCGCCGTCCGCCTCGGTCGGCGTCAGCAGCAGATGCAGATGGTTGGTCATCAAACACCAGGCGTGCAGGGCACAATCGTGGGCCGCCGCCTGCTCGTCGAGCAGGCCGAGACCCAGCTGATAGTCCCGATCGGCAAAAAAAACCGGCGCGCGGTTGTTGCCGCGCTGGATAATGTGCACGGCAATGCCGGGAAGCGTGAGGCGCGCGCGACGTGGCATGGGACAGGCTCGCGGTCGGTCACCCTTGACGGGGAGCATACCCCGCAGACCATGGTCTTTCCCCGTTTTTTGAGGACGGTCGGATGAGCAACCACAACACTCGTAAGCCGCTTACCTTGACGAAACTCCGTGAGCTGCACACCACGCGTGAGCCGATCGCGATGTTGACGTGCTACGATGCGACGTTTGCGGAGGTCTTGGACGAGGCCGGCGTTGACTGCTTGCTCGTGGGGGATTCACTTGGGATGGTCGTTCAGGGGCATTCGACGACCCTTCCGGTGACCCTCGATCAGATGGTCTACCATACGGCGTGCGTCGCCCGACGGGCACCGGCTGCGTGGCTGATCGCCGATCTTCCTTTCGGCACCTATGGAGAGGGCGTCGAACAGGCGCTGAGAAGCAGCGCCGCGTTGATGAAGGCCGGGGCGCAGATGGTGAAGCTCGAGGGCGGTGCGTGGACCGCGCCGAGCGTGCGGGCGCTGACCGAGCGCGGCATCCCGGTTTGCGCCCATCTCGGCCTGACGCCGCAGAGCGTGCACGCTCTCGGTGGCTACCGCATCCAGGGCCGGACCGAGCAATCGGCGCACATCATCAAGGAGCATGCACGCGAACTCGCCGATGCCGGCGCGGCGATGCTGGTGCTCGAGCTGATGCCGACCTCGGTTGCCGAGGAGGTTCAAGAGGCGATCGCCGAGGTGATCACCATCGGCATCGGCGCCGGCCCGTCGACCTCCGGCCAAGTGCTGGTGCTCCACGACATGCTCGGCCTCACGCGCGGCAAGCTGCCCCGATTTGTAAGGAACTTCATGGACGGCGCCGGCAGTATCGAGGCTGCGGTACGATCGTACGTGGCAGCCGTCAAAAGCCGGGGCTTTCCCGACCCGAATCAGCACGGATACTGACTCAAGAAAAAAATAGGGACGGACGATAACTCTCTTGAGCGAAGACCGTCGTCTGTCCCGGTTTTTCCGTTGAACTGTTCCGTTTGGTTGGAGCACGCCGGTCGGTCGGGGCCTGGGGCCGCACCCTGGTCGATCGGGAGCGCCCTGTCCCAGGCCCGCGCCCCGACAGGATCGGTGAACAGCTTCCTCAGGCGTGGATAACCGGAACCAAACAATCGGATTTGGTATAACTCCCCCCACGTGCCGTGGGGGGAGGATTTTCGCCCGCCTTGCGTCGTTTCATCCAGGGCAGGCCGGCCGAAGGCCGATGGGAGACTTTACGCCCCCGCGGCGCCGGCGGGATCGGTCTTGCGGCTGCGCCTTACTCGCTTTGCTCCTGGCGCAGAGCCGCTGCCACGAAAGGGTTGTCGGCGGCCTCCTCTGCCGCCACCGTCTCGGTCTTGGACGCGCGGGCGCTGCGGGTCGAGCTGCGCTTGGCGGCCCCCCGGGTCCCGGTCGACTCTGCCTTGCCGGCCGCCTTCTTCGGCGCCGCAGCCGGCGCAGGCGTGGCCGGTGCCGCCGGTGCGGACGCCGCAGCCGGCGCCGCCGGCGCGGCCGGGGTCGGCACGACCGCCGCGGCGACCGGCACCTCGGCGGTTTTGGGCGCGGTGTCGGCGACCGGCGCGGTCTTCTCGGCCGGCGCGCTGGTTGTGGCCGCCTCCTCGGCGACGCCGGTCGCCCCGGCGGCGAGCAGCGCCGGCCCCTTGGTGGCCGCCGCGGTCAACCCGCCGACCAGGACCGCGGTGATCTCCATCAGCCTGTTCAGATTGGTGATCGACCGGGTGCCGGTGGTCTCGATGAACGCGCGCTGGACCGCGGCGACATCCATCGGGGTCCGGCAGGCGGCGAGGTCCTGGACCAGCTTGGTCGATTCCTCGACATTGCCGGTCATCAAGTCCAACCAGCTGCGATAGCTTTCCTGGACCAACGACCCGACCTGGGTGGTCTGGGCGTTCATGATCTCGGTGCTGGTGCGGCTCATCGCACCGAGCATCTGGTACATCTGCAAGAACGAGGAATACATTCCGCCCACCTCCGACGGGTCATGCGGCCTGCGCCGCGAACGCGCGGCAGGGTATGGGCCCTCTTGCGAGAGCGGGCGACCGCGAGGCTGGTGCGGCCAACGGCGGCCACACGATCAATGCGGCCGGGCGACCGCCGCTGTCACAGTAGCGACACCTCTGCTGCGTCGCAACACGGGCACCAACGGGCCGCATGCGGTGATTTGCCTCTCACCCATTCAGATTATTTTGTTTGGCGGTGTCGTCCGATCCAGTCAGCGTTTTCCGATGACGAACAGCCGCAGAAAGGCAAACAGCACGGTGCCGCCGGGTTGCGGCGGATAGGCTGCGGCGATCGGCCGCTCGAGCGCGTCGAGAAACCCCTCGTGGTCAGCACCGAGTCGGGCCTTGACCGGCACCAGGGTGGTGCCGTCGAGCCAGCTCACCACCGGATGCCGCTCCCCCGGCCCGGCCGGCGGCAGGTCTTGCAGATACCGGGTCTCCCAAATCTCCAGCCGCGCCAACTCCGGCGCCAGGCGGCGATGGTAATCCTCTGGCGTCCCGACCGGCGCCGGACCACCGACCACGCCATCGAGCCGGTCACGCCACCGCGCCGCACGCGCGACCTCGGCGACCAGACGCGCAGAGGGCGCCTCGAAATTGCGCGGCATCTGCACCGCGATCACGCCGCCCGGCGCGACCGCTCCAGCCAACGCCGGCATCAGCCGATCGTGATCCGGCACCCAATGCAGCGCGGCGTTCGAGACCAATAGATCGACCGGCCCGTCCGGCTGCCACGCCGCAAGATCGGCGAGATCGGCCTCGACCCACCGCACGGCAGGTCCCGGCACCGCGGCGGCGCGCGCCAGCATCTCGGCGGACCGATCGACGCCGATCACCTCGGCCGCGGGCCAACGCGCCTTCAGCCAGCGACTGTTGCGCCCGGTGCCGCAGCCAAGATCGACGATCCGCCGCGGCCGCACCACCCACGGCGCCACCGCGGCGATGAGGTCGGCGAACGGGCGGGTGCGCCAGGCGAGGAAGCGTTCGTAGAGGTCGGGGTGCCAGGTCATGGTGAGCGGTGGGGCGGTGAGGAGCAGACACGCATCACCTTAACATTGGGTCGGCGGCTTTGGCTTCTTAAAGGAAGCCTTCACAAACCAGATTCGGAAACGACCCCGGGTTACCGCCGCCGGGAGCGAGTGCATGCCGCGTGGGTCTTGCGAACCCACAAAGACCTGTCGGCGAGCTTGAACGTCCGATCGGTCAAAGGCACACTGTCTTCCAGATTTAACATCAGGTCGACGTAGGTGTGTCATGCGCGTCACCCGCGAATTCAGCGACCCTGACATCGTTCAAAGACTTGAAATCGTGCCCGAGGATGAATTGGCGTTTCGGCTGTCCATGCCGCTCAGCGATATCCGCCCTTGCGCCATTCGGTCTCTTGCCGAGTTACGCAAACAAGCCCAATTGTCTGGACTAAATAAAATGACCATGGAAGAAATCGACGAAATTGTCGCCGAAGTTCGGGCGGAAAACCGACCAGTGCGACCCTCATAGATATCAACCAAATCGGGCTCCTCGCTGTTTCACGTGGGTAGCTGGAATTCCAGCTACCCACGTGAAACAGCGAGGAGCCGTCGGTAAACCGTCCAAACGCAAGTTCCTCGGTTTCAGCTTCTCCGTGCGGCTGGGCTCGGTCAAACGGCGCCTCGCGCCCAAGACCATCCAGAGGTA